>NZ_JAFGYZ010000030.1:0-74429 GCF_017491585.1 Pseudomonas sp. 58(2021)
ACGCCCAGGGCGACGTCACCGAAGCGGTCGATCCCGACGGCCATGTCACCCATTACCACTACGACCCGCAGGGGCGGTTGCTGTCGATCCGTTATCCGGATTCGGGTCGGCATGTGTTCGTGTGGAATGACCTTGGGCAACTGGTCGAGGAAAGTCTGCCGGACGGCGGGGTTCGGAAGTTTTCCTACGATGCGTTGGGGCGGCGGATTACTGCGCAGGACGAACATGGCGCGATCACCCGCCATGTGTGGGACGCCGTCGGCCGGCTGATCCAGACCACCTCGCCGACCGGTGCCACCCGTGCCTGGTCCTACAGCGCCTACGGCCAGGTCACCGCCGAACGCGATGAACTGGGGCGCATCACCCGTTACGAATATGACAACGACCTGCACCTGGTCAGCCGGCGGATCAACCCCGACGGCACGCGGATTCAATACCGCTACGACCATGCGCAGCTGTTGCTCACGGAAATCGAGAACGAGTCGTGCGAAAAGTACCGGCTGGACTACACGCCGACCGGACTGATCCGACAGGAAACCGGCTTCGATGGCCGGCGCACCGCCTACGCCTACGACCGCAACGGTCATCTGCTGGAAAAGACCGAGTTCGGCGACGACGGCTCGACGCTGGTCACCGGCTATCAACGCGACAGCGCCGGACGCCTGCTGCTCAAGACCCTGCCGGACGGGGTCGAGGTCAGCTACCGCTATGATCGTTTGGGCCGTTTGGTCGGCGTGGATGACGGCCAGGATCACCCGCTGGCCTTCGAGTACGACCTGCAGGACCGCCTGGTGCGTGAGCATCAGGGCTGGGGCACCTTGCGTTACACCTACGACGCCTGCGGCCAGCTCACTCGCCTGCGTCTGCCGGACAACAGCAAGCTCGATTACCACTACGCCAAGGGCGGCGCGCTGACCGCGATCGACCTCAACGGCGCCTTGCTCACCCGCCACACCTGCCAGAACGGCCGCGAGCAGCAGCGCCAGCAAGGCCTGCTGCTCAGCGAATATTCCTACGACGAACAGGGCCGCTTAAGCGCCCACGCCGTAGGCCATCAACGCAGCGCGCTGTACCGCCGCGATTTTGCCTACAGCGCCAACGGCAACCTCGAACACATCGCCGACACCCGCCACGGCCAGCGCAGCTACCAGTACGACGCCCTCAACCGCTTGATCCGCGTACGTCACACCCGCGACGACCTGCCGGAAAACTTCGCCCACGACCCGGCCGGCAACCTGCTGATGCAGGACCGGCCGGGCCCGACCAGCATCAAAGGCAATCGCCTGCTGATGCAGGGCGACCGCCACTATGACTACGACGCCTTCGGCAACCTGATCCGCGAACGCCGCGGCCGCGCGCAGCAACTCGTCACTGCATACCGCTACGACAGCCAGCACCGCCTGATCGGCCTGACCCGCCCTGACGGCACCACCGCCACCTACCAATACGACGCCTTCGGCCGGCGCATCCGCAAGACCGTCGACGGCCAGACCACCGAGTTTTTCTGGCAAGGCGAGCACCTGATCGCCGAAAGCAGCCAGGAACAGCACCGCAGCTTCATCTACGAACCCGGCACCTTTCGTCCGCTGGCGATGCTCGACGGCAAAGGCCCGAAACGCGCCTGCCCGTTCTACTACCAGCTCGACCACCTCGGCACCCCGCAGGAGTTGACCGACTACAGCGGCGACATCGTCTGGTCAGCCAAATACAGCGCCTACGGCAAGGTCACCTCGCTGGAGCTCGCGACCGAGGACTACCTGGACCAGCCGCTGCGCTTTCAGGGGCAGTACTTCGATGACGAAAGCGGGCTGCATTACAACCGGCATCGTTATTACGACCCGGACGTTGGGCGGTACCTGACGCCGGATCCGGTGAAGCTGGCTGGGGGGCTGAATCAGTATCAGTACGTGCCGAATCCGACGGGGTGGGTGGATCCGTTGGGGTTGAGCTGTTCTTGCCCACCGCCGACCCCGCGCCGTCCAATGCGATACGAAGCCGGTCGAGTGGTCGTCGAAGAGGGGGCGCCCCCTCTGCCAAAGATGACAGCACAGGAGCGGCGGGCGAGGATTGATGAGGTAGCCGAGGAAAACGCCAAGCGACGGGTAACTGAATATGAAGACCGTTATGGTATGCACACCGTCAAAAAACATAGCTCTGAAATTCCTGATAGGGCGGTTAAGCAGCGAGCCATCGATGGTACTGATCCTCACACTGGCGTCACTCCAACACCGCCCAGAGGAAATCCAAGCTCACAGTTTCATAACTGGCGAATGCATTTGGGTGCATTAAACAAGGCGATGGCTAGGGATAAAAATGGCTTAATCATGCATACGGGAAGGGATCAGAATGATATTCCTATAGTTAGATTTGAATTGCCTGGGGCAGGGCGGGGGTATAGGCCGAAGAGTTCAGATCCGCAAAATCCGATTTTGAATGAAAATATGAACTGGTTTGAAGTTAAGTTTGATAGGACGAACACGCAGGAGCCATTTACTGGCTTCCCGTCGGAGAAAAGATGATGTTGAAAGATCCGTATATGAATGAGCGCTTCGAACCAAGATTTACTTGGTTTATTGGCGTTTTTGATGTTTATGATCGAGAGGAGACTCGAGGCCTAGAGCTCGGTGTATATAATCCGAATGTTCCTGAGGATAGAGAGATTCTCATCAGGAAGTACTGTCTGAACCTGCCATACCTATCATATAGGCATAAGCTGGTTTTGGTTGAGGCCTTAGAAGCGGCGTTAGGTGATTCAAACTATGATTTTAGTAGTCTTTTTGAAATAGACGAGTGCGAAACGTGTAGTTGGCCTAGAGGTGAGTGGTATTCGTTAGACAGTTCGCGTTGTTTTTTTAAGGAGGTCTACCGTTTGGCGAGAGATGTCTGGAGGGAAGACCTTGAACTCGCAGCGAGTGAGGATAGATCCATATGGTGAGTACGACTGTTTTTATGAAAATAAACAATAGATGTTGTTAGTTTTTTGCTGAATTGGTGTCAAGGTAACTAGTTAGTTGCGTTAACCTACCCTTCGCGTGCAGCCCTGATTCCACGGTGGATGTAGTCTGGGGCTCAGCGTTGACCGATTAGTTGCGGAGAATGAAGGTTGGGAGCGGCAAGGCTATCAATCAAATGCACGCTGTACCCCGGAACATTCTTCGCATGATGCTTCGCTTGCGACGCCATCTCCGCCAACTGACTCGCATCCAATTGCGCACACGCTTCAGGATGCAAATGGACGACTCCGATGGACAGTGACAACAACGGAAACTCGTGACGAATACCCTGGCGGTTCGGCGCAACAAAACACCCAGCCTCGAGGTGTTCGGGGCGATAAAACCGTCGGCATTGGCTCTGGAAATCATCAAGCAATTGATTGAGCCGTTTGCGCCAATCCTCCGGACCGAGCACCAACAGGAAATCATCTCCCCCGATATGCCCGACGAAATCACGGGACGGGTCGACGCGCTCGTTGAGGCATTGCGCCAGACACAGCAACACCTCATCCCCACGCCCATACCCATAGATATCGTTAAAGGGTTTGAAGCTGTCGATGTCGACGTAGCAGATCACCGATTCCCGCCCCTGTTGCAGAAGGCGAGTCAAACATTGCTGAATCGGCACGTTCCCCGGCAGCAAGGTCAGCGGATTGGCATAACGGGCCTGCTGGATTTTCAGTTCGGTAATCAGTTTGAGCACGTCAATCACCCGGCCCAGGCCCAGGTAACCGCCGTTGAGGGTGATGATGAAATCTTCTTCGATGCGTTGCCGGGCGCGGCTGGTGATCAGGCGGCTGACCTGTTGCAGCGACTGGCTCATTTCCACGGCGAGGAAGTCGTCGTTCATCAAGCGGCTGATCGGTTTGCGGGCGAAGAGGTCGGTGGCGAACGGCTTGAGCAACGCATCGGACAACGAGTGACGATGAACGATGCCGCACGGCTGACCCAGTTCGTCGAGTACCGCCAGCGAGTTCAGGTTGGCCTGGCGGCGGAAGGCCTCAAGTACGGTGGCGGTCGGCGTGTCGCGATTCACGGCCGGTTGGTCGTTGAGCAGGGCGCTGAGGTCGCTGCCTTCATCGTTCAGCGCAACGGCGCTGCTGTCGTGTTTGGGCATCAAGGCCCGGGCATCGCGTGGTGGGTGTTCCTGAGGGCGCCCGAGCAGATAGCCCTGGACCAGATCCACACCCATCTCGGTCAGCACCGCCAACTCTTCCGGCAGTTCGATGCCTTCGGCAATCACCTGGGCCCGGGAGGCCTTGGCGATTTGCAGGATCGATCCGACGAACTCGCGCTTCAATGCGTCCTGGTGAATACCGTCGATAAAGTGCCGGTCGATTTTCACGTAGTCGGGACGCAGCTCCGACCAAAGGCGCAGACTTGAATAACCCGCCCCGAGATCGTCCAGCGCAATGGAAAACCCCATCGCCCGATAGTGATGCAGCGCAGTTTGCAGCAACTGGAAATCATCGATCGGCGTCTGTTCGGTGAGTTCGATCACCACTTGGCTCGGCGGAATACCAAAATCCTGAAGCAGCCGCAGCGTGCGCCCCGGCTGGTGCGCGGCTTCGAGCAGGGATTCGGGAGAGACGTTGAGAAACAGCTTGCCCGGCAATTGCTGTTCGTTGAAACGGCGGCAGGCGCTATGGCGGCAGGCGATTTCCAGTTCGCTCAAGCGTCCGGCCTGACGGGCCACGGCGAACAGGGCGATAGGGGAGTGCAGCGGGCTGTTGGAAGGACCGCGAGTCAAGGCTTCATAGCCAAGAATGCGTCGTTCGGAGAGGCAAATGATCGGTTGGAACAGGCTGTGCAAACCGCTTTGAGTCAGGATCGAGCTCAAGGCACTCAGCTGTTCGGTCGTGGTCATGGCAATCTCTGGCGATAAAAAAGGACTGGGAGCGCTCTCGATGAAGAGAACCGCTCCCAGTCCTTTATTGCACGACAGAATGATGACTGTTTGATGACGATCCGGGGATCGTCAGCATTAAATTGCCATCACCTTACTTCTTGGCCACCTGATTGCTCAGCTTCAAGTAATCCAGCAGCACGCGCCCGGTCTCGCTCAAGTAGGCGTCGTCTTCCGGTTTGACCTTGTCCGGCTCGGCGGCTGCCAGAGCGTCTTCGTCTTCTTTCTTCAGCTCTTTGAGCGGTTCTTCGCCTTTGGCCTTGCGACGGATGTTCTCCATCGCCAGTTGCTTGGCGTCGATGTCGGCGTGCTGGGCACGGCGTTCGGCTTCATTGAGGCTGACGGTTTTTTCTTCCAGCAGCTTCTGCGCCAGGGCCAGCTTGTCGCGGATGAACACGAACTCCGCGTCCTTGGCAGAACGGGTGTCATGCTCGGATTTCAGCTGGGCCAGGAACGGCTTGAACGGATCGCTCGCCGGTTTGATCGCCGCGCGGATGGTGTCCCATGGCATGGCTTCCGGCAGGGCGCTCTCGCCGATTTCCTTGGTGTCGATGATCGACGGGTAGTCGATGTCCGGCAGTACGCCCTGATGCTGGGTGCTCTGACCGGAAACCCGGTAGAACTTGGCCAGGGTCAGTTTCAGTTCGCCATGGTTCAGCGGCTGGATCGTCTGCACAGTGCCTTTGCCGAAGGTCTGGCCACCGATGATCAGCGCGCGGTGGTAGTCCTGCATGGCGCCGGCGAAGATTTCCGAAGCCGAGGCGGACAGGCGGTTGACCAGCAGCGCCATCGGGCCTTTGTAGAACGCACCCGGGTTTTCGTCTTCCAGCACGTCGACCCGGCCATCGGCGTTACGCACGAGTACGGTAGGGCCCTTGTCGATGAACAGGCTGGTCAGCTCGGTGGCTTCCTGCAGGGAACCGCCGCCGTTGTTGCGCAGGTCGATGACCACGCCGTCGACTTTCTCTTTCTGCAACTCGGTCAGCAGCTTCTTGACGTCGCGAGTGGTGCTCTTGTAATCCGGATCACCGGCACGGAACGCCTTGAAGTCCAGGTAGAAGGCCGGAATCTCGATCACGCCGAGCTTGTAGTCCTTGCCGTCCTGTTTGAGGCTCAGGATGGATTTCTTCACGGCCTGGTCTTCGAGCTTCACCGCTTCACGGGTGATTGGCACGATCTTGCTGGTCTGGTCGTTCGGCGCATTGCTGGCCGGGATGACTTCCAGACGGACCACGGTGCCTTTCGGACCACGGATCAGCTTGACCACTTCGTCCAGGCGCCAGCCTACTACGTCGACCATCTCTTTGTTGCCCTGGGCAACGCCGATGATCTTGTCCGCCGGTGCAACCTGTTTGGTCTTGTCGGCCGGGCCTGCCGGCACCAGACGCACGACTTTCACCTGATCGTTGTCGCTTTGCAACACGGCGCCGATGCCCTCGAGGGACAGGCTCATGTTGATGTCGAAGTTTTCCGCGTTATCCGGCGACAGGTAGTTGGTGTGCGGATCGTAAGACATGGCGAAGGTGTTGATGTACGCCTGGAAGATGTCTTCGGCACGGGTCTGGTCCAGACGCGCCAACTGGTTCTTGTAGCGCTTGGTCAGGGTTTCCTGGATCTGCTTCGGCTCTTTGCCGGCGATCTTCTGTCGCAGCACTTCGTCCTTGACGCGTTTGCGCCACAGGTCATCGAGTTCGGCGGTGGACTTGAGCCACGGGGCGTCCTTGCGATCGATCAGCAAGGTTTCATGGGTGGTGAAGTCCATCTTGTCGACGCCTTTGTTCAGCTCGGCAAGGGCGAAGTCCAGACGCGCCTTCACGCGGTCCAGATAGCGCTTGTAGATGGTGAAACCGGCGTTGAGGTCGCCGCTCTTGAGGAAGTCGTCGAACTGGGTCTTCCACTTGTCGAATTCGGCGATGTCGCTGGCCATGAAATAGCTGCGCGACGGGTCGAGCAGCTTGATGTAGCTGTCGTAGATGATCACCGAGCGCGCATCGTCGAGCGGCGGCTTGCTGTAATGGTGGCGCTTGAGCAACTCGACGACGTTCAGACTGGCGATCACTTCATCGCGATCAGGCTGCAACTTGTCCCAGCTGTTGGCTGCGAATGTACTGCCCGACACCGGCAAGAGGCCGATACCGATGAAAAGAGCGAGGGCGGTGCTGGGGAGCAAATGCTTCATGCTGATTCGACGCGGGGACAATTGATAACGCATATTAGGCCGTCTTTGAAGTCGCCGGTACCTCTGCGCTCTGTACGATCATTGCTGTTCAGCGATCGTTCAGACCCCAGGGCCGGTCGCATAATGCAAAAAGCCCGGCGCTACAGCTTCGGGCTCAGTCCAGACTCACTATGGAGGCACTGTGAAGGCATTGCAAGGCGTTGAAGGTCAAGTGGCATGGGTTGATGAACCAAGTCCTACGTGCGATGTAGGACAAGTTCGCATCCGGGTGGCGGCAGCGGGCCTCAATCGCGCGGATTTATTACAGAAGGCGGGGCTTTATCCACCGCCACCGGGTGCCAGTCAAGTACTGGGTCTTGAATGTTCCGGGGTGATCAGCGAGGTCGGCGCCGGCTCGTCGTGGCAGGTCGGTGATCGGGTCTGCGCCTTGCTGGCCGGGGGCGGGATGGCCGAAGAAGTGGTCGTCGACGGGCGGCATGTGTTGCCGGTTCCGGAAGGTGTATCGCTGATCGAAGCCGCAGCGTTGCCCGAGGTTTACGCGACCGTCTGGCTGAATGTGTTTCAACTCGCTGCGCTCAAACCGGGTGAGAAAGTTCTGCTGCATGCCGGCGCCAGCGGCATCGGTTCTGCCGCCATTCAACTGTGCAAGGCGTTTGGCAATCCATGCTGGGTGAGCGTCGGTTCGGCCGAGCGCCTGGCTTACTGTGAAGCGCTGGGTGCTCAGGGCGGCGTGGTGCGCACTGATGATCTGGAAAGCCTGCGGGATTTCGGGCCGTTCGATGTGATTCTGGATCCGGTCGGCGGCCATTATTCGGCGCTGAACCTGAAGCTGATGGCTCAGGATGGACGCTGGGTACTGATCGGTCTGATGGGCGGCCGCGAGGCAAAACTGGATCTGGCCCAGGTGCTGGCCAAGCGCGTGCAACTGCTGGGCTCGACCCTGCGCAGCCGTGACGATCAGTTCAAGGCCGATCTGTTCAGCGATCTGAGCCAGCACGTGTGGCCACTGTTTTCCGAGGGGCGCCTGAAGCCTCAACTGGCCAAGACCTTTGCGATCAAGGATGCCGAGGCGGCATTTGCCGAGCTGGCGAGCAACACGGTAGCCGGGAAGCTGGTGCTGGTGATCGACGACAGCCTGAGCTGATCATGGATGCTTGTGGGAGCAGGCCAGCTCCCACAAGGCAATCGCTTACTTCCAGAGATGAATCGGCCACCCGGATTTCTCGGCCTGCTCGCGCAATACCGGATCCGGATTGACCACATGCGGATAATCCACTTTCAGCAACAGTGGCAGATCATTGCGTGAGTCAGAATAGAAACTTGCGCCTTCAAGGTTTTCTTCTTCTGCATCCAGCCATTCCAGCAAGCGGGTGATCTTGCCTTCGCGGTAGGTCAGGGTGCCCACGGTCTGGCCGCTGTACACGCCATGCGCCACTTCCAGTTCGATACCCAGAATCTCATCGATGCCCAATCGATCGGCAATCGGCTTGACCAGGTGCGTCCCCGAGGCCGAGATCACCAGAATCCGGTCGCCGGCCTTGCGGTGCGCGGCGATGATCTTGGTCGCGTCGCTGAAGATGATCGGCTCGATGAAGTCTTCCACCCACGGCCCGACCAGATGCTCGACTTCTTCCGGGGTACGGCCGATCAGCGGTTCGAGGCTGAACTCCATGTAGTCCTCCATGCGCAACTTGCCATGGCTGTAGGCGTCCATCAGCTCGTTGTTCCTGCGCATGAACGACTCGGGATCGACCCAGCCCAGGCGCCCCATCTGCTCGCTCCAGAGCGTGGCGCAGTCGCCGTGGATCAGGGTGTCGTCCAGATCAAAAATTGCCAGAGCCATCAGTTCAGTTCCCTCTTGGGTGTCAGCAAAGTCATCAGGCTACCTCACACAGGGCGGTGGGATCGATGGAAAGTGCCAGGCGCTGACCGTCGGGATGCAGATCCGCCGCCGAACGGTTGAGCACATCCACCACCAGTTCCACGCCCCGGGCTTCGACGCGGTAGCGGATCACGTTGCCCAGCAGGCTGTGGCTGCGAATCTGTGCATCGAGTTCGCCGTTCAGGCTCAGTTCGATGGCCTCCGGACGAATCGCGATGCGATGGTTGACCGGCCGCTGCAACAGCTTCGAGGCGCTCTCGGCATCGAGCAGGTTGTAGTTGCCGATGAAGCCGGCGGCAAACACGTCGACCGGTGCGGTGTAGAGGGTTTCGGCATCGCCGCTTTGTACGATTTTTCCCTGGTTCATCAGGAAAATCCGGTCAGACATGGTCAGTGCTTCTTCCTGATCGTGTGTGACGAAAATCGTGGTTAGGCCGAGTTCACGCTGGATCTGACGGATCTGTTCACGCAGATGTTTGCGAATCCGCGCATCAAGAGCCGACAGCGGCTCATCCAGCAGCAACAGGCGCGGACGCGTCACCAGCGAGCGGGCGAGGGCGACACGTTGGCACTGACCACCGGAGAGTTGATGCGGATAACGACTGGCGAAGTCATTAAGTTCAACCAGTTTCAATGCTTCGGCGACGCGCTTGTGGCTGTCGTCCGGGTTGACCTTCTGCATGCGCAGACCAAAGGCGACGTTCTGCTCCACGGTCATGTTGGGAAACAGCGCATAGCTCTGGAACACCATGCCGATCCCGCGCTTTTGCGGGGTGAGCGGCACGATGTCGACGCCATCGAGCAGTATCTTGCCGCCATCCACCGGCGTCAGGCCGGCGATGCAACGCAACAGGGTGGATTTGCCGCAACCGGACGGGCCGAGCAGGGTGACGAATTCACCTTTCCGGATTTCGCAGTTGATGTCGCTGAACACTGTGGTGCCGGCGTAGTTTTTCTGAAGGTGTTGGACGCTGACATAGCTCATTCGCTTTTGTCCTTGTTCAAGATGTTGGCGACCCAGGTCAGGACCAGCACGAAAAAGAAGTAGGAAATCACCAAGGCACTGGTGAAGTGACCGCTGCTGTTGCGCATGTTGTTGAGGTAGACCTGCAGGGTTTCGTAACGGGTGCCGACCAGGATATTGGCGAACACGAACTCACCGAACAGGAACGAGAACGACAACAGCAACGCGACCATCAGGCCCTTGCGCAAGTTCGGCAACACCACCAGGAATGCTGCCTGAAAGGTACTGGCGCCGAGCAGTTGGGCGGCGTCCATCAGGTCGCGCAGGTTGATCGCTTGCAGGTTGTTGGTGATCGCCCGGTACATGAACGGCAACGCCACGGTGAAGTAGCAACCGATAAGGATCCAGGGTGTGCCGACCATCGCGAACGGCCCGGAACCGTAGAGCTGTAACAGCCCCACCGACGACACCACCGGCGGCACCGCGAAAGGCAGCAGGATCAGGATGTTCATCAGCGCATCGAGTTTCGGGAAGTGGTAATGCACCACGAACAGCAGCGGCAGGATCAGCACCACCGAGAGGATCAGCGCCCCGACGCACACCAGCAGCGACTGGCCGAAGGCGTGCAGAAAGCGCGGATCGCTCCACAACTGGATGTACCACTTGAGGGTGAAACCGCTGGGCAGGATGGTGGCCGACCAACTGCTGGCAATCGAGTAGATCAGCGTGCCCACCAGCGGCAGCAGCAGGATGGCGAACAACAGATAGACCACGACGCGGTGGTAGACGCCGGCCGGGCCGGATTCAGCGCGAGACATGGTAGCTCCTCTTCAACAGCAGTTGATGCACGACAGTCACCAGGGTCATCAGCGCCACCAGCACCACGGCCAGGGCGCTGGCCAGGTTCGGGTCGAGGGAAATGTCACCGGAGACCATCGCCGCAATCCGGATCGGCAATACGTTGAAGTTGCCGGTGGTCAGCGCGTAGACCGTGGCGTAGGCGCCGAGGGCGTTGGCCAGCAGGATCACGAAGGTGCCGAGCAGGGCCGGGGTCAGTACCGGCAGGCCGATGTGGCGCCAGAACTGCCAGCTGTCGGCGCCGAGCAGTGCGGCGGATTCGCGCCAGTCTTCACGCAGGGCGTCGAATGCCGGGTACAGCAGCAACACGCCGAGGGGAATCTGGAAGTAGGTGTAAAGGATGATCAGCCCGGTTTTCGAGTACAGGTTGAAATCCTGAATGATTCCGGCCTGCTTCAGCATGATCGTGATGCTGCCGTTGAAGCCGAGCAGGATGATGAACGCAAAGGCCAGAGGCACGCCGGCGAAATTGCTGGTCATGTTGGCGAAGGCGTTGACGAAGTTGCGCAGCTTCGAATCGACCCGGCGCAGGGAGTAGGCGCCCAGCACCGCGATGATGATGCCGAATACGCTCGACCAGAAGCTGATTTCGAGGCTGTACTGGATCGCCTGCAGATAGAACTTCGAATTGAAGATCTTGCTGAAGTTGGCGAACCCCCAGCCGAATTCTTCCGATTGCAGGCTGTTGATCATCACCCAGATCAGCGGGGCAATTTCGAACACGATAAAGAACAGCGCGAAAGGCACCAGGCACAGGGCGGCCAGCCATTTGCCGCGAATCATTGAGTTCACTTGAGCAACTCCCGGCACACAGGTTTGTCGTGAGGTACGCCGAGCAGCTCGCAGACCGTGCCGCAGATGTCGGTCTGCTTCGGTGAAGCTTCGCTGTTCAGGCTGAAGGCATCACCGAACACGAACAGCGGTACCTGGCGTTCTTCCGGCAGCAGGCCGTTGTGCGAGCGGTCGTTGTTCATGCCATGGTCGGCGGTCACCAGCACCTGGCAGCCGGCGTCGAGCCAGCCTTGCAGGTAGTCGGCGAGGATGATGTCGGCGCTGCGGGCACTGTTGCGGTATTGCGGGGTGTCGAGGCCGTGCTTGTGCCCGGCGTCGTCGATGTTCATCGGATGGATCAGCAGAAAGTCCGGAGCATGGCGCAGGCGCAGGTTTTCGGCGTCGGCGAACAGGTGCGAGTCCGGATAGTGATCGTTCCAGTAGAAGTGGCCGTGCTGGATCGGTAGCGCCGGGTCGTCGGTATGACGATCTCTGGCGGCCACGAACGGCGAGCGGTTGTACAGCTCGCTGACCCAGTGGTAAGCCGCGGCAGCGGTTTTCAGACCGGCATCGCGGGCGTAGTGATAGATGCTGCGCTGACTGGACAGGCGCGAGACGTTGTTGTGGACGATGCCGCTGTCGATCGGCGGTACGCCCGTGAGGATGCATTCGTAAAGCGGTCGGGACAGGGCCGGCAGCTCGCACTCCAACTGGTAGAGCGCGGCGCGTCCTGCGCCAACGTAAGCCTGCAGATGCCCCATGGCGTGACACGCGACCTCGTAGTTGAGGCCGTCGAGCACGACAAGGATGACAGTTTGCTTCATAGGGGCAAAAACTCCGCGAAGTTCAAATATCTCGAAATCAACCCAATCCCTTGTGGGAGCGGGCTTGCTCGCGAAAGCGGTAGATCATTCAACATTGATGTCGACTGACAAGACGCCTTCGCGAGCAAGCCCGCTCCCACATTTGGATCTTCAACAGATCACAAAAGGGTGATCAGCCGCTTTACTTCATTTCTACGATGACTTTTTCGTTCCACTCCTGCGGCAGGGCCTTGGAGGTTTTTTCCCACGCATCGGCGTCCTTGATCGGCGTGACCTTCTTGTACTGCTCGTTCGGCAGCAGCTTGGCTTTCACGTCTTCCGGCAATGTCAGGTGCTCGGCGCGGATCGGGCGGGCGTTGCCGCGGGCGAGGTTGGTCTGGCCGGCGTCGCTGAAGATGTATTCGCGGGTCAGCTTGGCGGCGTTCGGGTTCTTCGCGTATTTGTTGATGATGGTGGTGTAGCCGGAAATCACCGAGCCGTCGGACGGGATCAGCACCACGTAGTCATCCGGGTTGGCCATCTTGGCCTTGTAGCTCAGGCCGTTGAAATCCCAGACCACGCCGACTTCGATCTCGCCTTTTTCCATGGTGGCGATGGTCGGGTTGGCCATCGACAGGCGACCCTGCTTGGCGATGTCTGCGAACAGCAGCAGGGCAGGCTGGAGATTTTTCTCGTCGCCGCCGTTGGCCAGCGCAGCGGCGAGTACGCCGTTGGCAGCTTGCGCGGCAGTGCTCACGTCACCGATGGAGACCTTGTACTTGCCGCCCTTGAGGTCAGCCCATTTGGTCGGCACTTCGGAGCCGTGCAGCAGTTTCTTGTTGACGATGAAGGCGATGGTACCGGTGTAGGCCAGTGCCCAGTTGCCGTCCTTGTCCTTGGCCCAGTCCGGCACTTGGTCCCAGGTGGTCGGCTTGTACGGTTGCACCACGCCTTGCTTGACTGCGATCGGGCCGAAAGCCGCGCCGACGTCGCCGATGTCGGCAGTGGCGTTATCTTTTTCAGCCGCGAACTTGGCGATTTCCTGGGCCGAACTCATATCGGTATCGATGTGTTTCAGGCCGTATTTCTTGGCCAGGTCTTCCCAGGTGCCTTTCCAGTTGGCCCAGTCATCGGGCATGCCGACGCTGTTGACGGCGCCTTCCGCTTTCGCAGCGGCTTCGAGGGTTTTCAGATCGTCAGCCGCCATGGCGGCGGTGCACATGGCAATGGTCGAGCCTAACAGTGTTGCCAGGAAAAGCTGTTTCATTCCGAAGCTCCTTGGTCGTGTTCAACGCTGCGATTGCGGTTTGTGTTGGTCTAGGTCAGCAATACCTGAGCCAATGTAGGGGGGCTGGATGACACTTTGATGTCGGCGGATACCCGATCCGCGTTTTATTCCGCCGGTATCGACGGCTGCCCGGTAAGCGTAGACCACCCGCAAAGTCCCGGTGGGCAAGGGACTTGGCCGATGTATTGCAAGTTGTCAGGGCGACCGTTCGGTAGTTTTGTCATCTCTCGGTCATCTGCACTGCCTAGGCTTGCAACACGACCAAACGGCGAAATAGCTGTGCGGTTTTTGCCCCGAAACAGTGCTGGTCTAGTCCAGATAGGTAACGTTGATGCGCGATGAGGCAACAAAAGCGGTGACAGCCATTGGCCAGATCCTTCAGGAACAACTCGACCATGGGTTGCTCGCGGCGGGGAGCAAGCTGCCGGCGGAGCGCAAGCTCAGCGAGTTGTTCGGCACGACGCGGATTACGGTGCGTGAAGCGTTGTTGCAACTGGAGGCGCAAGGCCAGATTTATCGCGAGGAACGTCGGGGCTGGTTCGTGTCGCCGCCGCGTCTGGCTTACAACCTGATGCAGCGCAGTCACTTTCACGCGATGGTCAGTGCGCAGGGGCGGGTGCCGTCGACCGAGGTGATTTCGGCGCGGCTGCAACCGGCGTCAGCGGCGGTCTGTGCGTGGTTACAGTTGCCGGCGTTGTCGAGCGTGATTCAGATTTGCCGGTCGCGGCGGATCGATGGGCGGCTGGTGTTGTATGTGGAGCATTATCTGAATCCGCAGTTTTTCCCGGGGATTCTGGAGTTTGATTTGAATCAGTCGATTACCGAGCTTTATGCGCGGCATTACGATTTGCACTATGGGCGGGTGCGGTTCGAGATTGTGCCTACGTCGTTGTCGGTGGATGCGGCGGCGGCTTTACGGGTTTCGGTGGGGAGTCCGGGGTTGAGGATTGCTAGGGTTAATTATGATCAGGCCGGGCGGTTGATTGATTGTGATCTGGAGTTTTGGCGGCATGATGCGATTCACGTGGGGGTTGATGTGGTTTGACCTTGGCGGCCTCTGGGCCGACCAGGTTTTGGGTTGTTTTGGGTGAATATCCGTTGCTTCGGGTGCTGCCGCTGACGGTTTCGCCCTTACGGCGAGTCACTTTGGCAAACGCCCCAAAGTAACCAAAACGCTGGGCCCCTGCGTTCGGCACCTCGCTGAGGCTCGGTGTTCCTTCGTTCCGGGATTCATCCGGGGGCATCGCCTACGGTTTGCTTCGCTGCACCTCCTCTCGATGCATGCGGCTGCGCCGCACGGTCGCTGCGCTCCCACCCCCGGATAAATCCCTCCACTCAGCCTTCCGATGGGGCCAAAAGATCAAAAGCTTTACTCGAGCTAACGCTCATCGTGGTGAGTGGTGGGAGTTAGCTTGCCAGCGATGGCGGCCGGAAGTCGATCAGATTCGCCGGATCTATTCTTGAGTTTGGCCACCACCGCCTGCGGTGATCACTTGGACGTTCATCCTCGGCGTCGCCAGATCCAGGCCGGCTTCATCCAGATGCCGTTTCAGCGACAGGTTGAACGCCCGTGAAACTTCCCACTGTTTGATCGGTGCGGTCTTGAACCGGGCGCGCAATATCGCATTACCCGATTCAAAACTTTCCACCCCCTGAATCTCCAGTGGCGACCAGATGTTGCGGCGCTGCAGCGGGTCGGTGCGCATTTTCTGGCCGACTTCGCGCATCAGTTTGATGGCTTCGTCGATGTTCATGTTGAACGGCACCGCTACGCGGAAGATCGCGTAGCCGAATTCCCGGGAGTAGTTCTTGATGCTTTTGATTTCGCTGAACGGGATGGTGTGGACGATGCCGTCGATGTCCCGCAGGCGTACGGTGCGGATGGTCAGGCCTTCGACGGTGCCCAGGTGCCCGCCGACGTCGACGTAGTCGTCGATGGCCAGGGAGTCTTCGATGATGATGAACAGGCCGGTGATGAGGTCGGCCACCAGCGACTGGGCGCCGAAGCCGATGGCCAGGCCGATCACGCCGGCACCGGCCAGCAGGGGCGTGACGTTCATACCCATGTTCGCCAGCGCGACGATCAGGGCGATGATGAAGATCGCCACGAACAGCACGTTGCGGATCAGCGGCATCATGGTTTGCGCGCGGGCGTTGGCCAGGCCTTTGCGTGAGCGGGTGAGGGCGTGGTGGACGGCGGTGTCGCTGAGGATCCAGATCAGCCAGGCGAAGATCAGTGTGCCGATCAGGCTGAACAGTTTGACGCTGATGTCGTGGCCTTCGCCTTCGGTGAAGCCGATCAACGACATGCCCCAGACCCTCAGGCCCAGTTCGATGAACGCCAGCCATACCAGTAAATGGGCGAGGGTGTAGAAGAAGCTTTTCAGGCGCTCGGAATACAGCGCGTGGCGTTTCGGCCCGCGTTGGGGTTTGAGGGCGTGGCGGCGGACGAGGCCGTTGATCACCATGCACAACACCAGCAGCACGGTGCAGATCAGCGACTGGCGCAAGGCCGTGCTGGTGTCGCCGGCGGAGACGAAGGTGGCGAACAGGGAAATGCCCACCAACACCAGCGCCGGCACGTACCAGAAGGTGCCGAGGATTTCGATGGTGTCGCTGAGGGCGCGGCGGGTCAGGCGGCGGGACAGTGGCTGGTTGCGGATCAGGTGGGCGATGGGGCGGCGAAAGCGCAGGATGAACAGGCCGGTCGAGAGCGCCGCCAGCACATTGGTGACGGTGGCGGCGGTGTGAGCCAGGTGTACACCCAGACCCGCCACCAGGCGCGGATCGTTCAGTGCTTCGCCGAATGCGGCGAAGCTACCGATCAGCCACAGCGGGCGGAACGCCTGATGGCGCAGTATGTACAACGCGCGGTGGCGGTGCGGGCCGTCGAGTACGGAAAAGGCGATCACGCAGATCGCCGAGAAACAGGTGCCGACCACCAGTGCGTAGGCCAGGACCATCGCCAGGCTTTTGCCCAGGGACGATGGCAGTGCGTAGCTCATGTAAACCGTGATGACCAGCGCGATCATCCAGGGCCCGAGCTTGCGCAGGGCGAAGCGCAGCATGTCGAGGGCCCGGGGGTGTTGCGGCAGTTCTTCGGTCAGGCCGAAACGCATGCGCACCCGGTGACCGAGCCAGATCAGCGCGGCGGCCAGCAGGCTCCAGACCATCAGGATCACGGCGAAGCCGAAGATGATCGGCAGCCATTCACTGGCCGGCATCATCAGTGCGGACAGTTCATCCTTGGCCAGTTCGAATTCGGTGGACCAGCGATTGAGCGGGCTGTCGCTGCCGGTGAACTGTTTTTCGAAATTGGCCAGGGTGCCGCCGATCAGGCCCAGCACGCCTTCTTCCGGGGTGGCCTGGGCTTTTTTCGTGGCGTCGCGCAGTTTTTTCAGGTCGCTCAGCAATTGGCTGCGCTGCTGATCGTTTTCCAGAGACTTGATGACTTCGTCGAGGGATTGGCCAAGCGGTTCCTGGGCTTCAGGTTGCGCCTTGTTCGAACCATTGAGCAGGCCGGGCAGACTCACCGCCTGGGCAGGCGCCGACGGCAGGAGCGTCATCAGGCAGACAAGGAAGAGGCAGGGCAGGGCAAAGAAACGAGCGAACACTAGGCGGTCAACCTCGCAAGGGGCGGATCGGGCGAGTGTACGAGTCCGCCAGAATCAATGCGAGCCGGGCGCGGATTTATTCGTTGAGTTTGGCCAGGATCTTGTAGACCACGGTGGCCAGGATCATCAGCATGCCGATCCACATGGCGAATACTCCGGCGTTCTTGTCGCGGAAGTTGAAGCCGATCGCCAGCAGAATCATTCCGGACAGGATCGGAATGAGCATGGAGTGGAACGCAGACATCGAGATCATGGCGACAGCCTTGTCGAAGAGGATGATTTAAGTCTAGGTCGCTTTTTGCCGACCGGTGGTGATGTGTATCAGAAATGAGCCGGTTTCGCAGGGCAGGAGATCGCAGCGTGAGGCTGCGATCTCCCGTTGGTTACGGCAGTTCTCGACTGGCGTAGAAGGCGCTCAGCACTTTCACCAGATGGGCCAGGTCATGGCTGCCGCACAGTTCGCGGATCGAGTGCATGGCGAAGGTCGGCAGGCCGATGTCGACGGTGCGCACGCCCAGATGACTGGCGGTGATCGGGCCGATGGTCGAGCCGCAGCCCATGTCGCTGCGCACCACGAAGCTTTGTACCGGCACTTCTTCGGCCATGCACAGGTGACGGAAGAAACCGGCGGTTTCGCTGTTGGTGGCGTAGCGCTGGTTGCTGTTGACCTTGATCACCGGGCCGGCGTTGAGTTTCGGGCCGTGGTTGGCGTCGTGTTTCTCGGCGTAGTTCGGGTGTACGCCGTGGGCGTTGTCGGCCGAGACCAGCAGGGATTTCTGAATGGTGCGAACGAACTCGTCACCTTCCGGCAGCAGACGGCGCAGGGTCTGTTCCAGCATCGGGCCGTCGGCGCCGCAGGCGGAGCAGGAGCCGACTTCTTCGTGATCGTTGCACACCAGCACGCAGGTTTCTTCGGTGTCGGCGGTCAGCAGGGCTTGCAGACCGGCATAGCAGGACAACAAGTTGTCGAGTCGGGCGCCAGCGATGAAATCACCGTGCAGGCCGATGACCGCTGCGCTCTGGGTGTCGTAGAAGCTCAGCTCGTAATCGAGCACTACGTCGGCATTCAACCCGTGTTCGCGGGCCAGTTGATCGGTGAGCACTGCGCGAAAGTCCACGCGTTCGTCACCGGCGAACTGGGCGAGAATCGGCGGCAGTTCGGTCTGGGCGTTAATGGCCCAGCCCTGGTTGGCTTCACGGTTGAGGTGAATCGCCAGGTTGGGAATGATCGCGATCGGGGCCTTGAAGTCGATCAATTGGCTCTCGACCTTGCCGTCGCGACGGAAGGTGACGCGACCGGCCAGAGACAGGTCGCGGTCGAACCACGGCGCCAGCAGCGCGCCGCCGTAGACTTCGACACCGAGTTGCCAGAAACCCTGACGTTGCAGTTCAGGTTGCGGCTTGACCCGCAGGCACGGGCTGTCGGTGTGGGCGCCGACCAGACGGATGCCGTCGTGCAGCGGGGAGTTGCGGCCCATCTTGATCGCGATGATCGAGGAGTCGTTACGGGTGACGTAGTAACGGCCATTGGCTTCGGTGTGCCAGGTCTCACGCTCGTCGAGGCGTACATAACCGGCGGCCTCCAGGCGTTGAACAAGGCTGGCGGTGGCGTGGAACGGGGTAGGGGAGGCCTTGAGGAAGTCGATCAGGCCTTGGTTCAACTCTTCGCGCATAAGAAGCTCCAGACAGCAATGGGCGGGAGTTTAACGCATCGGCCTGATGCTTGGGACATGACATATGCCGCTCGCGTCAGCGAGCGGTGGCCACGCGTTTTTTCAGGTAGCTCATGATGACTTTTTCGTCTTCAGGCTTTTCAGGGCGGGGCAGTTGTTGCGGCCAGTTGCTCTGGTTCAGGAGCTTTTTCTGACGGCTCTTGTCCCAGCGAAGAATCTCCCGCGAGGCACATTCCCACCATTCATGGCGGCAGGCGGTATAGTACGGATGATCCGGTGCTGCGCTGCCGTACAGCAGATCGCGACCGACCTTGCGCAGGGTGCCGCTCTGGTTGCGCAGCTTCCATTTGATTTTCAGACGCTGCCACGCGGACGGGAACGGTTTGACCCGCGGCACGTCCTTGCACAGATCCACCAGCCGCTGACTGAACTGCTCGCCGTGCTGGGCAAAGAAGAACGCCTGCATCGCGTGGAAAAAGCGTTTTTCCGCGAAGTAGTGATAGACGTATTTGCGGGCCTCGACCACCGGCCGTTTGCGCATGGCGAACGACAGCGCGACTTGTTCGATGGTATGGATCTGGAAACCGTCTGCCGTCCATTCGTCGATCAAGCGGATCGACTGCTCGAACAATGCCCCGTCGCTGTCGGTCACGCCACACAGCCCGCTGTTGTAGAGCTTGAAGCCGTTTTCCGGGGTGATGCCATGGGCACCGAGATCGCGACCGAGCTTCAGGTAGTCGTCGCGCTCGAAGACATCTTTCCAGTCGTATTCGAAGCGATCCATCACCGACTGCTGCGCAGTGATGTGCGGGAACAGGCGATTGGGGTCGCTGGTGAACAGGGTGTCGGTGTCGACGAACAAGGTCTTTTCGGCCAGTTGCAGGCCGGCGGCGATGGCGCAGGCCTTGCGTCGGTGGTGATAGCCGTTGTGGCCCTGCCAGCGAGTCAGTGTCGGTTCGTCGAGCAGTACGGTATCGACCGGCCAGCCTTCATAGTCCTGCGGCCGGTCAGTGAGGATCCTGATCGCCGGGCGTTTGCCGGTCCTGGCCTGGGAGAGGGCGGTCAGGATGCTGAATTTGGCTTCGCGCCGGTAAACATCCTGGTTGCCGTAAATCAGGTAAAGCAGTTGGTGACGGGTCTTCTTGACGGGTGTTGCCAGGGAATCAGTACAACTCATCCGGAACAAAATCCTTTAAAACAGGCGACTGCCAGTCAGGCAGTGCTTAAAACGGAGCCGGGCATTCGAAGCGCAAGCGTTCGCCGGACTGTGGGTGGGTGAAGCTGAGCATGCTGGCGTGCAGGCACAGGCGTGGCCAGGCCGCGAGGGCTTGGGGGTGAGCGTAGAGCCCGTCGCCGAGCAGTGGATGACCGATGGACAGCATGTGCACGCGCAACTGGTGCGAACGACCGGTGATTGGCGTCAGTTCGACGCGGCACCAGTCGCCGCAACGCTCCAGCACGCGCCAGAAGGTCAGGGCGTGTTTGCCATGTTCGTGATCGACCACGTGGCGCGGTTTGGTCGGCGGGTCGTAGCGCAACGGCAGATCGATGCTGCCGCTGTCCAGTTCCGGCTGACCCCAGGCCAGGGCGGTGTAGGCCTTTTCGGTTTCGCGGTCGTGAAACTGCCGCGACAGTTCGCGGTGGGTGTCCGCGTCGCGGGCCAGCAGGATGATGCCCGACGTTTCCCAGTCCAGGCGATGGACGATGCGTGCTTCCGGGTAGCCGTTTTCCTGCAGGCGGGTGATCAGGCAGTCCTTGTTGTCGTCGGCGCGACCGGGCACCGAGAGCAGCAGGGTCGGTTTGTCGACCACCAGCACGGCGGCGTCCTGATGGATGATGCGGATGTTGGACAGCGGCATTAAAACAGCCTCGTAACAAATGCCAACGGCGGCTCAGGGCCCTTCCGGTTTCGGAAGGGCCCTGAGCCGCCGTCGTTCCTGCCGGATCGACTCAGCGATCTGGCAGGGTGATGTTGAGTTCCAGAATCGAGCAACTGCCCTGGCTTTCCAGTGCAACATGTACGTCGTCGTTGCCGATGTTGACGTACTTGCGGATCACGTCCACCAGTTCCTTCTGCAAGGCTGGCAGGTAATCCGGCGTGCTGCGCTGGCCGCGCTCATGCGCCACGATGATCTGTAGACGCTCTTTCGCTACCGAGGCAGTGCTTGGCTTTTTGTTGGCACGAAAGAAGTCAAAAAGGTTCATTACCTACCTCCAAACAGGCGCTCGAAGAATCCCTTCTTCTCGACATCGAGGAACCGGTGTGCTTTGTCTTTGCCCAGCAGGCGGTCGACGGTATCGCTGTAGGCCTGGCCGGCATCGCTCTGGTCGTCGAGGATGACCGGGACGCCCTGGTTGGAAGCCTTGAGCACCGCCTGGGATTCCGGGATCACGCCCAGCAGGGTCACCGAGAGGATTTCCTTGACGTCTTCGACGCCGAGCATTTCGCCCTTTTCAACGCGCTCCGGGTGGTAGCGGGTGATCAGCAGGTGTTCCTTGATCGGGTCTTCGCCACGTTCGGCGCGACGGGATTTGCTGGCCAGCAGGCCGAGCATGCGGTCCGAGTCACGTACCGAAGACACTTCCGGGTTGGTCACGACGATCGCTTCGTCAGCGAAGTACATGGCCAGGTGGGCGCCTTTCTCGATGCCCGCCGGGGAGTCGCAGACCACGAACTCGAATTGTTCCTTGAGCTCCATCAGGACTTTTTCCACGCCTTCGACGGTCAGCGCGTCTTTGTCGCGGGTCTGGCTGGCGGCCAGCACATAGAGGTTTTCCAGGCGCTTGTCTTTGATCAGGGCCTGCTGCAGGTTGGCTTCGCCGTTGACCACGTTGACGAAGTCATACACCACGCGGCGCTCGCAACCCATGATCAGGTCAAGGTTTCGCAAGCCCACGTCGAAGTCGACGATCACTGTTTTGTGGCCGCGCAGAGCGAGGCCGGTACCGATAGCGGCGCTGGTGGTGGTCTTACCCACACCACCCTTGCCGGATGTAACCACGAGAATCTTGGCCAAGGTGTTTCACCCCTAAGGAAGAAGGACTGTTCAGCCCCTGAAAAACATCTCTTGAAAACTACTGCAGTCGGACAGCCTTGGCTGGAATTTGGCTTTTGGCCTTTTTCCTACTTCGTTTGAGCCGTTTTCGCTACGTTTTAGAGATGCTTGGAAAATGCGGCAGTATCCGTTAAAGCCGAATGATGTTCAACACGTCGCCCGACAGGCTGACCTGTACACCCGAGCCCCACATCGGATCGCGACGCAGGTCCTCGGAAACCTTGTAATGGCCTGCGATGGAGATCAGTTCAGCGCTCAATTGCTGACAGAAAATCCGCGCCTTGGTGTCGCCCTTGACCCCGGCCAGCGCACGACCGCGCATCGGGCCGTATACATGGATGTTGCCATCGGCGAGAAGTTCCGCCCCCGGGCTGACCGACGACACCACCACCAGATCGCCACCCTGGGCATAGATCTGTTGGCCACCACGTACTGGCGTGGTGATGACGCGGGTCGGTTTGACGGTCGGCTCCGGCGGCTTTTCCGGCTTCTTCGGAGCAACAGGCTCAGCGGTTTCCAGCGGTCGCTCACGGGCGCCGGACGGCGGCAGTACCGGGATGTCGATGGCGATGGCGGCGGCGATGTCTTCGATGCGGCTGGCGCGGATCGCCAGGGTGCGCAGGCCGTGCTGGCGGCACACGCGCATCAGTCCCGGCAAGTCGACAGCACCTTCACTTGGCGGCAGTTTGTCCAGCGCCAGAACCAGCGGCGCGTTGCTGAAGAAATTCGGTGCCTGGGCGACTTTGGCGGCCAGTTGCCGATCGAGGCTGTCGAGGTCGTTGCGGGCCAATTCCAGCACGGTAATGGCGAGCATGCTGCCCTTCAGCTGGAACACGGGATCTTGGTCTGGCGATTCGTTTTGGCTCATGTCGGCATACAACGGCTTGTCACTAAAAGTGCCGAGACTTATAACGAGAACGCCCGCCAGCCGCAAGCCGGGCTGAACGATGTAGAATGCGCGGCCACTTATTTACGGAAGCTTTAATGGATCGCCCGCGTTTTCGAAAAGCATTTCTTGCTCCTCGCTTCTGGCCGCTCTGGTGCGGCCTGGGGCTGTTGTGGCTGACGGTGCAGTTGCCCTATCCGGCATTGCTGGCCATCGGTCGTTTTCTCGGTGCCCTGATGTATCGCTTCGCAAGCGACCGGCGGCGTATCGCCAAGCGCAATCTGGAACTGTGTTTCCCGGAAAAATCCGCCGCCGAGCGCAAACGCCTGCTCAAGGAAAACTTCGCCTCCACCGGCATCGCGTTCTTTGAAATGGCGATGAGCTGGTGGTGGTCCCGTCAGCGTCTGGCGAAACTGGCCCATGTCGAAGGCCTCGAGCACCTGCAAAAGGCCCAGCGCGAAGGCAAGGGCGTGATTCTGATGGCAGTGCATTTCACGACACTGGAAATCGGCGCGGCGCTGCTCGGCCAGCAGCACACCATCGATGGTATGTACCGCGAGCACAAGAACCCGTTGTTCGACTTCGTTCAGCGTCAGGGCCGCGAGCGGCACAATCTCGATTCGCTGGCGGTGGAGCGCGACGATGTCCGCGGCATGCTCAAGCTGCTGCGTTCCGGGCGTGCGATCTGGTACGCGCCGGATCAGGACTACGGCGCCAAGCAAAGCATCTTCGTGCCGTTGTTCGGCATTCAGGCCGCAACCGTCACCGCCACCAGCAAGTTCGCCCGGCTGGGCAAGGCCCTGGTGGTGCCGTTCACCCAGGAGCGTCTGGCGGACGGCAGCGGCTATCGTCTGGTGATCCATCCGCCGCTGGAAGGGTTTCCGGGCGAAACCGAAGAAGCCGACTGCATCCGCATCAATCAGTGGGTGGAAGATGTGCTACGCGATTGCCCCGAGCAATACCTGTGGGCGCACCGGCGTTTCAAGAGCCGTCCGCCGGGCGAGCCTAAGCTGTACGCCAAACGTCGTTGATTCACCCCATCCCATAAGCACCACGGAGCGTTGCGATGAGCCCAGCTGAACCGGTCACAGGTTTGATTCTTTCCGGCGGCGGGGCTCGGGCGGCGTATCAGGTGGGGGTGCTGGCGGCAATTGCCGAACTGCTGCCGCTGGGCGCGGACAATCCGTTCCCGGTGATCGTCGGCACATCGGCCGGGGCGATCAACGCGGTCAGCCTGGCCAGCGGTGCGACCGATTTTCGCGCGGCCATCGAGCGTCTGACGCTGTTCTGGCAAGGCTTTCGCAGCCATCGCGTGTTGCGCAGCGACTGGCCGGGGGTGATCCACCAGGCCAGTCGTTTTGTCAGCCACAGCCTGTTGGGCATGGGCAGGCAAGTGCCGGTAGCACTGCTCAACAGTTCGCCGCTGCGCCATCTGCTCAATGAAAAACTGCACATGCCCGGCATCGCCGAGTCCATCGCGCGCAAGCAATTGCACGCGGTGGCGGTAACAGCGTTCGGCTACGAGTCGGGGCAGGCGGTGACCTTCTATCAGGGCGGCGGGACCATCGATTCCTGGCTGCGTCACCGGCGCATCGGTGTGCCGACGCAGTTGTCGGTGGAACACTTGCTGGCCAGTTCGGCGATCCCGCTGTTGTTCGCGCCAGTGAAGATTGGCGATGAATATTTCGGCGATGGCGCGGTGCGGCAATCGGCGCCGATCAGCCCGGCACTGCATCTGGGTGCGAGCCGGGTGCTGGTGGTGGGCGTCAGCGGCAACCCTCGGGGGTTCGATCCGGCACATCCGCTTGAGCGCACTTACACGGGAAAGCAGCCGACACTGGCGCAGATCGGCGGGCACATGCTCAACAGCACCTTCATTGACAGTCTGGAAAGCGATATCGAGCTGCTTCAGCGGTTGAACCAGTTCAGTCACCTGATGCCCGACGGAACGCCGACCCGCGCGCTGGGCGTAGCGCCGGTGGACGTGCTGGTGATTTCGCCGAGCCAGCCGATCGATGAAATCGCGGCGCGGCATCGACAGGAGCTGCCAGCGGCGTTGCGGCTGTTCTTGCGCGGTCCGGGGGCGACCAAGACCAGTGGGGCAGGGGTATTGAGTTACTTGCTGTTCGAGGCCGGGTATTGCAGCGAACTGATCGACCTTGGGCGACGCGATGCCTTGGCCAAGCGCGATGAGCTGTGCCGGTTTTTGGGGATAACCGCGGCGTTGGCTCCCGCTTGAGATTTGTGGTGCCGCCCATTCGCGAGCAAGCCCGCTCCCACATTGGTTTTGTGAACGACACAAAACCAATGTGGGAGCGGGCTTGCTCGCGAAGGCGTCCTTTCAGACGCCATTGACACCAGGATCAGAAGTGGAACTTCACCAGGAAGCTCGTGGTGCTCTGATCGGTCTTGAAATACTGGCTGTCCTTGATCCCGTACTTGTCCGACCAGTAGTCGTACTCAACACCCACATACAACTGCTTCTCGCCAATGCTCAGCGCCTTGCCCAGGTCGTATTTGACCTGTGGGTTGAAGTGCAGGTTGGCGTGGTAATCGCCTTTGGAGTTGGAGTCGTTGTCGACCACCCAGTCCATGAACCCGTCGATCAGGATGTTCGAGTCGCCGACCGGAATCGTATAGGACCAGACCGGGGTGATCTGCCAGACGTTGTCTCCGGCGCGGGAGCCTTCGGTGTGGCGCTGATAGAAGTTCAGCTGGAAGTAGTCGAAGCCCGGGATCGCCAGGTCAAAGCCTGGACCGATCAGGTACGACTCGGTATCACCCTCACCGAACTCGTAAGTCATGGCCAGCAACACGTCGGTGACCGGACCGAAAGCCAGTTTCTGGTCGAATATCTTGCCGAACGACAGACGCGGGCTGATTTCGCCGTAGTAAGTGTTCGAGCCGACACCGCCGTCATCCTTGCCGTTGTAGAAGATCTTGTCGACGAACAGGAAGTTGTCGCCGTACTTCCAGGCATCGGCGTGTTCGAAGGTGACGGTCTGCTGAATGCGCGGGTTGACCTGGAAATCCTTGCCATAGAGGTAGGTCAGGCTGTTGTTCTGCCATTGCAGCAGGCCGTCGGCCATGGCCTGGCCCCCCGCCAGCATGGTTCCCGCAAGCATCAGGCTGGTGCTCATACGTTTCATTCGGTTGCTCCCAAAGTAGGTGTTCCACGTTTATTTTTTTGAGTCGGCGCTCTGGTGTGGCGCCTTTTTTCGTTGTTGCAAAAATCATCCATCCGGTCAGCTTTAATGCTGTTAGCAAGAGCTGAGCCAAGGCTTTTCGAAAAGCAAAAAAACGCCCGTCGGCTGCTGAAAAACAGTCGACTGAGCGTGTTTTCGGGATGCCTCGGTACTGACTGCGCCGGGATAAGTTGGCTCGTTGGTCAGGAATTAAATCCGGGCTTTTTTTTAGACCGAATTCAGGAGGCCGCGGAGAATACTGACTCAACGGCCAGGTCTCAAGTGCCCCGCAACAGAGCACCGACGACAGGTAGGGGGCACGGTTGCGGGTCATTTTAGAAGTGCACCTTCACCAGCAGGCTGGCGGTGTTTTGGTTGGTGTCTAAACGGTGGGTGCTTTCGACGCCGTATTTGTTCTTCCAGTAGCTGTATTCGGTGCCGACGTACACCTGCTTCTGGCTCCAGCCGAGGGCTTTGCCCAGGTCGTATTTGATCTGTGGGTTGATGTGCAGGTTGGCGTGATAGGTGCCGCGCGAGTTCTTGTCGTTGTCGACCACCCAGTCGAGGTAGCCATCGATCAACAAATCGGAATTGCCCACGGGAATGCTGTAGGACCAGCCCGGGGTGATCTGCCAGACACCATCGCCCGGGCGCGGGCCTTCGGTCTGGCGGCGGTAGAAATTCAGGGTGAAATAGTTGAAGCCCGGCACTTTCAGGTCGAAACCGGGGCCGATCAGATAGGCCTCGCTCTCGCCTTCGCCGTATTCGTAGGTCATCGCCAGCAGCAGGTCCTTGATCGGGCCGAACTCCAGCTTCTTGTCGAAGATCTTGCCGAACGACAGGCGCGGGCTGAATTCGCCGTAGAAGGCGTGGGGGCCTTTGTTGCGGTCTTCCTGGCCGTTGTAGAAGATCTTGTCGACGAACAGGAAGTTGTCGCCGTACTTCCACTTGTCGGCGTGCTCGAACGTCACCGTCTGCTGGATCGACGGGTTGATCGCGAAGTTCTTGCCGTAGAGGTAGCTCAGGCTGTTCGTCTGCCACAGCAATAAATCGCCGGCCATGGCTTGCGAGGCGGCCAGCAGGCCGCCGCTCAACAACACGTTGGTTTGAGTCCGGATCATCTGTTGCTCCCTCTTGTTTTTATTGTTTGAGGCAGGGCGTTGCTTACCCTGTGGGAGCGGGCTTGCTCGCGAAAGCGGAGGCTCATTCAACAGTGATGGTGACTGACATGACCCTTTCGCGAGCAAGCCCGCTCCCACAAGGGGATTTTTGTGTCGCTGTTAATGTTGGTGTGCGTGGCAGTCGTTGATCGCGGCGCGTTCGGCGCCGCCGAGAATGTTGAACAACAGGTTCAGCGTCAGCGCGCTGAGGGTGGCCATGGCGATCCCGCTGTGGGTGATCGGACTCATCCACAACGGCAGGTGGGCGAAGAACTCCGGACGCACTACCGGGATCAGGCCCATGCCGATGCTCACGGCTACCAGCAATTGATTGCGACGGTCACCAATGTCGGCTTCCTGCAGGATCTTGATGCCGGTAGCCGCGACCATGCCGAACATCGCAATCGCCGCACCGCCGAGTACTGCCGGTGGAATCGACGCCACCAGGAACGCCGCTTTCGGCAGCAGGCTCAGGACGATCAGCAAACCGCCGGCGACGATGGTCACCGAACGGCAGCGCACACCGGTCATCTGCACCAGGCCAATGTTCTGCGCGAAGGAGGAGTGGGTGAAGGTGTTGAAGAATCCGGCGAAGAACGACGCGCCGGCATCACACAGCAAGCCCCGGCGCAGCATGCGCGGACAGACTTCCTGGCCGGTGATCTTGCCCAGTGCGAGGAACATCCCGGTGGACTCGACAAAGATGATCACCACCACCAGGCACATCGACAGGATCGGTGCCAGTTCGAACTTCGGCATGCCGAAATGCAGCGGGGTGACGAACTGAACCCATGGCGCACTGGCCATGCCGCTCAGGTCGACCATGCCGATGGCGCCGCAGAGCACGTAACCCAGGCACATGCCGATCAGCACGGAAATATTGACCCAGAAACCGCGCATGAAGCGGTGGATCAACAGAATGGTGGCCAGCACCAGTGCGGCGATGGCCAGGTAAATCGGTGAACCGAATTGAGCGGCGCCAGCGCCGCCACCGGCCCAGTTCACGGCCACGGGGAACAGTGACAAACCGATCGAGGTGATGACCGTGCCGGTCACCAGGGGCGGGAAGAAGCGCACAACTTTGGACATGAACGGCGCGATGATCATGCCGAAGAACCCGGCGGCGATGGTGGCGCCGAAGATTCCCTGCAGACCGATGCCGGGCATGCCGGCCATGGCGACCATGCTGCCGACGGCGGCGAAACTGGCGCCCATCATCACCGGCATGCGTATGCCCATCGGGCCGATCCCCAGGGACTGCACAATGGTGGCGATGCCGGCGACCAGCAGGTCGGCGTTGATCAGGAAGGCGATTTCTTCACGACTCAGGCCAGCGGCCTGTCCAATGATCAGCGGTACCGCGATGGCGCCGCCGTACATCAGCAGTACATGTTGCAAACCGACCAGGATCAGTTGCAAAAGGGGCAAACGCTGAATGGCGGGTGCGTCGGGGATGCGCGCTTTGGACAGCTCGGACATGCAACACCTCGGATCTTTTTTATTCTTGTGATTGAACAGCTGCCGGGTTGCTCACAGCTGTCCTTTTGCATCAGGTAAACCGCGTTGCGGCTAATCGCAGGCAAGCCAGCTCCCACGGGATTGTGTGAATCCCTGTGGGAGCGGGCTTGCCCGCGATGCTTTTATTGCTTAGTTGGTCTGGGCTCCCTGGGCGATCCAGGCACCGATCAGGTCACGTTCCTGCTGGGTCATCTGCGTGATGTTGCCCAGTGGCATGATCTGCGTGGTGATGGCTTGCGCCTGGATCCGCGCCGCGTTCTGGCGGATCTGCTCGGGGGTGTCGAACATCACACCGGCCGGTGCCGCGCTGAACAGCGGGCTGGTCGGTTTGGCCGAATGGCAGACCGCGCAGCGTTCCTGGATCACGTTGTGCACCTTGTCGAACGCAGGACCGGTGTTGGACGCCTGAGCCGGAGCGGCAGCAGGGGCGGCAGAGGCTGCCGGTTGTGCAGCTTCAGCCGGTTTCGCGCCACCACCCAGCGCCGTTTCCGGCAACGGCTGGTACTCGATTTTCGCAGGCGCCTTGGCCACGTCCGGAGCGGTCGACATCGGCGCCGGGCCCGTGACGTACGCCAGACTGATCATGCCCACCGCTGCTACCGGCAGGGTCCAGGCAAACTTGTGGCTGTCGTGACGGGTGTTGAAGTAGTGACGCACCAACACCGCCAACACGGCGATCCCGGCCAGGATCAGCCAGTTGTACTGGCTGCCGTAAGTGCTCGGGAAGTGGTTGCTGATCATGATGAACAGCACCGGCAGGGTGAAGTAGTTGTTGTGACGCGAACGCAGCAGGCCTTTGGCCGGTAGCGCCGGATCCGGCGTGCGGTTCTCGGCGATCGCGGCCACCAGTGCGCGCTGGGCCGGCATGATGATGCGGAACACGTTGCCGACCATGATGGTGCCGATGATCGCGCCGACGTGCAGGTACGCACCACGACCGCTGAACACCTTGCTGAAGCCATACGCCGCGCCGATGATCAGTACGAACAGGATGAAGCCGAGCAGGGCGGGTTTCTTGCCGAGTGGCGAATCGCAGAGGAAGTCGTAGATGAACCAGCCGGCGATCAGCGAGCCGATACCGATGGCCACGCCTTCAGGGCCGGTCAGGCCGCTGCCGGGTGCCACGAGGTAGAGCACGGGGTTGGAGTAGAACACTACGCAAAGGAGCGCGATCCCCGACATCCAGGTGAAATAGGCTTCCCATTTGAACCAGTGCAGGTTCTCCGGCATCGACGGAGGGGCCAGTTTGTATTTTTCCAGGTGATAGATACCGCCGCCGTGGATCGCCCACAGATCACCGGCAAGACCGGTTTTCGGGTTGACGCGGTTGAGGTTGTTCTCCAGCCAGACGAAGTAGAACGACGCGCCGATCCAGGCCACGCCAGTGATCATGTGAACCCAGCGCACGCTCAGGTTCAGCCATTCCAACAGATGTGCTTCCACAGTCTTTACCTCTCGCCTGTCACTCTTGTTGTCGAGTGATCAGACCTTCTCTTATTGGTGGGGGGCGAGGATCAAACGCTCATCCTCTTTGAAAAAATGCTCATCGCAGTTGTTGCCTGTGCCACTGCGATCAACCACCAGGAAGTCATCCCGCTTTTCGATCGTCAGCACCGGGTGGTGCCAGACGCCGCGATGGTAATTGATGCCCTGCCTGCCGTTGGTGACGAAGGCGCGGACCAAGCCTGATACAGGTACATCGCCAAGTGGCGCGACCACGATCAGAAAGGGGTTGCCGAGCAGCGGAATGAAAGCCTGGCTGCCCAGCGGATGGCGTTCCAGCATGCTGACGGTCAGCGGCATGTCCTGCGCGTCGGCGCGGAAGATGCTGATGATCGCGTTGTCCTCAGGCGTCGCGGTTTCGACCGTCGCCAGTTTGTGGAAGCGCATGGTCGAACCGTTGTTGATCATGAAGTGATCGCTGCCGTCGGTTTCGATCACGTCACCGAATGGGGCGAAGGCTTCTTTGGTCAGCGGTTCAATCGTCAGTGTGCGCATGCTGTTCTTCTTTTCGTTGAGTTCTGTGTTGTTGGTTCTGACGCCTTCGCGAGCAAGCCCGCTCCCACATTCGACCGCATTCCCCTGTGGGAGCGGGCTTGCTCGCGAAGGGCGCACCGCTTATTTAGCGACCTTGCCCAAAACGCGCAGGCGGCTCACACCACCATCCGGGAACACGTTCAGACGGATGTGGGTGATCGGGCCCAGCGCCTTGATCTGCTCGACGAAGGTGTGTTCGGCGTGCATTTCCAGCTTCTGGCTCGGCAGCAGTTCGCGCCAGAACAGCGACTGGGTTTCGATCTGGCTGTCGGTGCCGCCCTTGACGAACGCGCCCTGGATCGAGCAGGTGTCCGGGTAGTTGCCCTTGAAGTGCAGGGTGTCGACGATGATTTTTTCGATCTCGCCCGGGTGGCCCAGTGCGACGATCACCCAGTCATTGCCTGGCGTGCGACGACGTGCGGTTTCCCAGCCGTCGCCCATGTTGATGCCACGGCCCGGGTTGAGGATGTTGCTCATGCGGCCGAAGTGTTCGTCGGAGCAGGCGAGGGCGCGGCCACCGTTGAGGGCTGCAGCCAGGTCGACTTGCTCGTTGTCGCCAACTGCCGACCAGTCGCGGAACGGAATGCCGTACACGCGCAGACGGGCAACTCCGCCATCCGGGTAGATGTTGAAGCGCAGGTGGCTGAACGCCTTGTCGTTGTTGATTTCGTGGTAGTGGTGGCTGTTGCCTTGCAGCTCGACGGCCGACAGCACTTCAGTCCACTGGGTGTTTTCGTCCGGCTCGCCCGACGCCAGGAAGCAGGCTTCCAGCGAGGCCGATGGCGGGAAGTTGCCGGTGAAGAATGAAGTGTCGATGTCCACGCCTTTGATCGAACCCGGTACGCCCAGGCGAATCACCGCGCTGTCGTAGCCTTCGAAGCGCTTGCGGCGCGATTCCCAGCCGTCCATCCACTTGCCGTTGTCATCGAACACGCCCTCCTTCCACACGGCCGGGGTCGGCTGAAACAGACGATTGGCGTCTGCGAACCAGTCATCGGTGACCGAGATGATTTTGGTGCCCAGACGGGCATCGGCCAGGTTGACGAACTTCTCGAAAGGTACGGCGTAAGCTTTCATTCTTCTTGTCTGCCTTTAAATAAGTGGCTTGGGATGCTTGCAGGGCCCTGGGAAACACAAGCGTTCTAGAGGTTTCTCGGGCCAGGCTCGCTAGAGAGTCAGTAATCGGAACAGGGCGATCTTGTTGATCTCCGCCAGCGCACATTTGAACTCGGTGTCGACCGGGTTGTGAATGCGCGTTTCGAACGCCGCGAGGATCTGATGCCGGTTGCTGCCTTTTACCGCCATGATGAAGGGAAACTTGAACTTGGCCTTGTAGGCGTCGTTCAGCTCGGTGAAGCGCTGGAACTCTTCGGCCGTGCATTGGTGAATACCGGCGCCAGCCTGTTCATGGGTGCTGGCTTCGGTCAACTCGCCCTGGACGGCAGCTTTGCCGGCCAGGTCCGGGTGAGCGTTGATCAGTGCCAGCTGACTGGCGTGATCGGCGCTCAACAGGATGTCGCTCATGCGCTGGTGCAGGGTTTCGATCTGATCGATCGAGGCGTCCTGGCCCAGGTCGAAGGCCTTCTCGGCCACCCATGGCGAGTGTTCGTAGATGTCGGCGAAAGCTTTGACGAAGGCGTCGCGGCTCAGGGTCGACGGTTTCAGGGTTTGAAAGGTGCTCATTTGGCAGCCCCTTGGTACGGGTGGGTTTCGTGCCAGTGACGCGCGATGTCGACGCGGCGGCTGAACCACACCCGCTCATGACTTTTAGCGTATTCGATAAAGCGCTTGAGCGACGCCAGGCGCGCCGGACGGCCGATCAGGCGGCAGTGCAGGCCGATCGACAGCATCTTCGGTGCTTCGGCGCCTTCGGCGTAGAGCACGTCGAAGGCATCTTTGAGGTATTCGAAGAAGTCGTCGCCCTTGTTGAAACCCTGGACCTGGGTGAAGCGCATGTCGTTGGTGTCCAGGGTGTAAGGAATCACCAGGTGCGGCTTGCCGGTCGGGTTGTTCGGTTCCCAGTAGGGCAGGTCGTCGTCGTAGGTGTCGCAGTCGTAGAGGAAACCGCCTTCTTCCATCACCAGACGACGGGTGTTCGGGCCGGTGCGACCGGTGTACCAGCCCAGCGGGCGCTCGCCGGTGAGTTCGGTGAGGATGCGGATCGCTTCGAGCATGTGCTCGCGTTCCTGCGCTTCGTCCATGTACTGGTAGTCGATCCAGCGGTAGCCGTGGCTGCAGATCTCGTGACCGGCCTCGACCATCGCGCGGATCACGTCCGGGTGGCGCTGGGCGGCCATGGCCACGGTGAAGATGGTCAGCGGAATGTCGAATTCCTTGAACAGTTTCAGAATCCGCCAGACGCCGGCACGGCTGCCATACTCGTAAAGCGATTCCATGCTCATGTTGCGCGCGCCTTGCAGAGGCTGGGCGGCGACCATTTCCGAGAGGAAGGCTTCCGATTCTTTGTCGCCGTGCAGGATGTTGCGCTCGCCGCCTTCTTCGTAATTGAGTACGAACGACAGGGCGATCCGGGCATTGCCCGGCCAGTGTGGGTGAGGAGGGTTACTGCCGTAACCGATCAGGTCGCGTGGGTAGTCAGCGCTCACTGCAGTCTTCCTTCTTATTCGTTGACAGATTGTGTGGCGCCCTGAAGTTTGGATGGCAGGCTGGCGTCACAGCGATGGGCTGATTGTATACAACTTTATTCTCAATTTGTAAGCCTGAATTTTCGCATTTTTCACCGGCCGTCATCTTTTGCTGTTAATGGCGTGAACCTGCAAGAAACCTGCCTGACCAGTCAGCTAGTGGATGGAGGGTTCAATGAATGCAAGGTTGAAGGGCAAACTACCGGGAAATTCAAGGATGGCGGCGGTGGAAGGAAAAATGTCGTTTTTATTGTGTACAATTTTTTTGAAAAGTGTCTTAATCAATCGCTCGCCGCAGCTTTTCGTGCTCCGAAACGGTGCGGTCTCCTTTTCAACTGACTTCGGGAGGCGCGAAGTCTGACTGCTCCACGCAGGCAGGCGCGCAGAATCAATGGGACGTTTGACAACACACGTTTTGGACGCTGCACACGGTTGCCCGGGCAGCTCGATCAAGATCGAGCTGTACCGCGTTGAAGGTTCGCACCTGGAATTGGTTGCCAGTGCGCTTACCAACAGCGATGGCCGGGTCGACGCGCCGCTGCTGCAAGGCGATGACTACCGTACCGGTGTCTATCAGGTTCAGTTCCACGCCGGCGATTACTACCGCGCCCGTGGCGTCCAGTTGCCGGAGCCGGCATTCCTGGACGTGGTGGTGCTGCGGTTCGGCATCTCTGCCGAACAGGATCACTACCACGTACCGTTGCTGATCTCGCCTTACAGCTATTCCACCTACCGGGGCAGCTGACCCCCAAGCTGCTGCCCCTGCCGGGAAGCGACTGCGCATATAGCTTCTTTGGTCTTTCGCCCGCTCACACTGCGGGCTTTTTTTCGTCTTGCCAAAAGCATCCCGGATTACAGGTCGGCAAGCGTTCCGAGCCTCGACTCATCATCCCTGACGATGAAAATGCTGTCCGGTTGCGAAGCATGAATCTGAGAGCCACCCTTGAGCCACACCAGTCTGTTTTCAGCGTGCGCCTGGAGCATTTCCTGCAAAGCCGGGTATCCGACCTGGGTGTTCAACCGGGCTTCGCTGGCATCAGGAGCGGAATTCAGAGGTTGATGAATTTTCTTGCCCCTGACGCGATGCAGGCTGATGAAAAAGACAAAGGGATGATTCTCCCGGCGAAATACCAAGGCTGGAAAGGAAGTTGAAGGCGTTGGCGTGAAAACATCATAGCCCTGGCGATTCAGGATATTGGCCATGAGCCGCTTGAGGTCAACGCCTGACTGCGTCGCTTTGAAATAATCCCACTCTTGCCTTGTCAGGGCGAAGTCAAGCCGCTGCAGAGGGCCTTCCGGGGTCAGGGTTGGCAATTCCAGGGTGCGGCCGAGCCCTGGCATAGCGCTGGATGTTGCCAGCGTCGGCAGCATCAGTAATGGATCGGCCAGTGACGGATGGGGCGTGCTGTTACCGCGTTTCCAATCGTTGAACGTTTGCCTGAGGCGAGTCAAACCCACGCCGGTTGCCATATCCCCATCGTTGGCCAGGCCGAATTGATGTCTGGCCACCTTGTTCACCGAGGTATGCGACAACAGCGGAAAATAAGTGGCGATGTACTGCGTCAGCGGGTGTTGAAAGGGCAGGTTCGGATCGACCTCCCACTGATTGGCGGGCGGAACACGGATCGCACCTCTGGGTTGCTGCATCAGGTCGGTGCCGAGGATGCGTTCCATGTAGTCGAAGTCATACATCCAGTGTTCCGGATTCTTGATGTAAACGATCGGGTGATCCGGGTCGCTACCGTGCGGCACAAGCAGAAACCGGATGCCATCGACTTCAATGCCGCCGATGGATGTCTCCCGGGGTGGCGCATCCCATTTTTTCCAGGGGTCGGACCATTCATTACCCGTCGAGGTGGAAGAACGTTTGGTCGCGACAACCTCTTGCGGATCATCATCCGTGCTTCGCAGCCGCTTGAGCGTTAATCTGGAATCGCTGCCGCCGGCGCCCTCGTCGATGGGTTTCACGCGCCAGGTGAGGGTGCCTTCCACCCGTTCGACTCGTGGACCGGAAGGTCTGTAGTCGCTGTTCAATCTGGCCCGGAAATGATTCTCCGCATCAATGCCCAGCAACACGGTTCCCCCTTCCTGAAGATCCACGAAATGCCTTTGCGTCCCGAGTTCCCGAATGCCGGAAAGCGCATTCGGCGCCGGAAGCCTGGATAGCTGATTGGGGGGGAGAAAATAGTGTTCGATCGGCGCATGGACCACGACAGGGGTGATGTGGGTCTCGGCCGGAAGGTCGACGATCTCCAAAGGTACAGGTCGGGAGGAAGATGATTGAACAGCCGTCCCGGGGGGATCGACAGGTACTCGCTCTTCGCCATGGGGAGCGATGTTCAGCGGCAGCCTGTGGAGTGCCGGAGGCCCGACGTCGGGAAGGTTGAAGGGCGTTTCGGGGGAGGTGGTTGATGCACCGGGTTTTATCGGGCGTTTGGGGCTCATGGGTATTTCACTCGCAAGGTCGATTCACGTTGGTCTGGCCAGAAGAGGCCGGATGTTCGGTGAATCAACGCTGCGAAGTGCGGTACATATATCTGTTCGTGAGGTGAAATGTTGCCGGGCATCACCCGTTTTCGACGAACTTAGTGACTGCTCAGCAATGAGGCCGCACCTGCGCCACCAAACAATCCGGCACTGATACGGTTGAACCAGCTCTGGCCCTTGCCGCTGCGCAGGTAGCGTGCCGCACCGTGGGCGCCGAGGCCGTAGGTCAGCTTGCAGAGCAGGTCGAGCAGCGTCCAGGTCACAATCATCACCAGCAGTTGTGGCACAAACGGCTGTTCGGTGCTGAGGAACTGCGGCAGAAACGCGGCGAAGAACAGGATATCTTTTGGATTGCTGGCGCCCAGTACAAAGGCTCGTCCGAACAGTGCGCGAAAGCGCGGAGCCGGCGCTGAGTGTGGAACCTGGGCCCCGACTGATGGTTGACGCGATTGCTGCCAGCTCTGCCAGGCGAGGTAGAACAGATACAGCGCACCGACGATTTTCAGCGCGCTGAAGAGTTTTTCCGATGCCAGCAACAGGGCGCCCAGTCCCAGGGCCGAAGCGCTGAGCAGGCAGATCGACGCGCTTACGCCACCCAGGAAGGCCGGGTATGAGCGGCGCAGACCGTAATTCAGACTGTTGCTGATCATCAGCAACGACAGTGGCCCCGGAATCAGGATCACCACCAGCGCAGCGCCGCTGAACAGCAGCCAGGTTTCCAGACTCATCACGTTCTCCCTTTTATCGTTATCAAGAATGTACAAAAGCCCCACCCGGCAGGGTGAGGCTGTTTTGAAGCGTGAACCGCGTGTCGCTTACAGGAAGATGAACTTGGCGATGAAGATCGCGCAGAGCACCCACAGACTGACGGAAATCTCTTTGTATTTACCGGTGCCGGCCTTCAGCGCGACATAGGTAATGAAGCCCAGCGCGATGCCGTCGGCGACCGAAAAGGTCAGTGGCATCATGATCGCGGTAACGATGGCCGGAATGCTGTCGGTCGCTTCGTCCCATTCGATGTGCGCCATGCCGCCCATCATCAGCATCGCTACATAGATCAGCGCGCCAGCGGTGGCATAGGCGGGAATCATGCCTGCCAGCGGTGCAAAGAACATCGCGGCTATAAATAGCACACCGACGGTCACTGCGGTAAGACCAGTCCTACCACCAGCGGCTACACCCGCGGCACTTTCCACGTAGCTGGTGACCGGCGGTACACCGACGACCGCACCAAATACGCTGGAAGCGGAGTCTGCTTTCATGGCGCGAGAGAGGTTTTCGATGCGGCCGTCAGCCCCCACCAGATTGGCACGCTGGGCGACGCCCATCAGGGTGCCGGCGGTGTCGAACATGTGCACAAAGAGGAAGGCGAGCACCACGCTGATCATGCTGACGTTGAACACGCCGGCAACGTTCATGGCCATGAAGGTCGGCGCCAGGCTTGGCGGAGTCGACATGATGCCTGAGTAGTGCACGATGCCCAGGCCCCAGCCGGCCAGGGTCACGGTAATAATGCTGATGAGGATTGCGCCGAATACCCTGTGGTAGCTGAGGATCGCGATCATCAGGAAGCAGATGGCGGCGAGCAGCGGGCCGGGTTCACGCAGCGAGCCGAGTTTGATCAGGGTGGCCGGGCTATCGACGACGATGCCGGCAGTTTTCAGGCCGATCAGCCCGAGGAACAGGCCAACACCGGCACCCATCGCAAAGCGCAGGCTGACCGGGATGCTGTTAAGCAGCCATTCGCGGATCCGCGAAAAGGTCAGGATCATGAACAGCACGCCCGAAACGAACACCGCACCGAGGGCGGTTTCCCAGTTGTAGCCCATGGTGCCGACCACGGTGTAGGTGAAGAACGCGTTGAGGCCCATGCCCGGCGCCAGGCCTACCGGCCAGTTGGCGTAGAGACCCATCAGCAGGCAGCCCAGCGCGGCGGCGATACAGGTGGCGACGAAGGCTGCACCGTGATCGATCCCGGCATCGGCCATGATGTTCGGGTTGACGAAAATGATGTAGGCCATGGTGATGAAGGTTGTCAGACCGGCGATCAGCTCGGTCTTCACCGTGGTGCCATGCAAGCTGAGTTTAAAGAGGCGCTCAAGCAGGCCATTGCGTAACGGCGGCGAGAGTTCCAGCGTCGATGCTTCGGATTTGCGGCTTTCCACAGCGAGTACTCCTCAAGAGTTTTATTGTTATTTCCAGAGCCGGACCCTATGAGGGGGTGGCAGCGGCCCTTTGAGGCATACGCGAATTTGTTGACCATGCAGTCAGGAACTCGCACGCAGTGGATTATGCTTTTGTATACAAATAAAGCAAATAATGTTTTTGGTTTTGTTGACGAAAGTTTTGCCGATAGGGATATATCGCTTGCAGGGGCCCTCTTCGCTGGCTTGCCAGCGAAGAGGGCAGGGCATTCAGTCGAGAGTTGTCTGGTTTTTTCCCAGCGCCATATTCACCGCCAGCCAGCCATTCACCGCGGTTTCGCCGGCCTCGGCAAACACCCGCTCAAGTAATTTCACCTGCTCCCGACGCAGCGCCTGTTCAAACTTCGCACCTTCGATAGTCAGTTCCAGCAGACGCTTACGCTTGTCAGTCTCGGACGCCACGCTGTCCACCAGGTACATTTCCTGCAATTGCCGCAACGGCATGTTCAGCGCCTGTTTGCTCACGCCGAGCAGCGCGAGCAGCTCCTTGACGCTCAGATTGGGATAGCGGGCGATAAAAAACACGATGCGCTGATGCACTCGGGACAGGCCACGACGCTCGAGCATTTCGTCGGCCTTGGCAGTGAACGCCTGATAGCCGAAGAAGAACGCTTCCATGGCTTGCTGTTGGCTGCTGCAGTTTTTAAGGTCAAGCATGTTGACGCTTCCAGTGAGATTGTCGTAATTTCAGTCAACAAGTTTGACTCATTTTTCTCATGCCTTGCTAGCGGTGACTTCCATGGCTTTTTCCGAACGTGTCTCGCGTCTCAAAAGTTCTCTGATCCGTGAAATCCTTGCAGCGGCCCAGCGCCCGGAAATGATGTCCTTCGCCGGCGGTTTGCCGGCTGAAGCGATGTTGCCGAAGGTCGACTGGACCGACATGCCGCTGTCTCTGGGCCAATACGGCATGAGCGAAGGAGAACCTGCGTTGCGCGAAGCCCTGGCGGCAGAGGCGAGGGCGCTGGGTTTGCCATGTGAGGCGAGTCAGGTGCTGGTGGTCAGTGGTTCCCAGCAAACTCTCGATCTGGCGGCCAAGTTGTACATCGACAAGGGCACAGAAATCTTGCTCGAAGCGCCAACCTATCTGGCGGCCCTGCAGATCTTCCAGCTGTTCGGCGCCGATTGCCTGACCGTGCCGCTGGAGGCTGACGGTCCGAACCTTGCGCAATTGCGTCAGCGTCTGGAGCAGCACCGCCCAGCGTTCATCTACCTGATCCCGACCTTCCAGAACCCGTCCGCCGTGCGCTACAGCGAAGCCAGGCGCGAAGCTGTTGCGGCATTGCTCGACGAGTTCGGCGTGACCCTGATCGAAGACGAGCCTTACCGCGAACTGACCTTCGACGGCGGCAGCGCCCAACCGATTGCCGGACGTCTGAAGAAATCCAGCTGGATCTACACCGGCACCGTATCGAAAACCCTGCTGCCGGGTCTGCGCGTCGGCTACCTGATCGCCAGCCCGGATCTGTTTCCGCATCTGCTCAAACTCAAGCAGTCGGCGGATCTGCACACCAACCGCATTGGTCAGTGGCAGGCATTGCAGTGGATCGGCAGCGAGAAATATCAGCAACACTTGAGCGAACTGCGCGGCTTTTACCGTCAGCGCAGAGATGCCTTTCAAGCGGCGCTGGAAATCCATTTCGCCGATCTGGCGGACTGGAACACGCCGCAGGGCGGGCTGTTTTTCTGGCTGACCCTGAAACAGCCGCTGGACACCCGCACGCTGCTGAACACCGCACTGGCCAACGATGTGGCGTTCATGCCGGGCGAACCGTTCTTCCCCGAGCCGGATCGCAATCCCGGTCATCTGCGCCTGAACTTCAGTCACATCGATCCGGCACGACTGGACGAAGGGCTCAAGCGTCTGGCGGCGGTGGTGCGCCAGGCCCAGGCCGCGCAGGCGGCATGAAAAAACCGGCCATCAGGCCGGTTTTTTTGGGTTCAGACTGCGGCGAACCGCTTGTTCAGGTATTCGATGATGGTGTTGGACTCATACATCCAGGTGGTCTGGCCGTTCTCTTCGATGCGCAGGCACGGCACCTTGATCTTGCCGCCCTGTTCCAGCAGGGTCTGGCGATCCTGCTCGTTGTTTTTCGCATCCTTCAGCGCCACCGGCACATTCAGGCGGCGCAGGCTGCGGCGGGTCTTCACGCAGAACGGGCAGGCGTGGAACTGATACAGGGTCAGGTCTTTTGCGGCAGCGTCGACCTGGGCCTGGGCAGCGGCGGGGCGCTGTTTCTTGCCCGGGCGGGTCAGGAAGTCAACGAAGATGATCAGTTGGCCGAGGCCGACACGAAGCGCTTTGACGAACACGTTACAAGCCTCACAGGGACATTGAAGAAGGCGCGCAGCTTACCCGATTTTTCACGGACGAAAAAAAACCGGCGATCAACGCCGGTTTTTTTGTGTCGCAAATTACTTGATCAGACTGAGAAACTCGCTGCGGGTCGCCGCGTTTTCGCGGAACTCACCGAGCATCACCGAGGTGATCATCGACGAATTCTGTTTCTCCACACCGCGCATCATCATGCACATGTGCTTGGCCTCGATCACCACGGCCACGCCCAGCGCGCCGGTGACCTGCTGGACCGCATCGGCGATCTGGCGGCTGAGGTTTTCCTGGATCTGCAGGCGGCGGGCGTACATGTCGACGATCCGCGCGACCTTCGACAGGCCCAGCACCTTGCCGCTCGGGATATACGCGACGTGGGCCTTGCCGATGAACGGCAGCAGGTGGTGTTCGCACAACGAGTAGAGCTCGATGTCCTTGACCAGCACCATTTCGCTGTTGTCGGAGCTGAACAGGGCACCGTTGGTGACCTCTTCGAGCGTCTGTTCATAACCGCGGCAGAGGTACTGCATGGCTTTGGCGGCACGCTTTGGCGTGTCGAGCAGGCCCTCGCGGGAGACGTCCTCGCCCAGTTGGCCGAGAATCGCGGTGTAATTCTGTTCCAGGGACATGAAACTACCTGTGGGGATTTTCGCAAAGGGCAAGGGTACGGTGGCGGACACGCCCCTGCAAGTTCGGTGTGACGGGATTATTCGTCACGACCTTCCATCATGGTGCGTTTGAGCATCACGTAAACAGCGCCGGCACCGCCGTGTTTCGCCTGGCACGAGCAGAAACCGAGCACTTGCGCATGCTGGCGCAGCCAGGTGTTGACGTGGCTCTTGATCATTGGCCGCTTGCCGTCGAGTCGCACAGCCTTGCCGTGGGTGACGCGCACGCAGCGGATTTCGAATCTGGTCGCTTCGGCAAGAAACGCCCAGAGGGTTTCCCGGGCCTTTTCGACGCTCATGCCGTGCAGGTCGAGGCTGCCTTCGAACGGGATCTGCCCGACCTTGAGCTTGCGCATCTGACTTTCCTGCACGCCGTCGCGGGCCCACATCAGTTCGTCTTCGGGACCGACGTCGATCACGAACTGATCGGACAGACCATCAACGGTAGTGGTTTCGGTGCGCACGGTGGCGGACTGGCGCAGCTTGGCGATCCGGTCGCGGTCAGCCTTGGGTTTGCCGGTGTCGGCGCGGTCGTGCTTGATCGGCTTGACGCCTTGGATCGCACTTTTGAACAGGGAAAAATCGTCGTCTTGCATAATCAGCCTCCGCGAAGGGCGGCCAGTTTACCCAAACAGACACAAAACGGCCCGGCAAAAAGCCAGGCCGTCGATTCAATCGTGTTTTTTCATCAGGTGCGGGGACATGTTCAATTCCCGGGATTGCCGGGCGCGACGCCGGCAACGGCGCCACAGGGCCACGCCGAAATACAGGAACAACAGGCCGACGGCCAGTATGATCGCCGAACCCATCGGCGTCGCATTCAAGTCGCCGAGTGCCGGCGGGTGGCCGATCAGGCTGGCAACCCCGGCCATCGCCAACAGCACGCCGAACGTCGCCAGAATGGCGGCGATCGCTGCGCCGAATCGAAAACGCCAGTTGCTTTGGCCTTTGGGCCGCAAGCGGCGTGCGTCAAATCCATCGGATAACTTCATTCCGACCTTCCTCAATGGGTATCGGCCCTTCGACCGGGAGTTGACCGGGTTGTTCCTGAGGCTAGGGTAATTGAAGCAAATGCGAGGCTTTTGCGGATGAGCGGCGGGCAGAGCCGCTCATTGGCGGTCGATCAGATCAGGTCATTGGTCAGCGCGAGGGTGGCGAAGTTGTCGGCCATGATCGCCATTTCCGCCTCCTGAACCTGTGCGGCACTGAGCACACGGCCCTTGAACGGCAGGTCACGGGTGGCGCAGGCGTCTTCGACCAGCGTGCAGCGGAAGCCCAGGTTTTTCGCCGCGCGCACAGTGGTGCTGACGCTGGAGTGGCTCATGAAACCGCAGACGATCAGATCCAGCGAGCCGATGGTTTGCAGACGATCGTAGAGTTCGGTGCCGTGGAAAGCGCTCGGCAGCAGTTTGCCGATGATGGTTTCATCGCCCTGGGGTTCCAGACCGGGGATGAATTCGCCGCGTTCGCCTTGCGGGTCGAACAGACCGCCGACGGTGCCGAGGTGGCGCACATGCACGATCGGCCGGCCGGCTGCGCGGGCGGCGGCAACCAGTTGTTTGATGTTCGCGACAGCCGCGTCCATGCCGCTCAGGGCCAGCGGGCCGCTGAGATACTCTTTCTGGGCATCGATGATGACCACGGTGGCATGGCTCAACGTGGCCGCTGCGTAACCGCGACCGCTGAGTTGAAACATCGTTTTTGGAACGGACATTCTGGGGCTCCTTGGGGTGGGGCTTTTGCGACATTGTCCTCTGGCTGAGCGGTTCTGTGAATCGCTACTGTCGTAGGCGCCGTCGTTGCTGGCCTGCAGCCTTGTCAAGTTACACGATCTGTTCAATAGCCGAGGGGAAAATCGGAAGAGTCCTACCGTCGCCCCGGAGTTTTTCCTGCGTCGTCGTGGCGCGTTTTGGCTGGTAGAATCGCCAGTCGTTTTTTCTGGAGTTCTGCCCCGTGATCACTTCCCGACTTCGTACCCTGCGCGACCACATCCGTTGGGCCGTCAGCCGCTTCCATGGGGAGGATCTGTTTTTCGGCCATGGCACCGACAATGCCTGGGACGAAGCCCGGCAACTTGTGCTCGGTGCCTTGCATCTGCCTTGGGAAATCGCTGACAGCTATCTGGACTGCGCACTGGAAGACGATGAACTGGTCAACCTGCAACGCCTGCTCAAGCGTCGCATCGAAGAGCGCATTCCGACCGCCTACCTGCTGGGCGAGGCCTGGTTCTGCGGCATGTCGTTCATTGTCGACGAGCGCGTGCTGATCCCGCGTTCACCGATTGGCGAGCTGATCGAAAACCGTTTTGCCCCATGGATCGGCGACGAGCCGGCGCGAATTCTCGACCTGTGCACCGGCTCCGGCTGCATCGGCATCGCCTGCGCTTACGAGTTCCAGAACGCCGAAGTGGTACTGGCGGACCTGTCGTTCGAAGCGCTGGAGGTGGCGAACCAGAACATCGAGCGCCATGGCGTCGATGAGCGGGTGTTCACCGTGCAGGGCGATGGTTTCGATGGTCTGCCGGGTCAACGTTTCGACCTGATCGTGTCTAACCCGCCCTACGTCGATGCGGAAGATTTCGCCGACATGCCGGACGAATACCAGCACGAGCCGGAGCTGGGCCTGGCCTGCGGCGATGATGGTTTGAATCTGGTGCGCCGGATGCTCGCCGAAGCGGCGGATCATCTCACCGAGAAGGGTTTGCTGATCGTCGAGGTGGGCAACAGCCAGGTACACGTCGAAGCGCTGTACCCGGAAGTCGATTTCGCCTGGCTGGAATTTCAGCGCGGCGGGCATGGCGTGTTCATGCTGACCGCCGAACAGTGCCGCGATCATCAGGCACTGTTCGCTTCCCGCGTCTGACCTGAACCGATCGTTCCCACCTCGGTGGGAACGATCATTGGCTCAGCGGTGCGTTGCAATCCAGATCAGCAACCCGGCCTGAAACACCGCAAACGCCACCAGACAGGTAATAGTGAAACGCAACCCGGCGTCTTCGCGCTTGAACTTGCTGACCTTGTCTTCCTGCTTCTTCAGCTTCACTTCCTGCTCGGCCAGATTCTGCTCGGCCTGTTGCAACATCTGCGCAGCTTCAAGAATCTCGACGATCTGCAGCTTTTCGCTGTTCCAGTCGCCCAGCAGGTCACCGACCTGGACTTCCTTGACGCTGCCCTTCAAATGCTGGGCGTCGGCGTAAACCACGTCAAAGCCATGCACGCGCAGAAAGTGATCGCGGCGCAGGCGAGTGTCTTCGTTCAGCGCGTCCTTGTTGTTCAAGTCCATGCCGTCGACGGTGTAGGTGGGCCAGCGCTTTTTCGCCCAGTTGATGCCCTGGGCGGCCATGAAGCGGCCGATGCCACGGTTCAGCGGTTCTATCTGCAAACCGCTGTCCGGGCCGAAATGCACGCGTTTGGTCTTGTGGTCGACCCACACGTCGAGCTGGTTCTGTTCCTTGCGCACACGCTGCGCTGGCAGTTTGATCGACATGCGCATCAGGCTGTGTTCTTTGCTGTTGCGCTCGGCGTAACCGAATTCAACAAAGCGCAACGGCCGCCCGCCGGTGTTGCGGTCGGTCTGCAACGGCGCCAGGCGGAGCATCTTGTGGTGCTCGACGTGGACATCCGCCCATGGCAGCTCGACCGCCGGTGGTGTGTCTTTTTCAGCGGTGGTGTCGGGTGAAGTCTGGGTATCGGTCATAACGGCGAGATCCTGTCCAAGCTGCTTGCCGCCAGCCAGTACGCTGGCGACAAAGGCTTATCGGCCGTTTTCATCAAGACTGGAGGGCGAAAAGCGCTTAACGGGTGCGAAGTCCGTCAATAAATTCGAGGATCCGGGTGCCCAGTTCCGCCGCCAGCGGCAAATTCGGATCCTTGTAGGAGGCCATTTGCCGCTTCACGTCGTTGGGCACGATGCGCATCACGTGGTTCATGCCCTCGATCAACGCCAGCGTCGCATCGGGTTTTGCCGCCTTGAGCAGGTTGGCGTCATCGACCTGAACCTGAATGTCGTTGCTGCCCTGGACAATCAAGGCCGGCATTTTCAGTTGAGCGAAGGCGGCGGAAGGATCCTGTTGGAACAGCGAAATCAGATACGGTTGCACGCTCGGGCGGAAAATCGCCTGCAACGGCGGCGGGACATTGTCGTCGGTGTGACCGGCCTTGAGGCTGTCGAGCAGTTCATTACTGCGCTGCATCAAAGATGGCGGCAGGCTGCGGGCCAGTTGCCGGCGCAACACCTGATCGATCGGTCGGGCGGTGCCGGACAGTGAAATGACCGCGGCGGCGTCGACTTTCGGTGCGGCCAGGCTGGCGATCAGTGCTCCCTCGCTGTGGCCGAGCAAGATCAACGGGCCGAAACGCGGGTCAGCCTTGAGCTTCTGGCCCCAGGCCACGGCGTCCGCCACATAGGCGTCCACCGACAGATTGCGCTCATCCGGCGTTGCGGCCAGGCTCGCGGCCACCCCGCGCTTGTCGAAACGTACGCTGGCGATATTGTGCTTGGCCAGCACCCAGGCCAGCCGTTTGAGGCTGTCGTTGCGCCCGCCGTCGGGGTTGTTTCCGTCACGATCCGTAGGACCCGAGCCAGAAATAATGAGGACAATCGGCACCGGATTGTCAGACTTTGGCAGCAACAGGGAGCCGAAAAGTTCTCCGCTGCCGGTGTCCAGAGTCACCGGACGTTGCAGGACGGTCGCCTGGACAAAGCCAGTAAACAGGGTAAGGCTCAAGATCAAAACTCGCAGCATCATCACGCCATCATTTGCAAAGGTGCCGGTTGGACTCACCAACACCGCCAAGGTTCGAGGATGAACTACTCGGTTAGCCTGCGTATACTGGCGCGCATCATGAATTTGGGTTTGATTTCACGGAGCGTCCTGCATGTCCGGCAATACCTACGGCAAGTTGTTCACTGTCACCACCGCGGGCGAAAGCCATGGTCCGGCGTTGGTCGCCATTGTCGACGGCTGCCCGCCGGGCCTGGAGATTTCCCTTGAGGATCTGCAACGCGACCTCGATCGCCGCAAGCCGGGGACCAGCCGCCACACCACCCAGCGCCAGGAAGCGGACGAAGTCGAAATCCTGTCCGGCGTGTTCGAGGGCCGCACCACCGGCTGCTCCATCGGCCTGTTGATCCGCAACACCGACCAGAAGTCAAAGGACTACTCGGCGATCAAGGATCTGTTTCGTCCGGCCCATGCCGACTACACCTACCACCATAAATACGGCGAGCGCGATTACCGCGGCGGCGGTCGCAGCTCGGCGCGGGAAACCGCCATGCGCGTGGCGGCCGGTGCGATTGCCAAGAAATACCTGGCGACCCAGGGCATCGTCATTCGCGGCTACATGAGCCAGCTCGGCCCGATCGAAATCCCGTTCAAGACCTGGGAGTCGGTCGAGCAGAACGCCTTCTTCAGCCCGGACCCGGACAAAGTGCCGGAACTGGAAGCCTACATGGACCAACTGCGCCGCGATCAGGACTCGGTCGGGGCCAGGATCACCGTGGTTGCCGAAGGTGTGATGCCGGGTCTGGGCGAGCCGATCTTCGACCGCCTCGACGCCGAACTGGCCCACGCGCTGATGAGTATCAACGCGGTCAAAGGCGTGGAGATCGGGGCCGGTTTTGCCTGCGTCGCCCAGCGCGGCACCGAGCACCGTGACGAATTGACCCCGGAAGGTTTCCTCAGCAACAACGCCGGCGGCATTCTCGGCGGAATCTCTTCGGGTCAGCCGATCGTCGCGCACCTGGCGTTGAAGCCGACCTCGAGCATCACCACCCCGGGCCGTTCGATCGACATCGACGGCAACCCGGTCGACGTGATTACCAAGGGCCGTCACGACCCATGCGTCGGCATCCGCGCCACGCCGATTGCCGAGGCGATGATGGCCATCGTGCTGATGGATCACCTGCTGCGTCACCGTGGCCAGAACGCCGACGTGCGCGTCAGCACCCCGGTGCTGGGTCAGCTTTGATGGGTGATCTCGAAGCCGCCGCGGTCTGACCGTGGCGGCGCTCCCGTACTGGCGGCTGTCCAGTTTCTATCTGTTCTATTTCGCCTTGCTCGGCTCGACGGCGCCGTTTCTGGCGTTGTACTTCGATCACCTTGGATTCAGCGCCGCACGCATCGGCGAGCTGGTGGCGATCCCCATGCTGATGCGCTGCGTGGCGCCGAACATCTGGGGCTGGCTCGGCGACTACAGCGGCAGACGACTGGCCATCGTGCGCTTCGGCGCGGTGTGTACGCTGCTGACCTTCTCGCTGATTTTCGTCAGCAAGACTTACGCCTGGCTGGCGATGGTCATGGCGTTGCATGCGTTCTTCTGGCACGCGGTGTTGCCGCAATTTGAAGTCATCACCCTGGCGCATCTGCAAGGTCAGACCTCCCGCTACAGCCAGATTCGGCTGTGGGGTTCCATCGGTTTTATCATCACCGTGGTGGCGCTGGGGCGATTGTTCGAATGGCTCAGCCTCGACATTTACCCGGCGGCGCTGGTGCTGATCATGGCCGGCATCGTGCTCAGCAGTCTGTGGGTGCCGAATGCGCAGCCGCCTCAGGGCAACCGGCCGACGGGCGAGGGTTTTCTCAAGCAGTTGCGCAGTCCCGGGGTGCTGGCGTTCTACGCTTGCGTGGCGCTGATGCAGATGAGTCACGGGCCGTATTACACCTTTCTGACCTTGCACCTCGAGCGATTGGGTTACAGCCGCGGCGTGATCGGCATGCTCTGGGCCGTTGGCGTGGTGGCGGAAGTGCTGATGTTCATGGCGATGAGCCGGATCCTTGCGCGTTTTTCCCTTCGCCGGGTGCTGATGGCAAGTTTTCTGCTGGCGGCGCTGCGCTGGTTGCTGCTAGGTTCGTTCGCCGAGTTCCTCTGGGTGCTGCTGTTTGCCCAGGTGCTGCACGCCGCGACGTTCGGCAGCTTTCATGCCGCTGCCATCGCGTTCGTGCAACGTAGCTTCGGCGCGCGCCAGCAAGGGCAGGGCCAGGCGTTGTATGCCGCACTGGCCGGCACTGGCGGCGCGCTCGGCGCGTTGTATTCCGGCTACAGCTGGAATGCCCTCGGTGCGACATTGACCTTTAGTATTGCCAGTCTCGCAGCGCTCGCCGCTGCCGTTATTATTGCCATTCGAATGCAAGAGGACAGGCCATGAGCCTTACCCGTGAACAGCTTGCCCAGCAAATCGTCGATGCCGGGCGTTTTCTTTATGGTCGCGGCTGGTCGCCGGCCACCAGCAGCAACTATTCGACGCGCCTGTCGCCGAGCGAAGCGCTGTTGACCGTGTCCGGCAAGCACAAGGGTCAGTTGGGGCCGGACGATGTACTGGCCACCGATCTTTGCGGCAACAGTCTGGAACCGGGCAAAAAACCGTCCGCCGAAACCCTGCTGCACACCCAGCTGTATAGCTGGCGCCCGGAGATCGGTGCCGTGCTGCACACCCACTCGGTAAACGCCACGGTGCTGTCGCGCCTGACGCCCGAAGACTTCATCGAGTTCGTAGACTACGAACTGCAGAAAGCCTTCAGCGGCATCTCGACCCACGAATCCCGGGTGCGAGTACCGATCTTCGACAACGATCAGGACATTGCTCGCCTCGCCGCCAAGGTGCAGCCTTGGCTCGACGCCCATCCCGATTGTGTGGGTTATCTGATACGCGGCCACGGTCTCTACACCTGGGGCGCGCAGATGAGCGACGCGTTGCGCCAGATCGAGGCCTTTGAATTTCTGTTTGAATGCGAGTTGAAGACCCGCAGCGTCATGAACCGCCAAGGCTGACTTCACCAGAACCAGCCCATTTGCCTGATGAATGCAGTGCCCGACCGGTCTGAAAGAACCGGACGGCAAGGCCGATACCGAGGAATGCCCCATGAGCAGCCTGTCCGTCTATCACGTTTCCAGCCCCGAGATTCCGAACAAGGTGCTGACCCATTTCGAAGACATCGCCTCGACCCTGGCCGAGCAGGGCGTGCGCTTCGACCGTTGGCAAGCCGCCGCGAAGATCCAGCCCGGCGCCAGCCAGGAAGAAGTGATCGGTGCTTATAAAGAGCAGATCGACAAGCTGATGACCGAACGCGGTTACATTACAGTCGATGTGGTCAGCCTCAACAGCGATCACCCGCAAAAGGCCGAGTTGCGCGCCAAGTTCCTCGAAGAACATCGCCATGGCGAAGATGAAGTGCGTTTCTTCGTCGCCGGTCGTGGCCTGTTTACCCTGCACATCGACGATTACGTCTACGCCGTGCTGTGCGAGAAGAACGACCTGATTTCGGTACCCGCGGGCACCAAACACTGGTTCGACATGGGCGAGAACCCGCATTTCGTGGCGATCCGGCTGTTCAACAACCCTGAAGGCTGGGTTGCCAACTTCACCGGCGAAGACATAGCCGGCCGCTTCCCGCGTCTGGAGGACTGAGGCGATGTCGATCAAGGTCATCCTCACCGATATCGAAGGCACCACCAGCTCGGTGAGTTTTGTGTTCGACGTGCTGTTTCCGTATGCCGCCAGACACCTGCCAGACTTCGTTCGTCAGAACGCCGCACGTGCAGACGTTGCCGGGCAACTGGACGCTGTGCGCCGTGACAGCAACGAACCGCAGGCCGATGTTGAACGGGTCGTGGACATTCTGCTGGGCTGGATTGCCGAGGACCGCAAGGCCACGCCACTGAAGGCGTTGCAAGGCATGGTCTGGGAACAGGGTTATCAGGCCGGGCAGTTGAAGGGCCATGTTTACCCGGACGCTGTCGAAGCGCTCCAGCGCTGGCATCAGGCCGGGTATCAACTGTTCGTGTATTCGTCCGGTTCGATCCAGGCGCAGAAGCTGATTTTCGGCTGCTCGGAAGCAGGGGATCTGACACCGTTGTTCAGCGGCTACTTCGACACCACGTCGGGGCCCAAGCGCGAAGCGCAGTCGTACAGCAATATCCAGCAAGCCATCGGGGTCGAGCCGCAGGAGATTCTGTTCCTGTCCGACATCGTTCAGGAACTCGACGCCGCCCAGGCCGCCGGTCTGCAAACCTGCGGGCTGGCCCGTGAGGGCGGGGAGCTGGCAGGGCATGTGACCGTCGACAGCTTTACCGGGATTGAGCCGGAAGCGTTCTGAATTCACACAATGGACGCATAAACAAACAGGCCGTGAAGCGAAAGCTCCACGGCCTGTTTGTTTATGCGAAGTTCGGATTACATCGAATGATAGGTCGGCAGGGCAAAACGTTGCTGACTTTGCAGCATGCCGATTTGCGGCAGCTCGCTGGCTTGTTCCGCCAGGTCACGACGAATCGCGCTGATCGCCCACGACAGTTGATCGCCGGTGTGCAATTGCTGATAGGTCAACGCACGCTTGAATACTTTGCCGTCGGCACTCTTCAGTGTCAGCAGGATTCCGCCATCGGGACGTGGCTGAGTAGTGACGGCGAAGTTGGAGAACAGGGAAGTAAATTTTTCTTGGATCAGGTTCATGTCTTTCAGCTCCGTATGCACTTGAATGGCAAGCATGCGGAGGGAGTTGCAGCGATTGTGCCAGTATTTTCGATTTTAAAAATCCATATAAATCAATAAGTTATAAATTTCGTTAATTTCGGGTGTCGTGCAATCTGCATGAATGGCCATCGTGCATCCTGCATTTTGCGGGATCATGGTCGATCCGATGGAACCATTCCCTCCGGCCGCAATCACGTTTCGCCTCGGAGCGTTGGCGGATACAAAACATTGCAAAAACCGCGTGTACAGCCCGAGAAGCCCTGACGTATTTTCGGCCTCGACCCTCGCTCGAGAAGCGCCGGTTGTCTCACCCGATTGCCCGACAATAAAAATCCGGCCTGCACGCCAAGGTCGAACGGGAGCTGCCATGCGCCACGCGCCTAGCGACACGATTACCTGGGGCATGATGCTCCGCAAACTGCCGATGATCGCCAAAGCCATTCCTCGGGTGGTGAAAGGCATGAAGGTGGCCAACGTCAAGGATCCGACCCAAACCTGTGGCCTGGGCTGGACATTCGAACAAGCGACCCTGCGCAATCCCGATGGCCCCGCGCTGCTGTCGGGCGAGGTGGTGCTGAGTTATTCACAGGTCAACCAGTGGGCCAACCGCATCGCCCACTACCTGATCGGGCAGGGCATCGGCAAAGGCGATGTGGTGGCGGTGTTCATCGAAAACCGCCCGGAACTGCTGGTGACGATTCTGGCGCTGGCCAAGGTCGGCGCCGTCAGCGCGCTGCTCAACACGTCGCAGACCCGCGACACGCTGATCCACAGCATCAATCTGGTGGCGCCGGTGGCGATCGTCGTCGGGGAAGAATTGCTGCCAGCCTTCGCGGCGGTGCGCGAGCAAGTGACGATTGCGCCGGTCCGCACCTGGTTCGTGGCGGATCAGGACACTTTCAGTCACCCGGGCATCGCCCCGCAGGGTTACACCAATCTGATCAGTGCCAGCGCCGACGCACCTGTCGACAACCCGGCCAGCAGCCGGCAGATCTTCTTCGATGACCCGTGCTTCTACATCTACACCTCCGGCACCACCGGCTTGCCCAAGGCCGGGGTGTTCAAGCACGGGCGCTGGATGCGCAGTTCGGCAAGCTTCGGCATGATCGCCCTCGACATGCGCCCGGACGATATCGTCTATTGCACGTTGCCGCTGTATCACGCCACCGGGCTTTGCGTGTGCTGGGGATCGGCGGTCAATGGCGCGTCGGGCTTCGCGATTCGCCGCAAGTTCAGCGCCCGGCAGTTCTGGAACGACGTGCGTCGCTACCGCGCAACCACCATCGGTTACGTCGGTGAGTTGTGCCGCTATCTGGTGGATCAGCCGGTCAGCAGCGATGACAGCCGCCATGACGTGCGCAAGATGATCGGCAACGGTTTGCGACCCGGTGCGTGGGCCGAGTTCAAGACCCGGTTTGCGGTGGATCACATCTGTGAACTGTACGCGGCCAGCGACGGCAATATCGGCTTCACCAACATCCTCAACTTTGACAACACCATCGGTTTCTCGCTGATGGCCTGGGAGCTGGTCGCCTATGACCAGGACAGCGGTGAACCGATTCGCGGTGCCGACGGCTTCATGCGCAAGGTCGATCGGGGCGAGCGGGGTCTGTTGCTGGCCCGGATCGATGACAAGGCGCCGCTGGACGGCTACACCGATCCGCAAAAAACCGCCAAGGTCGTGCTGCAGGACGTGTTTGCCAAGGGGGATCGCTTCTTCAACACCGGCGACCTGCTGCGCAACATCGGTTTCGGTCATGCGCAGTTTGTCGACCGCCTCGGTGATACCTACCGCTGGAAGGGCGAGAACGTCTCGACCACCGAGGTCGAGAACCTGCTGCTCCAGCATCCGCACATCTCCGAAGCCGTGGCCTATGGCGTGGAAATCCCCAACACCAATGGCCGCGCCGGCATGGCGGCGATCACCCCGGCCGAGTCGCTGGCGACCCTGGATTTCGCCGAACTGCTGGCCTTCGCCCGCCAGCGCATGCCGGCCTATGCCGTGCCGTTGTTCTTGCGGGTCAAGGTGAAGATGGAAACCACCGGCACCTTCAAATATCAGAAGACGCGCTTGAAAAACGAAGGTTTCGATCCCGGCCTGACGGGCGATGATCCGATTTATGCCTGGCTGCCAGGGACCGAAACCTACGTGCAGGTCACGGATGAAATCCTTGCCGACATTCGGGCAGGCAGGTACCGCTATTGATATTGGCTATCGGCAGCCTTGGAAAAAAGGGGATGACAGCTATCGCCGCGCTCGGGAAACTATCGGCTTTCCGATTGACCGAAAGTGGAGTTGCCCCATGTCCGACCAAAGCCGCCAGATGACCCCCGAAGAAGCTGCCGAATTCACCGAGCAGGTATTCAACAAGGCGCGCGAGGGCGATGCGGTGATGCTCGATCGCCTGATTACTGCCGGTCTGCCGGTGAACCTGACCAACAGCAAGGGCGACACCTTGCTGATGCTCGCCAGTTACTACGGCCATGTGGACGCGGTGCAAGTGCTGCTCAAGCACAAGGCCGATCCGGAGCAACGCAATGGCAACGGCCAGAGCCCGATTGCCGGCGCGGCGTTCAAGGGGGATCTGGCCGTGGTCAAGGCTCTGGTCGAGGGCGGGGCGCAGATTGAAGGTGCCTCTTTCGACGGCCGCACGGCGCTGATGATGGCGGCGATGTTCAACCGGGTTGAAATCGTCGACTACTTGATCGACCAGGGCGCCGATCCGAAAGCCACGGATGCCAATGGCGTCACCGCCCTGGACGCCGCCCGGACCATGGGCGCCGTGGACACCACCGCGCAGCTGGAAAAACTGCTGGGCTGAAGCCGCTGGCCGGAACCTGCTCTGTGGCGAAGGCGAGAATGCGCTATCCTTCGCGCCCTCAAAATTCCCTTCGCCACAGGATCCGCCCCATGAAAGCCGCACTCGCCGAACTCATCAGCAAAATCAGCTCCGGCTGCATGGGCGAAGACGAGATTCTGAAAGTCGCGGATGAAGCGGCACAGGCCTACGCCGATGCAGACGCTTTTCTGACCGCCAACCCGGACATCAACTACGACGACACTTTCCCGATTTCGCTGGGTGAGTGGGTGGTGGTCGGCAGCCTGCCGGAGACCGTGCTGTTCCAGGCTGACACCTATGTTGATCTGTTCGCGCAGATCGTTGCTTCGTTCGGCCCGGGCGTCGAGTTCAACCTCAAGCCCAAGCAACTGGCCAAGACCGAAGCGCTGACCGCGCTCAACCGCATCCAGGTGCAGATGAGCAGCCTGAACAAGGAAAACGGCGGCTACACGCTGATGAACTTCAGCCAGTTGCTCGACGACGAGCTGCAAGTGGTGCTGGTCTACGGCAACGATGTGCCGCGAGTGCTGGAACTGTGTGCCGAAGTCGGCATCGCCGCTGCGCCGTCGCTGGAAGCCCTGAAGGTCGCCGTGCACGTCTGAACGCAATAAAAGGGAACCCTGCGCGCGACCGTCTATCCTAAAAGTGCATGCCACTATTCTGGAGCGACACCATGGGTTCCACGTTCAACGGCCTGATCGGCCTGATCATTCTTGCCCTCGATATCTGGGCGATCATCAACGTGCTGAAGAGCGGCGCCGAGACCGGGATGAAAATTCTCTGGGTGCTGTTGATCATCCTCCTGCCGGTGCTGGGCCTGATCATCTGGGCGATTGCCGGGCCGCGGGGCAATATGCGGATCTGACCGTTCGCACAAAGGATTGCGCGGGGCCGATGAACTGAGGTTCGACCTGTCATCTTCGGCAACGTAGAATGCGCGCCTTTCCCGGGCAATCGAACCTGACGATTGGCGCCCGCGCATTCATCGGAGCACTTCACCATGACCGTCACCAAGACCAGCGAATACCTGGAAACCCTCTACGAAGGCTACGGCCAGCGTTTTCGCATGGAAAAACTGCTGCACGAAGTGCGCACCGAGCACCAGCACCTGGTGATCTTCCAGAACCCGCGCATGGGCCGGGTGATGGCGCTGGACGGCGTGATTCAGACCACCGAAGCCGATGAGTTCATCTATCACGAAATGCTCACTCACGTGCCGATCCTCGCCCACGGCACCGCCAAGCGCGTGCTGATCATCGGCGGTGGCGACGGCGGCATGCTGCGCGAAGTGACCAAGCACGCCAGCGTCGAGCACATCACCATGGTCGAGATCGACGGCACCGTGGTCGATATGTGCAAGGAATTCCTGCCGAACCACTCCAAAGGCGCGTACGACGACCCACGCCTGAACCTGGTGATCGACGACGGCATGCGTTTCGTCGCGACCACCACTGAAAAGTTCGACGTGATCATTTCCGACTCCACCGACCCGATCGGCCCGGGCGAAGTGCTGTTCTCGGAAAACTTCTATCAGGCCTGCCACCGCTGCCTGAACGAGGGCGGCATCCTCGTGACCCAGAACGGCACGCCGTTCATGCAGATCGAAGAAGTGAAAACCACCGCCGGCCGCCTGCGCAGCCTGTTCCCGGACTGGCACTTCTATCAGGCGGCCGTGCCGACCTACATCGGCGGTTCGATGACCTTCGCCTGGGGCTCGACCAACCCGGCTTACCGCAAGCTGAGCCGTGAGGTTCTGCAACAACGCTTCATCGGCAGCGGCATCGTCACCCGTTACTACAACCCGGAAATCCACATCGGCGCCTTCGCCTTGCCGCAATATGTGCTGCAAGCGGTAAACAAACCAAGCAACGACTAAAAGCACTGTAAACCCCCTGTGGGAGCGGGCTTGCTCGCGAAGGCGTCTTATCATTCAACGTAGAGTTGACTGGTCGTTCGCTTTCGCGAGCAGGCCCGCTCCCACGTGGATAGCTTTTTTTTCATGTTCGGCGGATGTAAACCTTTTGAACGATCAATCCTGACAAAAGTCGAGATAGATGTAAGCCCATTTGCGGGTTTGTTCGAGGAGGCTCCGATGTCAAAGTGGAAAGTCACTTTCGTGGACGATCACGGTGAAACGATCGACGAAGTCTTCGAGTGCGAGGAATGCCCCAGCCATGAACGGGCAGCCCGCCTCATCAAGGAACGATTGCTGCCGGTCGCCGCCGAGCTTGACCTGAACGATCTGGAAGGGCGCACCGCCGATGCCGGCGTAAAAAGCCTGAAAACCCAGAACAGCATCGAAATCCGCAGCATCACCCCAATCTGAATCTTCATTTTCTTCATGTACCAGGCCTTGGCAGCGGCTCTATCTTGGGGCTACTCTGCAAGCGAGATCAGCGAACGGATCGCTAAGGTCTGGTCTTGTCAGCTACATGCTTGTTTCCCGCCGGCAACGCGGTTGCCGTAAGCACACAAGCCCTTTGGGCCAGTGCAGGGAATACGGAAAGTCTATCCATCTATGCGAGGGGGACGATTCATGAGCACAGCCTATCAAGAAGACATCAGCAGCAATGTTCTGCGCCGCATGAAAGAAGGCGGTTTCGATTTTTCCCGATTCCATCCCATCGAGTTCTACGCCATTTTCCCGGACGAGGAGCGGGCGCGCAGGGCGGCAGGCAAGTTTCGCGGTGAATCCATCAATGCCCAGGTCAGTGCGCGCGACGACGGCGCGTGGTCCCTGGAATTGAGCAAGGTGATGTACGCAACCTACGACGACATTGGCGATTTCGAGCAGGGCTTTTCGGCGGTGGTCGAGCCCTTGGGCGGTATTATCGAAGGCTGGGGCGTGAAACAGGAGGTGCGCAACCGGCACCGTTTGAACTGATAAGCCTCGCAACACTTCGAGCAACGGCTGACCTTCGGGTCGGCCGTTGTCGTTTCTGTCTCCTGAACGCTCCATGGCAAAACCCTGAAACAAGAAACCGGCGCAAAAAAAAGCCACCTCAACAGGTGGCTAAAAGGGAAGACCGGAAGGAGAGGGAACCGGTCAGGGTTACGGCCGGTAGGGCTGCCGAGGCAAGCCGGATCAGTGAGGCTGCGTACTTCGTCAGCGACGTTTTTGCAGCGGATGCGCGGATTATCCGCGGCCGGCGCCGGGCAGTGAAATCAACTCTGACTATGCTGGTGATAGGCGACGGGACTGCGTCGCAATGAAGCGGGGGCGATCAGGTTGGGGCATTTGCCGCACAGGAATGGTGCGGTGCGTGTGGCGTGAATATCCAACCGATTGAAATCAAAGCGTTTATGCCGATGGCACGGGCCTTGCGAAGGCCTGTATGTCCGGAGTGACAAGGAGTACGGCATGATCCGCACCTATTTTGATGAGATGTACGATGCCGGCGGCCAGATCCGCCCGCATTACCGGGAGTTTGCCCGCTGGCTGGCCGAGACGCCTGACGAACTGCTGGCCCAGCGGCGACGCGAGGCCGATCTGCTGTTCCATCGTGCCGGGATCACGTTCACGCTCTACGGGGACGAGCAAGGGACAGAACGCCTGATTCCCTTCGACACCATTCCGCGCAGCATCCCCGCCAGCGAATGGCGGATCGTCGAGCGCGGCTGCATTCAGCGGGTCAAGGCGTTGAACATGTTTCTCGCCGATCTTTACCACGAGCAGCGCATCATCAAGGCCGGGATCATTCCTGCCGAGCAGGTGCTGGCCAACGAGCAATATCAGTTGGCGATGCAGGGGCTGGATCTGCACCGCGATATCTATTCGCACATCTCCGGCGTCGATCTGGTGCGCGACGGCGACGGCACCTATTACGTACTCGAGGACAACCTGCGTACGCCCAGCGGCGTGAGCTACATGCTCGAAGACCGCAAGATGATGATGCGCCTGTTCCCTGAACTGTTCGCGGCCCAGCGCATCGCCCCGATCGACCATTACCCGAACCTGCTGCTCGACACCCTGAAAAGCTCAAGCCCGATCGACGACCCGAGCGTCGTGGTGCTGACGCCGGGCCGGTTCAACAGCGCGTTTTTCGAGCATGCGTTCCTGGCCCGGGAAATGGGCGTGGAACTGGTCGAAGGCGCCGATCTGTTCGTGCGCGACGACAAGGTCTTCATGCGCACCACCGACGGCCCGAAAGCGGTGGACGTGATCTACCGCCGGCTCGACGACGCGTTCCTCGACCCGCTGGCCTTCCGCCCGGATTCGATGCTCGGCGTGCCGGGGCTGCTGTCATCGTATCGCTCCGGCAATGTGGTGCTGGCCAATGCCATCGGCACCGGCGTGGCGGACGACAAATCGGTGTACCCGTTCGTCACCGAGATGATCCGTTTCTACCTCGACGAAGAGCCGATCCTGAAGAACGTGCCGACCTGGCAATGCCGCAACCCGTCTGAACTTTCCCATGTGCTGGCCAATCTTCCGGATCTGGTGGTCAAGGAAACCCAGGGTTCCGGTGGTTACGGAATGCTCGTGGGGCCGGCGGCGACGACCGCGGAAATCGATGCGTTCCGTGAGCGGATCAAGGCCAAGCCCCACGCGTACATCGCGCAACCGACGCTGTCGCTGTCGACCTGTCCGACCTTTGTCGAAAACGGCATTGCGCCGCGCCACATCGACCTGCGCCCGTTCGTATTGTCCGGTCGTGAAACCCGGGTCGTACCCGGCGGTTTGACCCGTGTCGCCCTGCGTGAAGGCTCTCTGGTGGTGAATTCATCCCAGGGCGGCGGAACCAAGGACACCTGGGTGGTCGAGGATTGAAGGAAGCCTGCCATGTTAAGTAGAACTGCCTCGGATCTGTACTGGATGTCGCGTTACCTGGAGCGGGCGGAAAACCTCGCACGGATGCTCGATGTCAGCTATTCGCTGTCGCTGATGCCGCAGGACGGCCGTGGCGACGGTTTGCACGAACTGGCGATGCCGTTGCTGATCACCGGCACGCTGGACGATTACCTGGAACGCCACGGCGAATTGCATGCCGAGCGCTTGCTGCACTTCTTCGCCCTCGACGCGGCTAATCCGGCGAGCATCTACAGCTGTCTCGGCGCGGCGCGAGCCAGCGCCCACGCGGTGCGCGGGCGAATCACCGCCGACATGTGGGAGAACATCAACGCCACCTGGCTGGAGATTCGCGGGATCGCCAATCAGGGCCTCAGCCGTTATGGCATGAGTCGTTTCTGCGAGTGGATCAAGGAGCGTTCGCACCTGTTTCGGGGCGCGTCCTACGGCACCATCATGCGCAATGACGCGTTTCGTTTCATTCGCTTGGGCACCTTCATCGAGCGGGCGGACAACACCTTGCGCCTGCTGGACGCCCGTTACGAAATGGCTGGCGATCAGGCGGAAGCTGTCAGCGACGGCACCGCCCATGCCTATTACCAATGGAGCGCCTTGTTGCGAGCCTTGTCATCATTCGAGGCATACACCGAGATCTACCGCGACGCACCGGGCGCCCGGCATGTGGCCGAGCTGCTGTTGTTGCGCGCCGACGTGCCGCGTTCGCTGCGGGCCTGCACGGAAGAGATCGACCAGATTCTCGCGCAACTGCCGGGGGCCAACGGTCGTCCTGCGCAACGGCTGGCGGCGGAAATGGACGCACGCCTGCGCTACACCGGTATCCACGAAATCCTCGAGGAAGGGCTTCACGCCTGGCTTACCGAGTTCATCCCGCTGGTGCGCCAGTTGGGCAACGCCATTCACAGTTCCTACCTGGAGGCCGCATGAGACTTTCCATCAGCCACGAGACCACCTATCACTACGAAGATCAGGTGCGGGCGAGCATCCAGTACCTGCGCCTGACACCTCACGACAGCGAGCGTCAGCATGTGCTGAGCTGGCAGCTCGACCTGCCGCGCCCGGTACGCGCCCAGCTCGATCCGTTCGGCAACATCCTGCATGTGCTGACCATGGACGAGCCCCATGAAGCGATCATCATCGGCGCCCGTGGTCAGGTCGATATCGACGAGTTGCGCGAAGCAGAGCATGAGAGCCAGTCGGCATTGCCGTTCCTGCGTTTTACCCGGCTGACCGAGGCTGACGAGGCATTGCGGGCGTTTGCTGAGAAATCCTGCAAGCAGCGACGGGACCGCAATGCACTGATCGACCTGATGCATGGGCTGAACCAGCACATGACGTACAAGCCGGGCGCCACCGAAGTCGACACCAGCGCCGCCGAGGCGTTTGCCGGGCGGGCGGGTGTTTGCCAGGATCATGCCCACGCGTTTCTGGCCTGCGCGCGCAGTCTCGGTGTGCCGTCGCGCTATGTGTCGGGCTATCTGTACAGCGAGGACTGCGAGCATCTGGCCAGCCACGCCTGGGCCGAGGCCTGGATCGATGACGCCTGGTACAGCTTTGACGTGACCAATGAACTGGCGCGGCCGGAGCGACACCTGAAACTGGCGGTGGGGCTGGATTACCTCGACGCCTGCCCGGTGCGGGGCATGCGCCGGGGCGGCGGGTCAGAGCAGATGCACGCGAAAGTGCTGGTGTCGCCGACACCTGTGATCTCGGTTCAGCAGCAATAACCGCACTACTCCTGTGGGAGCGAGCCTGCTCGCGATGGCAATCTTTCAGCCGGCACGTGCATGACTGAGACACCGCATCGCGAGCAGGCTCGCTCCCACAAGGAAGGCATCAAGGCTTAACCTTGCGCCCGGCCATGTGCTGCAAATACCCGATCAGTTTCTGCAGATCCGCATCCGGCAACACCTCGGCGGAAAACCCCGGCATTTTCGCCTGCGGCCACTGGCGCAAACTCTGCGGATCGCGGATGTAGCGCTTGAGGAAGTCCGCGCCGAAATACTCGGTCGGGTTGTAGGGAATATTCAGGTCAGGCCCGAACTGCGCATCGCCCGCGCCATTCAGGCGATGGCAGGCCAGGCAGTTCTTCTGGAACAGCGCAAACCCCTGATTCACCGGGTCGTCGGCCTTCAACGCAGGATCCGGCAGCAGGGCAGGGAAACGCTCGGCCACCGGCGCCATACGCTTGATGGTCGCGACTTCGAACGGCCATTGTTCCGGGCTGATATTGCCGGCCTGGGGATCGGTCCACACCAGATAGAACGGGCCGGCGCTGTGCTTGCCTTCCGACAGCGGCGGCCATGGGTGGGCCGGGTCTTCGATGGCCAGCCAGGCGCGGGAACCTTTGGTGTTGAGCAGCGGTGCAGCGGCCAGCTCGGCAGCGAAACCGTCCAGTGCCACCGCCTGCAGGTGATCTTGCGGTTTGATCCCGGTCAGCAATGCGGCCACGGGTACGGCGCGATAGGTCATGTCCTTCTTGTAGGACACATCATTCTTGATCGTGAGGGTTTGTACCTGAGGATGCTTGAGCAATTCCTCGGTCTGCCAGGTGCGGCTGTTCGCGCCCAGCTCCAGATTCAGCTGTGCGGCAGACAGGGGCAGGCTCAGCAGCATGGCCCCAAAGAGAATGAGCGTTTTCAATTGATCGCCGTCCATGTCGTGGAAGTGCGTAAAGGTTGGCACAGCCACGCTGGCCCGGGTAGCGGGCCAGTCACATTTTCAGTGGCGATACGCAATACCTGCCGCTTGAATCAGCCGATGACCTTGGTCAGATTCGGCAATATCAACAGCAGCGTCGTGGCGAAAAGAATGAGCCCTGCTTGACGAACTTTCGGTTGTTTGAACATGGCTTGACCGCCTTTATTGTTATTTCCTGATGCCTGCCTGCATGTCCATGATGGCAAGCGCTGCACTTCCTGTTGAAGAACGCCTGCCTCGGCAAAACCCGACGACAACGACGTACATGTTCACCTTAGGGCCCGCGTCACGCTGGGCTTAGATCCATTTCATATGTATTTGCTGCTGAACGCGATTAAAAAGGCATGAGGCCCATTGCCAGCTTCTTTGCCGCCCTTTTGCTAGACAGCTTGGCGACCTGAACCGGTTAACCTGGCCGGGAATGACCGTCCGTCTGAGCGTGCGCGTCAACGTCATTGAGCGCTGTGGTCATTGATTCCGAAAGCCCCCCGGCCAAGAGTGGAGGCACGAATTTCACTCACCGCACAGGTTCGAGAACGTCATGACCCAAGCTTTGATTTTCGACGCGTTACGCACGCCCCGTGGCAGGGGCAAGACCGACGGTTCGCTGCACAGCGTCAAACCGGTGAACCTGGTGGCCGGGCTGCTGACCGCGTTGCAGGCGCGCACGGCGCTGGACACCAGCCAGGTCGATGACGTGGTGCTCGGCTGTGTCACGCCGATTGGCGATCAAGGTTCGGACATCGCCAAGACCGCCGTGCAGGTGGCCGATTGGGACGTCAGTGTCGCTGGCGTGCAGATCAACCGGTTCTGCGCCTCGGGCCTGGAAGCGGTAAACCTGGGGGCAATGAAAGTGCGCTCCGGGTTCGAAGACCTGGTGGTGGTCGGCGGCGTCGAATCCATGTCCCGCGTGCCGATGGGCAGCGACGGCGGCGCCTGGGCGCTGGATCCGCAGACCAACCTGCACAGCCATTTCACCCCTCAAGGTGTCGGTGCCGACCTGATCGCCACCCTTGAAGGCTTCAGTCGTCAGGACGTCGATGCCTACGCGCTGCACTCGCAACAGAAAGCGGCGCGCGCCCGGGCCGACGGATCGTTCAACAAGTCGTTGGTACCGGTGCAGGACCAGAACGGCATCATCCTGCTCGATCACGATGAGTTCATTCGCGCCGAGTCGACCCTCGAAGGTCTGGGCAAACTCAAGCCGAGCTTCGAGATGATCGGCCAGATGGGCTTCGATGCCACGGCGCTACGCGTCTACAGCCATGTCGAGCGAATCAACCATGTGCACACGCCGGGCAACAGTTCGGGGATCGTCGACGGTGCGGCGTTGATGTTGATCGGCTCCGAGGCCAAGGGCCGGGCACTGGGCCTGCAACCCCGGGCGCGGATTGTCGCCACGGCGGTCACCAGCACCGACCCGACCATCATGCTCACCGGCCCGGCGCCAGCCACTCGCAAGGCGCTGGCCAAAGCCGGGCTGCGGGTCGAAGACATTGATCTGTTCGAGGTCAACGAGGCGTTTGCCTCGGTGGTACTCAAATTCATCAAGGACATGGCCGTCGACCCGGACAAGGTCAACGTCAACGGCGGCTCGATTGCGATGGGCCATCCGCTGGGCGCCACCGGTTGCGCGATTCTTGGCACCTTGCTCGATGAACTGGAAGCCCGGCGCCTGCGCTATGGCCTCGCGACGCTGTGCGTCGGCGGCGGCATGGGCATCGCGACCATCATCGAACGCCTCTGACCTCAAGGAACCTTGTCATGACCCAAGCCATTCGTTACGAAAAAGGTCAGGACGGCATCGTCCTCTTGACCATCGACATGCCAGGCCAGAGCGCCAACACCATGAACGCGGTGTACCGCGCGGCCATGGCTGAAAGCGTCGCCCGTTTGCAGGCGGAAAAAGATGACATCGCCGGGGTGATCATCACTTCGGCCAAGAAAACCTTTTTCGCCGGCGGCGACCTGAATGAACTGATCAAGGTCGGCAAGCCTGAAGCCAAGGCTTTCTACGACATGGTGCTGACCCTGAAGAGCCAGTTGCGCACCCTGGAAACCCTCGGCAAACCGGTGGTCGCGGCGATCAACGGCGCGGCGCTCGGTGGCGGCTGGGAAATCTGCCTGGCCTGCCACCATCGAGTGGCGCTGGACGATGCGTCGGTGCAACTCGGTCTGCCGGAAGTGACCCTTGGCCTGTTGCCGGGCGGCGGTGGAGTGGTGCGCATGGTGCGTATGCTCGGCATCGAAAAAGCCCTGCCATATCTGCTCGAAGGCAAGAAAGTCCGTCCGCAGCAGGCGTTGCAGGCGGGGCTGATTGATGAGCTGGCAGCGGATCGCGATGAGCTGCTGGCCAAGGCCCGGGCCTGGATCCTGGCCAATCCTGCGGCCGTGCAGCGTTGGGATGTGAAGGGTTATCAGATTCCCGGCGGCACGCCGTCAAACCCGAAGGTTGCACAGATGCTGGCGATTGCGCCGTCGATCCTGCGCGCCAAAACCCAAGGCACTCTTCCGGCACCGGAGAAGATTTTGTGCGCGGCGGTGGAGGGCGCGCAGGTGGATTTCGACACCGCGCACCTGATCGAAACCCGTTACTTCACTGAGTTGACCACCGGCCAGATCTCGAAAAACCTCATCGGCACGTTCTGGTTCCAGCTCAATGAAATCAATGCCGGCGGTTCGCGTCCGCAGGGTTTTGCACCTTATGCGACGAAGCGTGTGGGCGTGCTCGGCGCCGGGATGATGGGGGCGGGAATCGCCTATGTCAGCGCTGTGGCCGGGATCGACGTGGTGCTCAAGGACATCAACCTTGCCGCCGCGCAAAAGGGCAAGGCGCATTCGGCGGCACTGCTGGACAAGAAAGTTGCTCGCGGGCAAATGTCCTCGGAGCAGCGTGAAGCGGTGCTGGCGCGTATCCACCCGACCGAAAGCGATGCCGATCTGGCGGGTTGCGATCTGATCATCGAGGCGGTGTTCGAGGATCGTCAACTCAAGGCCAAAGTCTCGGCGGCGGCGCAGAAAGTGGCTGGCGCCGACGCGGTGATTGCCTCCAATACTTCGACCTTGCCCATCACCGGGCTGGCGGCTGCGGTGCCGGATCAGAGCAAGTTCATCGGCCTGCACTTCTTCAGCCCGGTGGAAAAAATGCCACTGGTGGAAATCATCAAGGGTGCGCAAACCAGCGACGAAACCCTCGCACGCGGGTTCGATTTCGTACTGCAAATCAAGAAAACGCCGATTGTGGTCAATGACAGTCGCGGCTTCTTTACCTCGCGGGTGTTCGGCACTTTCACCAACGAAGGCATCGCCATGCTCGGTGAAGGCGTCAGCGCGCCGATGATCGAGACCGAAGCGCGCAAGGCCGGCATGCCCATCGGGCCGCTGGCGATCTCTGACGAAGTTTCCCTCAGCCTGATGAGCCATATCCGTCAACAAACGGCCAAAGACCTGCAAGCAGAAGGGAAACCGCTGATTGAGCACCCGGCGTTCGCCGTGATTGACTTGCTGCTCAACGAATACAAGCGGCCGGGCAAGGCAGCGGGCGGCGGTTTTTATGAGTACCCGGCGGGTGGGCAGAAACATCTGTGGCCCGAACTGAAAGCCCGTTTCGAGAAAGCCGACGGGCAGATTTCGCCCAAGGATGTGCGTGATCGACTGCTGTTCGTGCAGGCCATCGAGACCGTGCGTTGCGTAGAGGAGGGCGTGCTGACTTCGACGGCGGATGCCAACGTCGGTTCGATCTTCGGCATCGGCTTCGCGGCCTGGACGGGCGGCGCGTTGCAGTTCATCAATCAATATGGCGTGAAGGATTTCGTCGCGCGGGCGCAGTACCTGGCGGAGCAGTACGGCGAGCGTTTCGCACCGCCAGCCTTGTTGCTGGAAAAAGCTGCGAAGGGCGAGTTGTTCTAACGGGGCGGGGACGCATTTCGGGGCTTGCCTTGCCGGGTGGTTTCAAGGCAGGCTCTGAGCTGTGCATTATTCCCATCACGTGTCAGGTATTTTTTATGTCGTTACGCATCTGCATTCTGGAAACCGACATCCTGCGTCCGGAACTGGTCGATCAATATCAGGGTTACGGGCAGATGTTCCAGCGCCTGTTCTCGCAACAGCCGATCGCCGCCGAGTTCACGGTGTACAACGTGATGAAGGGCGACTATCCGAGTGATGACCTGACCTTCGATGCGTACCTGGTCACCGGCAGCAAGGCTGACTCGTTCGGCACTGACCCGTGGATCCAGACCCTCAAGCAATACTTGCTGACCCGCTATGAGCGCGGCGACAAATTGCTCGGCGTGTGCTTCGGCCATCAACTGCTGGCGCTGCTGCTGGGCGGCAAGAGCGAGCGTGCTGCGCAGGGGTGGGGCGTCGGAATCCACAACTATAAGCTGGCGGCCAAGGCGCCGTGGATGAGCCCGGTGCGCGAAGAGCTGACGCTGTTGATCAGCCACCAGGATCAGGTCACGGCGCTGCCGGAGAACGCCACGGTGATTGCTTCCAGCGATTTCTGCCCGTTCGCCGCGTACCACATCAACGATCAGGTACTGTGCTTCCAGGGGCATCCGGAGTTCATCCACGACTATTCGCGGGCGCTGCTGGATCTGCGTCAGGAAGCGCTGGGCGAGCAGGTGTACAGCAAGGGCGTGGCCAGCCTTGAGAACGATCACCACGGCACCACGGTGGCGGAATGGATGATGCGTTTCGTGGCGCACAAGCCAAACGCTGCTTGAACCCAAAAGCCCCCGTGTCCTGCACGGGGGCTTTTTTTCTTACAGCCAGCCTGATTTCTTGAAGCTCGCCCACAGCCCCACGCAGCCCACCGTGATAAAGCCCAGCACGGCGAAATAGCCGTAGTGCCAGCTCAGCTCCGGCATGTTCTGAAAATTCATCCCGTAGATCCCGGCCACCGCTGTCGGGAAGGCCAGAATCGCCGCCCATGCCGCGAACTTGCGTTGCACCACGCTTTGCCGTGACGCTTCCAGCAATACACCGACCTCGATGGTCTGGCTCGCAATGTCGGCCAGGGTGGTCAGGTCTTCCATTTGCCGTGTGACATGGATCTGCACATCGCGAAAGTAAGGGCGCATGTTCTTGTCGATGAAGGGGAAGCTCAGTTTTTGCAATTCCTCGCCGATTTCCACCATCGGTGCTGCGTATCGACGCAAGCGCAGTACGTCGCGGCGCAGGCCATGAAGTTTCTGGATATCGTGCTCATTCAGCGCGCTGCACAACACATTGCGTTCCAGTTCATCGATCTCGGCGTGGATTGCTTCGCCCACCGGCTGGTAGTTTTCGATGACGAAATCCAGCAGCGCATACAGTACGAAATCTTCCCCGTGTTCCAGCAGCAGCGGCCGCGCCTCACAGCGTTGACGGACATGGGCGTAGGAAGCCGAATGACCATTGCGCGCAGTGATGATGTAGCCCTTGCCGGCGAAGATATGAGTTTCGATGAACTGCAAAATCCCGTGCTGGCGCACGGGTGAGTAAGTGACGATAAACAAGGCGTCGCCAAAGGTTTCCAGCTTCGGACGACTGTGTTTCTCCAGAGCATCCTCGATGGCCAGTTCGTGCAGGTTGAACTGGCGTTGCAGGTTGGTCAGCTCCTGGGCGTTCGGCTCTTCGAGGCCGATCCAGACGAAGTGCCCGGTCTTGGCGGCCCAGGCGGCGCCTTCATCGAGGGAAATATTGGTGACTTTCTTACCGGCGCTGTAAACCGCAGCAGCAACAACTCGACCCATGGTGGTGGTTCACTTCTTCTTGGCAGATGGCAGGGGAGGCATGGCTTCAGCTTAGCCGTGTCGCTGCTTGAGAGTCAGTGAAATCTGCACAGTTCACCGGGCAAAAGAAAACCCGCACAGGGCGGGTTTCTTTTTCACGCAGCTTGCAGTTGTCGATCCATCGCTTCGATGCATTCGCGCATCTGTTCGCGGCACTGGCTGATGAGCATGGGCATGTCGTCCATGGTCAGGCCGGCGGTAGGAATCGCCGGCAGCGAGCGTATGAGAATTTTCCCGCTGCGCCAGCGTTTCAGACGCATGTGCTTGATGTAGCTGCTGACACACACCGGGACGATCGGCACGCCAGCAGCGATGGCCATCTGGAATGCACCTTTCTTGAATGGCAGCAGTTCTTCGCCCAGGTTGCGCGTGCCTTCCGGGAATACCCAGATCGAGGTGTCTTTATGCTGCAAGGTGTCGGTGGTGGTCAGCATCGACTGACGTGCCTTGCGCGCGTTACCGCGATCAATCAACACATTGCCGGCCAGCCAGAACAGTTGCCCGAACAGCGGCACCCATTTCAGGCTTTTTTTGCCGATGCACACGGTCCGCCGCGGCACTACGTTGCCGAACACGAACAGGTCATAGTTGGACTGATGGTTGGCGATGATCACGCAACTGCCGGGCTTGTTCATCAGCTGTCCGACGTCTGCCTTCACTCGCAGGCGCAGGATGCACATGGCCGGCAGGGCATAGAGACGGGCGCACAGACGACTGTTATCCGGATTGAATGGCCGGCACAGTCCGAGAATCACTCCGAGTACACCCGCAAGAATAAAGTGCAGACCCATCAATAACATACGAAACACAAACAGCATTTTCAGGCCCACCGGAACAAAAGGTGGCGCAGTGTACGGATGTGCACTGTTTTCGGCAATTGCCGCTATAGAGTCAGGAGATGGGCGATGTTTAAGCGCATGTTTCCAATTTAGCGATCAGATGCGTCCTAGAGCTGCCGGGGAGTTTTAAACGATGCACGTAAGAAAAAGCCCGACACGATGGTCGGGCTTTTCTTTGAAAGGAGCGAAGGGGCTCAGCCCAAGTGTTCCTGATCCTGAATGATCGCGTTATCCAGTGTTTCCAGCAGCGCCTTGCGCACCTTGAGCTTGGTGTTCTTGTGCGCAGTCATGTTGATCTTCTTCAACTGACGCGCAGCGGCGAGGGCGGCACCTTGCAGCTCTTCGGCCGAAACTACTTTATCGAGGAAACCAGCATCCACAGCACTTTGCGGATCGAACATCTCGCCGTTGATCACCGAGCGATGGAAGGCCGAGCGACGCAGGCGATCGCGGGCCAGCTCGATGCCGGCGTGGTGCATGGTCATGCCGATCTGCACTTCGTTCAGACCAATGCTGAATGGGCCGTCGACACCGATCCTGTAATCGGCGGACAACAGAATGAACGCACCCTTGGCCACGGCATGACCCGGGCAGGCAACGATCACCGGGAACGGGTGCGACAGCAGACGACGGGCGAGGGTCGAACCGGCGGTTACCAGCGACACGGCTTCTTTAGGGCCGGCGGTCATCACCTTCAAATCGTAGCCGCCGGAGAGAATGCCCGGCTGGCCGGTAATGATCACGATTGCGCGATCCGCCACCGCCTGATCCAGCGCCGCGTTGAAGGCTGCGATCACATCCGGGGAAATGGCGTTGACCTTGCCGTTGCTCAGGGTCAGGGTCGCGATACCGTCTTCGAGGTGGTAGGCAATCAGGTCGCTCATGGCGCAATTCCTTATAAGAAAGATGGGCAGACGTTACCCACCGTCGCCGGTCAGGTAAAGCACTGTGACTGACCCGCCGGTCACCCTGGAGCGGCTGATACACCGCAACGTGCCTCACGGCAAACGCCTGCGTGCCTATATAGAAGGGCCGCGCTCACCCGAGATTGGCCGGATCGCCATGGCCTATCGATGGCGGAAACGACTTTTTCTCTTAACCGCATGAAAATTCTGAAAAAAAGTTTGCCATCAGAAAAGCTTTCGACTACATTAGCGCGCCTCGACAGACAGAACATGTTTGAAGAGATACGGTGAAGTGTCCGAGTGGCTTAAGGAGCACGCCTGGAAAGTGTGTATACAGGAAACTGTATCGAGAGTTCGAATCTCTCCTTCACCGCCAAATTCGATGTAAACAAAACCCCTGGTTTCGAAAGAAATCAGGGGTTTTGTGCATTCTGGTGTCCGGATTTTTTGGTCACAGAGCTGGGGGTCGGCTTCATTTTGCCGGGGCAGTACAATCGCGGTTTTATCCGGCATGTAAAAGGACGACCTCAATGATCATTTCCACCACCCACTCCATCGAAGGCCGGCAGATTACGGCCTATCTGGACATCGTCAGTGCCGAGTCGGTGCAGGGCGTGAATGTGATTCGCGATATGTTCGCCGGGATGCGGGACTTTTTCGGTGGGCGTTCGCAGACGCTGGAGCGGGCGTTGAAGGAGGCGCGTATGCAGGCGACTGACGAGATCAAGGAGCGTGCACGGGCGTTGCAGGCGGATGCGGTGGTCGGGGTGGATTTCGAGATCAGCATGCCTGCGGGGAAGGGCGGCATGGTTGTGGTGTTCGCGACGGGCACGGCGGTCAAGTTGCGCTGAGCCGCGGTTAACAGATTTGTGAGCCCATTCAACGCAATGGGCTCCTTGCCTTGAATCAGCCCTGTGGTTTGAGTACGACAGTGCCTTTGGCGTCGTAGGTCAGGGGCGTATCGATTGCAACCATTGGCGTACCGCCCGGCTGGACCGGGTCTGGGTGGTAGATCACGCCAGGTTTGCCAGGTTGCACTGGACTGGGTCCGTCCAGTGGCTTGATGACGATTTCACCTGAGGCAAGCTTCTCCTTGAATTTTTCCGCTCCGGCTTTACCGGCGGCGATCTGCTCGTCCGTGAGCTTTACAACAGGCATCGGTGGGAATCCTTTGATTTCCATGTTCTCTCCTTGAGATTCATTGCGTAGGAAAAAGGGCAACGGCCAGTCGCCGAGAATCTTTAGCTGTGTGGGACCAATGGTTCATCATCGCGCTGAGTTTTTGTGTAGGCCATTCGTCGGGCGTCGGACGATATGAATCACAAGTCCAGGAATGACCGGCTAGTCTCAAAAGCCTTGGAGGTCGATATTTTTCCAGGCAAAAGGGTCTTGCCGGTATCGACCCGCTTTTGAAAGGGGTGAAGAGATGACTGATCCGTACATCGAAGACGACGGGGCTGAGTTTCCATTCAACAATTGCGTACGCTGTGGCCAAACTGAGTATCAGGCGGGCTTCGGAGAAGATCCGGTGCAGACCGGCAAGATCAAGTCGACAGCACCCAAGGGGCCTAAAGCCAAATTTCTGCCCAAGGTGACGGCACGTTCCAGGAAGTAATCCGGATGCCACAGTACCCCGCCATCGAGCGGGGTTTTTTATCGCTGATTCGAGAGATATGCCCTACAGAAATTGCTGATTCATTTGGCTTCTTTCACAAACTTTTCACACCCTTCTACGTAGGGTGAAGCCATCCGTTAGAAAGCAAGTCTCCAGCCCGTCTCCCCAGCGGGCTTTTTTTTGCCTGCCATAAAACCTTTTTAAAAATTGCTGTCCAATCGGCGCCAAGTGCGCGGCGGTGCTGGACATTGCCGCGACAACAGCATTCAATCTGCGCCCTTTTTTCTTCCTTTTGTTGAGGTTTTCGACATGCGTTTAACTCTGCCTGCTCTGGTTCTGGGGCTTCTGGTTGCTCAAGGTGCAATGGCTGGTGATGGTACCGCCGCACTGGGTGGCGGTCTGGGTGGCGCGCTGGGTAATGTGGTCGGCCAGAAAATGGGCGGCAGCACAGGCGCGGCCATTGGTGCCGGTGTAGCAGGTGCGGCCGGCGGTGCCTTGGCAGCGAAGAAAGGCGCCCGCACCAAAGCGGCCATTGGCGGCGGTGTTGGCGCGGCGGGCGGTTCGATCATCGGCAACAGCCTGGGTGGCAAGAACGGCGCGACCATCGGCGCCGGCCTGGGTGGCGCAGCTGGCGGCGCAGTGGGCAGCAACCTCTCCAAGGGCCACAAGCGTCACTGATCGCGAATGCATGTCTGAAAAGGCCCGGCTTTATGCCGGGCCTTTTCGTTGCTGAACGTTTTTCCGAAATACACCTCCAATTGCATATAGCCCCTCTCCGGGCATACCGTCCCGATCCGGGACCTGCGAGGTCTGTATGCGATCGACTTTAACTGCATTGGTTTTAGGATTGCTTGTGGCGCAAGGCGCCATGGCTGCCGGCGATGGTTCCGCGGCGGTCGGTGGTGGTCTGGGCGGTGTGCTGGGTAATGTTGTCGGCGGACAGCTTGGTGGCAGCACGGGTGCTGCGGTTGGTGCCGGCGTGGGTGGTGCGGCTGGCAGTGCCGTCGGAGCGAACAAGCACAATCGCACGGAAGCTGCCATTGGCGGCGGCCTCGGTGCCGCTGGCGGTTCAGTGATCGGCAACAGCCTCGGCGGCTCCACCGGTTCGGCCATCGGCGCAGGATTGGGTGGCGCGGCGGGTGGGGCGGTCGGCAACAACCTCGGTGACGATGGTGGTAGATCTCACTCTGGGGGCGGCCACAAGCACAAGTACAAACACAAGAACCGTCATCATTGAGTGATCGGTTCTACGGAAACCCGGCTTTATGCCGGGTTTTTCTTGCCTGTGTGTCATGCGCAGGAACGATTCGCGACCATACTTTTCGAACGTTTACACGACTGATATTCACGAGGTGCGCCATGACTCCCGAAACCGAAGGCAAGGAAGAAAAAGGTCCGAGCGGGTTGCCGTTTATCAACGATCCGGGGAATGAAGATCCGGGGTCGTTGATGGATGATGCGACGGTTCCGCTTTGGGAGGGTGAGGGGGAGGAGCTTGAGTATGAGGATTTTGATGATGATGAGTGATTGCTGGGCAAGCCCGGGGTGTGAGTATCGGCACTTCACACCTGGACCTAATCATTCTGGTTTTCTGAGGATGTACAGGTTATCCGAAGCAGACATTTTTTCTATCTTATTTAACGCCAAATACTCGTTGAATTCTTTTTTTAGTTCGTTTTTGTCGCAGTATTTTTTGTATTTCAAAGGTCTGTCACTGGCGTAAATGTAGAGGCGCCAAATATCAAAGCCATCGATTCTATTGTTTGATCCGTAGTCGAAATCCACAGACTCTGTAGGGAAGTGGATAGCGCACCCGACACCGTGCAGTTCGTATTCCACTGTATCTGTTATTTTTCCGCATCGTTGTATCTGATTGGAGCGCCATAACCTCAAGATATTTCGCGTGCCAAAATTTTCCTCCAGCAGCTTCGTGCCGATATCTACTTTGTATAAAAAATCAGTTATTAGATCTTCAAGGGTACTGTCTTGTTCTCTCATCTTCTTCTGTGATGCTCCAATCTGTCGTGGCCAGTGTTAGCTGCTGATTCTAAGACTTCTTCGATAGTATTTAGATTTCCTTTATGCTCTTTTATATTTTTTACTAAATTTATTGTTACGTTGGTTGAGGTTTGCCGCGCAGCCGCTGCACGATGGTGGCCATCTAAAATATAGAGGTTGCCGTTGTGTTCTGCCACGTCGATGGGGAACTCATTGTCATACCCAGCAGTTCGCATGTCTTGTCTTAACTTTTCTACTCGTTTAGTTGAGCCTTTTCCTACTATTGCATGCGTTCGTATCAAGGTTTTCGGGTCTACCTCGAAAAAAATGGTAGGGGGTAGTGGTTCACCTTTATTTACCTTTGAACCACTGACATCATCGGGCACCGGACAACCCGGCTTATTCGGCGGCGGACAATTGGACGTCAACCCCAACGGATCCACCCACCCCGTCGGATTCGGCACGTACCGGTACTGGTTCAACCCACCCGCCAGCTTCACCGGATCCGGCGTCAGGTACCGTCCCACGTCCGGGTCGTAATACCGGTGCCGGTTGTAATGCAGCCCGCTTTCCGCATCGAAGTACTGCCCCTGAAAGCGCAGCGGCTGGTCCAGGTAGTCCTCGGCCGCGAGCTCCAGCGAGGTGACTTTGCCGTAGGCGCTGTATTTGGCTGACCAGACGATGTCGCCGCTGTAGTCGGTCAACTCCTGCGGGGTGCCGAGGTGGTCGAGCTGGTAGTAGAACGGGCAGGCGCGTTTCGGGCCTTTGCCGTCGAGCATCGCCAGCGGACGAAAGGTGCCGGGTTCGTAGATGAAGCTGCGGTGCTGTTCCTGGCTGCTCTCGGCGATCAGGTGCTCGCCTTGCCAGAAAAACTCGGTGGTCTGGCCGTCGACGCTCTTGCGGATGCGCCGGCCGAAGGCGTCGTACTGGTAGCTGGCGGTGGTGCCGTCGGGACGGGTCAGGCCGATCAGGCGGTGCTGGCTGTCGTAGCGGTATGCAGTGACGAGTTGTTGCGCGCGGCCGCGGCGTTCGCGGATCAGGTTGCCGAAGGCGTCGTAGTCATAGTGGCGGTCGCCCTGCATCAGCAGGCGGTTGCCCTTGATGCTGGTCGGGCCCGGCCGGTCCTGCATCAGCAGGTTGCCGGCCGGGTCGTGGGCGAAGTTTTCCGGCAGGTCGTCGCGGGTGTGGCGTACGCGGATCAAGCGGTTGAGGGCGTCGTACTGGTAGCTGCGCTGGCCGTGGCGGGTGTCGGCGATGTGTTCGAGGTTGCCGTTGGCGCTGTAGGCAAAATCGCGGCGGTACAGCGCGCTGCGTTGATGGCCTACGGCGTGGGCGCTTAAGCGGCCCTGTTCGTCGTAGGAGTATTCGCTGAGCAGCAGGCCTTGCTGGCGCTGCTGCTCGCGGCCGTTCTGGCAGGTGTGGCGGGTGAGCAAGGCGCCGTTGAGGTCGATCGCGGTCAGCGCGCCGCCCTTGGCGTAGTGGTAATCGAGCTTGCTGTTGTCCGGCAGACGCAGGCGAGTGAGCTGGCCGCAGGCGTCGTAGGTGTAACGCAAGGTGCCCCAGCCCTGATGCTCGCGCACCAGGCGGTCCTGCAGGTCGTACTCGAAGGCCAGCGGGTGATCCTGGCCGTCATCCACGCCGACCAAACGGCCCAAACGGTCATAGCGGTAGCTGACCTCGACCCCGTCCGGCAGGGTCTTGAGCAGCAATCGCCCGGCGCTGTCGCGCTGGTAAGTGGTGACCAGCGTCGAGCCGTCGTCGCCGAACTCGGTCTTTTCCAGCAGGTGGCCGTTGCGGTCGTAGGCGTAGGCGGTGCGTCGGCCATCGAAGCCGGTTTCCTGTCGGATCAGTCCGGTCGGCGTGTAGTCCAGTCGGTACTTTTCGCCCGACTCGTTCTCGATTTCCGTCAGCAACAGCTGCGCATGGTCGTAGCGGTATTGAATCCGCGTGCCGTCGGGGTTGATCCGCCGGCTGACCAGGTGCAGGTCGTCGTCATATTCGTAACGGGTGATGCGCCCCAGTTCATCGCGTTCGGCGGTGACCTGGCCGTAGGCGCTGTAGGACCAGGCACGGGTGGCACCGGTCGGCGAGGTGGTCTGGATCAGCCGGCCAACGGCGTCCCACGCATGGCGGGTGATCGCACCATGCTCGTCCTGCGCTTTAATCCGCCGCCCCAGCGCATCGTAGGAAAACTTCCGAACCCCGCCGTCCGGCAGACTTTCCTCGACCAGTTGCCCAAGGTCGTTCCACACGAACACATGCCGACCCGAATCCGGATAACGGATCGACAGCAACCGCCCCTGCGGGTCGTAGTGGTAATGGGTGACATGGCCGTCGGGATCGACCGCTTCGGTGACGTCGCCCTGGGCGT
>NZ_JAFGYZ010000031.1:0-71537 GCF_017491585.1 Pseudomonas sp. 58(2021)
CCCCAATCCCAATTATGCTCAAAGAAACCCCGCCCTCCCGCGAGGTCGAGAGTCTGTGCACGCTCCAGGAAACACCTGCTCCAGCATCAGCCAAAGGCCTCGGGTACGCGACGTTGATGAAGTGCTCCGGCCTACAACAACAAGCACGACGGAGAACACCCATGGCCGTACTCGACAGCATGTCCACCGGCAGTGCCCCGCACCACAGCGTCAGCCGAGAGGAGCGCAAGGTCATCTTCGCCTCCTCCCTCGGAACGGTGTTCGAGTGGTACGACTTCTACCTCTACGGCTCTCTCGCCGCGATCATCGCCAAGCACTTCTTTGCCGGGGTCAACGAGACCACCTCGTTCATCTTCGCCCTGCTCGCCTTCGCCGCCGGTTTTGCGGTGCGGCCGTTTGGGGCGGTGGTGTTCGGGCGGCTGGGGGACATGATCGGGCGCAAGCACACGTTTCTGATCACGATTGTGATCATGGGTGTGTCGACGGCGATTGTGGGCTTCCTGCCCGGTTACGCAACCATCGGAGTCGCGGCGCCGATCATTCTGATTACCCTGCGCCTGCTGCAAGGTCTGGCGCTGGGCGGTGAATACGGCGGCGCGGCGACCTATGTCGCCGAGCATGCGCCGAAGGGCAAACGCGGGTATTTCACCTCGTGGATTCAGACCACCGCGACGCTGGGGCTGTTTCTGTCGCTGCTGGTGATTCTGGCTTGCCGCACGGCGCTGGGCACCGAGGCGTTCGAGGCCTGGGGCTGGCGGATTCCGTTCCTGCTGTCGATCCTGCTGCTGGCGGTCTCGGTATACATCCGGCTGCAACTGAACGAGTCGCCGGTGTTCAAGAAAATGAAGGAAGAAGGCAAATCCTCGAAAGCCCCGCTGACCGAGTCTTTTGCCCGTTGGGACAACCTGAAAATCGTGATCATGGCCCTGCTCGGCGGCACCGCCGGCCAAGCGGTGGTCTGGTACACCGGGCAGTTCTACGCGCTGTTTTTCCTCCTGCAAACACTGAAGATCGACCCGCAGACCGCCAACCTGCTGATCGCCGGTTCGCTGCTGATCGGTACACCGTTCTTCGTGATTTTCGGCAGCCTGTCCGACCGCATCGGGCGCAAGGGCATCATCATGGCCGGGTGCATTCTGGCGGCGGTGACCTACTTCCCGATCTTCCATGCGCTGACCCAGTACGGTAACCCTGATGTCTTCGTCGCTCAGGAGAAGAACCCGGTCAAAGTGGTCGCCAGCCCTGACCAATGCTCGTTCCAGTTCGATCCGGTGGGCAAGGCCAAATTCACCAGCTCCTGCGACCTGGCGAAAACCCTCCTGGCCAAACGGGCGATCCCGTACGAAAACGTGGTGGCGGAACCGGGCACCGTGGCCCAGGTGCGCATTGGCGACAAAGTCATCGAAAGTTTCGAAGGCACCGCCCTGCCGGCCGCCGACTTCAAGACCCGCAACGACGCCTTTACCGCCAGCCTCAGCACCGCGTTGAAAGAGGCCGGCTACCCGGAAAAGGCTGACCCGGCCAAGACCAATTACCCGATGGTCCTGGTCCTGCTGACCGTACTGGTGATCTACGTGACCATGGTTTACGGCCCGATTGCGGCGTGGCTGGTCGAGTTGTTCCCGGCGCGCATTCGCTACACCTCGATGTCGCTGCCCTACCACATCGGCAACGGCTGGTTTGGCGGGTTCCTGCCGACCGTGGCGTTTGCGATGGTCGCGGCCACCGGGGATATCTACTACGGCTTGTGGTACCCGATTGTCATCGCGGTAATGACGGCGATTCTCGGGATCTTCTTCATGCCGGAAACCAAGGATCGCGACATCCATCACACCTGAAACCGGGGCGGCCCTCTTTCATCGAGAGAGGGCCGTCAACGCACGTTGCGATACAGCATCAACCGTGCGCTTTCGTGCAGCCCCCGCGTCAGCTCGACCAGTCGTTGAAACTCCTCAGGATGCGCATCAGCCACATTCTCCAGCGGTGTCGCCGATTTCAAGTCATGCAGCGTCGGCGCGCTGCCGTCGTGTTGCATTTGCAGCAGATGGTCCTTGGTCACCCCGCCAATCAGCGGAAACGTTCCCTCGCGCAACACCAGCGGCACCACACGCTCGCCTTCGGGTGCCGGTTGCTGCAGGTCGCGACCCATGGCACGGTTCTCGAAAGCCACGCCGGCCATGCCCGCCACCGTCGGCAACAGATCGGCAAGCCCCACCGCTTCTTCGATCACCTTGGGTTTGAGCAGGCCCGGCGCATGAATCAGCATCGGTACATGGTTGCTCTCCAGCCCCAGTTGTTCGAAGGCCGGCGGCATGTGCGGGATGCGGCTGATGCGGGTGTTGTGGTCACCGAAGAACACGAAAATCGTGTTGTCGTAATAGCCGCCGGCCTTGGCCAGTTCCATCAGGCGACCGATGTTGAAATCCAGCAGCCGCACGGCGTTGTATTGCTCGACGCTGCGTGAACCGGCGTTTTGCACCTGTTCCAGCGACAGGTTGCTGACCTCGAAGCCGTCGTTGTCTCTGGGAATGGTGAAAGGCCGGTGATTGCCCGACGTTTGCACGTAGGCGAAGAACGGTTTGTCCTTGGGCAGTGCGCGCAGGATCTCATCGCCTTCCTTGAACAGGTCCAGATCGGAAATCCCCCACACATCCACACGTGGCGAACGCCAGTCGCGCTCCTCGTACAGACGCACGCCGTCGATGCTTTGCTGGATCAGCGCATTGATGTTGGCCCAACCGGCGTTGCCGCCGATCATGTAGAGCTTCTGGTAATCGGTGAACGCATTGATCAGCGTGTGCTGGTTGGTGATCAGCGGATGACGGGTGGCGGTCTCCTGTCGGGTGACGTCGGGAACGCCGGTGATGCTCGCCCACACGGTTTTTGCAGTGCCGGTGACCGGGACGTAGAAGTGTTTGAAGAACCAGCTCTCACCTGCCAGACGATCAAGGTTGGGCGTGGGGTTTAACGGGTTGCCATACGCCCCCACCGCGCTGGTGCCCAGGGATTCGAGCATGACGAACATCACGTTAGGTGCCCGCTCGGCCGCGACGCTGTAGGGCTGTACGGCTTGCCGGCGCTCGAACGCAAGGCTTTGCGCATCCGCTCGATCCACTCCCAGATACCTGGAAATGACCGGGTAATGCGCCCGCACCTGCGCCTCGTCGAATTGCGCCTGGCCGGCCTTGAGCGTGTCGTAGAGGAACAGCACCGGATTCAGGCCCACGGCGGCGATCTGTCCGTTGCCGGAAAAGAACGCATCGCTCCAACGCAGCGGTACCGGATTTTCCAGGTTGAGTTTGTCGACCCGGCCCAACAGCGCCAGCAGCACAGCCACCAACCCGAGCCCCGCGCCCACGGCGACTGAGCTGCGGCGGATCACTTGAGGTTCACGGGCCAGCGTCAACCGTTCCAGTCGCACAAACCCGTAGAACCACAGCGCCAGAACCGCGAGCCAACCCAGCGCAATCCACAGCACCGGATAGGTTTCCCGGACCATCTGCTGCGAGATCTGCGCATCGTCCAGATAACGCAATACCGTGGCGTTGATCCGCACGCCGAGGTAGGCGTAATGGCCAAAATCGATGATGTAAACCAGCCCGATCAGCCCCAACGCCAGCAGCAGATAAACCCGGGCCACGCCGCGCAGTAACGGCACTGTGGTCAGGTTCCAGCGCGGCAGCCACGCCAGCACCGCCAATGGCAGCACCAGCAACAGCGCCAGCCTCAAGTCGAAACGAAACCCGATGCCCAGGGTTTGCAACCATTGCGGGTCGGCAAACAATTGCGCGACATCCACCCCGGAAAACCCGATCAAGAACACCAGCCGCAGCAAGGCAAACAGCAGAAACGCCAAACCTGTCGCGCCCACGCCATAGCGCAGGCGACGCGATTGCAACCACCCCATCATTTACCTCTGTGTCGTTCGTTCGGATTGCAGGTGTTGCCACGCTGCTTTGGCGAGAAATGCGAAACCGGCAATCAGGCAATAACCCGCCAGCAAAGGGTCGATCAGGTAATCCCAATAGTTTTCCGAGGGTTTGAGTCGCAGCGCGAACGCCAACGTTGCCAGCGCCAACATCGCCACGCCGAGCGTATTGCGCAGTCGCAAGAGCACCAGTGTCGCCAGCCCGACAACCACAATCATCGGTCGGGGATTGAAGCCCCAACGGTAAGGATCGACATACGTCAGGCCCATCGTCGCCGGGTACAGCAGCACCGTCAGCACCACGAACAGCCCCAGCACCTGCGCCCGCGTCAGCGGTTTGAGTGGGTGAACCACACCGAGGCGCAACAACGCGGCCCAGCCAAGAAACACCAGCGTGGTGATCGCCAGGTCATCGGTAAAACTGCGCACATATGCCGCCAGCGGCAGGCCATTGAGCGGAATGAAGCTGACCAGCGCCAACGCCGGCAACAGCCACGGACGCCAGCGCCGGGTAAATTGCAGGGAGCCCAGCAGGACAAAACCGAGCAGGATGAAACTCAAATGGGCTTGCCAGAGAAACAGCATCACAGGCGCTCCGCCAGCCAGGCATCGTTGAAGCTGACATGTTTGATGAAGGTGTTGTTCCAGGAATACACCAGGTGATAGAGGCCATCGCTGCCACGGCTGAAGTACGGGTATTCGTACTCGAACTCACAGCCTTCGGGTTTGCACACGCGGTAGTCGAGGTTGCTCAGAAAGCGTTGCTCCAGCGGCAGACGCTGCGCCCCGCTCGATGCCCGAAAGCCTTCGCCGATGATTGCCTTGTAGGCCTCGGGCGAAAACGGCTGGCCGAGGGGATCGGGGGACTGGTCGAGTTCGATCACGTTGCGCCAGTCGTTGAGATTCGCATCGGTGCCGTACAGGCTGAGCTTGAAGCGACCGTCACGCAGGTCATTGAGCGCCACCAGCAAACCGTCATCGGCGGTGCCCACCGCCGCCAGCGACGAGTTGGGGTTGGCCGGCTCCAGCGGATACGGCTCGCTCCAGGTCTGCCCGGCGTCTTCGGTACGGCTGGCCAGCACCTTGTGATGGGTTTCACCGGCATAACGCAGCATCGCCACGGCGCGGCGTTCGTCCTGCGGCACGATGGTCGGTTGCAGCGAATGCTTGCCGCGACTGATACGGAATTTGTCGATCACGTCGCCGTCCGCGCTCAGGTACAGGTACTCGGCGAACTTGCCCATGAACTCGTGATACACCGGCAGGCCAATCGAGCCGTCGGCATGGAACACCGGCGCGGCGCGCACCAAAGTGCTGATGTTGAAGAACGGTGAGGTGATCAGCTGTCGCGGCGCCGTCCAGTTGCGCCCCAGGTCATCGGAGACCATCACGTTGATCGCGCTGGTAGCCCAGCCGCCGACGGACACCGACACGTAGAACATCCACAAGCGCTGGTCAGGCGCCAGGGCGATCACCGGGTTGCCGAGTTTGCGGATGTAGCGCTGGGTGCCCGCGACGGTGGATTCGCGGGTGGCCAGCACCTGTTCGGCGCCCCACTCTGCGGTCTTGGCGTTGAAGCGCGCGGTGCGGATCTGCACATCGGCGGCGCCCTCCCGGGAGCCGGCAAACCACACGGCCATCAAGTCGCCGCCGGGCAGCGCGGTGACCGAAGACGAGTGCACGAAATCATCCAGTTCCGAGGACACGAAACGGCTGCTGTACATCGGCTCGGCCGGATTTGCCGAAGCCTGGGCGACAGGCGTTTCAACCGCGAACGGCGCCAGCACGTGCTCCGGGTGACTGCGCCACGCGGCGATAAAAATCAGGCTCACGGCGAGCGCGGCGACAACGAATCTCAAACGAAAGGACAAGGCACGCATAGGCAGCTCATGGCAGTTACGAGATGGCAAACCATCGAAAGAACCTCCCTGTCACGGGCCCGGATCGTCCGGCAAGCGACGCCGGCGCCCGGTGAGCATCGACAACGGCAGGTTGTCGCGCACCTGAACACTTTCAAACAGCGCGGCCGCGATGTGCACGATGACCAGCGCCAGCAAAACATCGGCGGCCGTTTCGTGGACTTGCAGCGGCCAGTCGGCGCCCCACAGGGCGTCGATTTCTTCCATGGCCCAGCCACTGACGCCGACAGTCAGCATCGCCAGCAGCATCGCAAGCATCACCAACGCGCCGATCGGCGAATGCCCGAGACGATGTTCGGGCCGCCCGGCGATCAGCGACCGGGCATGGGCCGCGAGCCGTGACGGCGTCGGCCAGAAGTCCGACCAACGCGCACTGCGCGGCCCGACGAATCCCCACACCAGACGCACCAACAGCCAGCCCATGGCGTAATAACCGAGCCAGACATGCCAGTCGTCGCCGGCCTCATTGAAGAAGTAGTTGGCGGCAAAGACCCCGGCGATGGACAGGTGAAACACCCGTACCACCGGGTCCCAGAGGCGCAGGGACTCGCGTGGCATCAGCCCTTGATCTCGGTTTTCACCGCTTTGCCGCTGACCGGGTCGTGGTAGATCTCGACCTTGCGTTTGTCCTTGTCGAAGCCGTAGATCTCGTAGCAGTTGCCGTCGGTGACCTTGAACTTGCTGATTTCATACCCCTGGGATTTCAGCTGTTCCTGAAACGCTTTCTGGTCCTGCCACTGCGAACGTTCGGCCGTGGTGCATTGCGGGCCGGCGACGGCCAGGGGGCTGGCGACAATCAGGGACAACAGCACAAGTTTGCGCATGGAAGCACTCTCGCTGGATGGGAAAGGCTTCACTGTGCAAAACCAAGCTTAGCGAAAGCTTAGTTGGCAACGAGCCGTTACATCTTCGCCGCCACAAGGGCTGCCAAGGCAGCAAGGCGAGCGGCATGATGCCGCCGATCACGCGCCCGATTTCCTACAGAGAAAATGCCATGCGCCTACTTCTGGTTGAAGATGACCGTGCCCTCGGTCAGGGCATCCGCGTCGCCCTGAGCAACGAGGGTTACACCCTTGACTGGCTGCAGGACGGCGTCAGTGCGCTGCACGCGTTGCGCAGCGAAAGCTTCGATCTGTTGTTGCTCGACCTCGGCCTGCCAAGGCTCGACGGGCTGACGCTGCTGCAACAATTGCGGGCCACGCAGCATGATTTGCCGGTGCTGATCCTCACCGCCCGCGACGGCACCGCCGAACGCATCGCCGGGCTGGATGCCGGCGCCGACGACTATCTGGTCAAGCCATTCGATGTCGACGAACTCAAGGCGCGTATCCGCGCTTTGCTGCGACGCAGTCAGGGGCGTGCGCAACCGGTGCTGGAACACGCCGGCGTCTGCCTCGACCCGAGCAGCCAGCAAGTCACCTGGCAAGGCAGCACGGTGGTGGTCACACCGATGGAATATCAGCTGTTGCATCAACTGATGGCCCGTCCCGGCAAGGTTGTTACCCGCGAACGCCTGTCGCGCACGCTGTACGGCTGGCAGGAACGGGTCGAAAGCAACACGCTGGAAGTGCTGATCCATAACCTGCGCAAGAAACTTTCGACCGAACTGATCCGCACCGTGCGCGGCGTGGGTTACGTCGTGGAGCTCAAGCCATGAACTCGATACGCGCACGGATTCTGCTACCGGTGCTGATTCTGGTATTGCTCGGCGATGTGCTGATCAGTTGGGCGGTGTTGCGCTACAGCCATCATGAGGTCGAAGAAATCTACGACGCCCAATTGGCGCAGAGTGCGCGTTTGCTGCAAGCCGTGCTCGCGCAACGCGCACCCGGTGACAACGATTGGGAGCGTCTGCACCAGGCCTTCGATGAAGCAATGAGTCGGGTCGGCGATGGCGAGGCGGCGCATCCCTACGAGACGCGGCTGACCTTTCAGGTCTGGCGCAATGACGGTCAGTTGCTGATGCGCTCGGCCGAAGCCCCGGTTCTGGATGCACCACCCGCCACCCTCGGCGCCCATGACTTGTTGGAGAACGGCCGCGACTGGTGCGCCTTTTTGCTCAAGGACCCGCGACAGGACTTGCTGATCTGGGTCGGCGAACGCGACGACATCCGCCAGGACCTGATCACCCGCATCGTCGGCCATACCCTGTGGCCGAGCCTGATCGGCGTGCCGCTGCTGACTATCCTGATCTGGCTGGCCATCGGCTGGGGCTTGCAGCCGTTGCGCGCCATGGCCCAATCGATTCGCGGCCGCGACACCGACACCCTGAAACCGCTGCACCTGAGCCCCCTGCCCCAGGACCTGGAGCCGATGCAGACTGCGCTCAACCGCTTGCTGCAACAGATCGACAACCTGCTGGCCCGGGAGCGACGCTTTATCGCCGACGCCGCTCACGAGCTGCGTACGCCACTGGCGATCCTGCGGATTCATGCACAGAACGCGCAGTTGGCGGGCACCGCGCAACAACGCGAAGAAGCACTGGAGTTTCTGGTCAGTGCCGTGGACCGCGCCACGCGCATCGCCAGCCAATTGCTGACCATGGCGCGCATCGAACCGCGTCTGGCATCCCCGGAGAACACCCACGTCGAACTGACCGCCCTGGTGCGCGAGGAACTGGCCGAACTGACGCCGCTGGCCCTGGAAAAAGACGTCGACCTGATCCTCGACAGCGACCATCACTGCCCGGTCGATACCGATCCGGTGGCGTTGGCCATCGCTCTGCAAAATCTGGTAACCAATGCGCTGAACTTCGCCCCGCCCGGCAGCGAGGTGCGGATTCAGGTGCAGCCACAGGCCTGCGGTTCAGTGTCGATCAGCGTCGAAGATGCCGGCCCCGGCATCGATGAGCAGCACTATGCGCGGTTGTTCGAACGCTTCTACAGCGAGGGCCACGCCAATGGCGCGGGTCTGGGACTGGCCATCGTGCAGATGATCGTCAGCAAGATCGGCAGCACCCTGCAGCTGTACAACCGGCCTGAAGGCGGGTTGTGCGCCGAGCTGCGAATCCCTGCAGGATCAACCGAACCAGCACCGGGCGTTTAACGAAACTTTCATGTTTGCCTGCCCATGATCCGGGCCTTCGTTGGGGAGTAACCTGCTTCCGAGCCCCTCGGAAGCGTTCGTATCAAAATATTCGGCAACATGCCGTGGTGCGAACACCTTCTGGTTGGTGAGACCGACGACACATCCATGCCGAAAGTCGGGCGTGTGGTTGTGTCGTTGACTCATGGCCCGACTGGAAGTATTGCCCGTGAATCCTGTTTCCCTGATCTTCCTCGCACTCGCCATGTCCACGGATGCCTTCGCGGCCGCCATCGGCGTGATGCTGGGCCGGGTGCTCAGCACCGTGGTCGGCAAGCGTGCGGAAATCGTCGGTGGCGTGGTGCTGATGATCGTCGGTGCGACGATTCTCTACGAGCACCTTTCGGCCTGATCCCGGGTACCCTTTCCCGAGCCGTTCGACGAAATCACCTTCGTCCTTCGCGCCGCCGGCAAGATCGTTGTCAACCCTGAATCCGTTGGATTGAGCGACGTGGGGCTGACCACTATCTGCAGCGAAACGTGACTGAATATGGCAAATCTGCGAAAAGCGTAATGGCGGCGCGATTTGTCCGGCCGGCGCGCGTTCTGTCCGTCAGGCAGGCTAAATCCCTGTCGAACTTTGACGTTTTTTTTGCAAGAGGCAGGGTAAAGTGCCCTCTCCGGCCATCCTGGAAGCAGTCAATGAACCTCCAAAGCCCTCAAGACGCCGACGATGAAATCCTCAATCAAGCGGCGCACTGGTGCCTGCGCCTGCAAGACGAAACCTGTACACCTGACGAGCGCCAGGCCTTCCAGCAATGGATTCAGAGCAGCCCGCGCCATGCCTTCGAGTACGCAAAGATGCTTGAGGTCTGGGAGTTGAGCGATCAATTGCCCGACGAGCACGACGCATCGAAAAAACGCAAAGCCACGAGCCTGCCCTGCAGCTTTGAAGAGTTTCAACGCAATCTGGCGCAGCGCAATTAGCATCCTGCGGGTATCGACGCCAACAGCGGCAGGCGTCACTTGAGGCAACGCCTTGTCCTTGATTCAGGGTTAGAATCCCCCGGTTTGGCTAACCCGTTTAAGGATGATCCCGGCATGTCCACTCTCGACACCTCCCTGCAAGACTCCGCCGCCCCCGACGGCGTCTGCTTCGGCTGCGGCAGTCGCAACCCGCACGGCTTGCACATCAAGAGCTTCTGGCACGAGGACGGCGTGCACGTCATGGCCGAGCACGTGCCCGAAGCCAAATACTGCGGCTGGCCGGAGCTGGTCTACGGTGGCCTGATCGCGATGCTGGTGGATTGCCATTCCAACTGGACCGCAATGGCTTATCACTACCGCGCCGAAGGGCGCGAAGCCGAGAGCTTGCCGCGCATCAACTGCGTCACCGGCAACCTCGGCATCAAGTTCATCAAGCCGACGCCGATGGGCGTGCCGCTGACGTTGAAGGCAAAAGTCGAGGGTGAAGTCGGGCGCAAGAGCCGGGTGATCTGCGAGGTGTACGCCGGGGATGTGCTGACGGCGGTGGGTGACTCAGTGTTCGTTCGGGTGGATACCGAGCAGTTGGCGGCGGCCGCGCACGGTCGCTGAAATCCGTCATTGAAGGAAAACACGATGCCCGATCGCGAAATCATCATCCCCGAATCCATGAAACCCATCGTCGAACGCGCCGGTTACGCCCCGGCGGTTCTGGTCGGCGACACACTTTATTGCGCCGGCCAGGTGGGCAGGACAGCTGATTTGAAAGTCATCGAAGACCCCGAGCAGCAATTCATCCGCGCCTGGGAAAACCTCGACGAGGTGTTGAAGGCTGGCGGTTGCAGCTTCGACGATGTGGTGGAGATGACCACCTATCACGTCGACATGAGTCAACACATGCCAGTGTTTCGCGAGGTGAAGAATCGCGTTTTCCCCAAAGGCTTCTGCGCCTGGACCTGCGTCGGCGTCAGCGAACTGGCCCATCCGGGGCTGCTGGTGGAAATCAAATGCGTGGCCGTGCGCAGGCGGGCTATACCTGAGTAACGCCATTTCCCCTCATCGAGGTGTTGAACGATGGACTTGACCCTCTATTACCACCCGTTGTCGTCCTACTGCCACAAAGCGCTGATCGCTCTCTACGAACACGGCGTCGCCTTCGAAAAACGCTTGATCGACCTCTCCAACGAAGCCGAACGGGCCGAGCTGCAGGCGCTTTGGCCGCTGGTCAAATTCCCGGTGCTGCGTGATCACGCCCGCCAGCGCACAGTGCCGGAATCGAGCGTGATCATCGAGTACCTGGATCATCAACCGGGGCAGTCAAAGCGACTGATTCCCGAAGACTGGGAGACCGCGCTGGACGTGCGTCTGTGGGACCGCTTCTGCGACCATTACGTGATGACGCCGATGCAGCAGATCGTCGCCGACCGCATCCAGTCCGCCCAGGGCGACCTGAGCAGTCAGCGGGCAATGCTGGCCACGGCGTACGGCATGCTCGAACAACAACTGGCCGACCGCGAATGGATCGCCAGCGCGGATTTCAGCCTGGCCGATTGTTCCGCCGCACCGGCCCTGTTCTACGCCAGCACGCTGGTGCCGTTTGGCGACGACCACCCTCGCCTGAGCGCCTTTTTCGAGCGGCTGGTTCAGCGCCCTTCCTTCAGGCAGGTGATCGACGAAGCCAAACCGTGGTTTGACTTCTATCCCTTTGCCGAAGCCCTGCCTCAACGTTTCCGCTGAGGCATAGCCTTGCGTGCTCAGGTCTGGGGATCGCGCTGGTCAGCCAGTTGCTCAGCCGCAAGGCCCGGGCCGACGGGCTGTTGCAGCCTTTGGTGGATGACACCATTCGCGGCCCGAACTGGGCACTGCTGGCCCACCGCGACAGCGAAAACGATCCGATGGCCCGCAGTTTTATCGAGTGGTTGCTGGCGAACCTGAGCGATCCATGACCGGTGCGTGGCGGGCCATCACCTCGGCGATCCAGTCGATGAACACCCGCAACTTGCGGCTGATGTGGCGGTTCGGCGGGTACGCGACGTAAAGCGGCATCGGATCGAGGCACCAGTCTTCGAACAGCGGCACCAGCTCCCCGTTGGCCTCTCGGGCCCTGGACATGTACTTGGGCAACCACAACACGCCCAGCCCCGCAAGGCCCGCCGCCAGGTAAGCATTGCCGTCATCCACCGCCAGCACGTGGCGGCCCTTGATCTGCAAGTCTTCGTGTTCGTTGTGCAGGGCGTACGGCACCGGTTTGCCGGTGCGCGCCCAGAGGAAACCGACTACCCGGTGATGGGAATCTTCCAGCTCACGGGGGTGCGCCGGGGTGCCGGAACGGGCCAGATAGCTCGGCGCGGCATACACGCCGAGCTGAAGATCCGCCACCTTCCGGGCCATCAGTGACTGATCCCGCAGCTCGCCCCCGCGCACCACGCAATCGACGTTTTCATCAATGATGTCGACGATCCGATCGCTGACGCCCATGTCGATCTGGATCTGCGGGTAACGCGCGTAGAACTCCGGCAGCGCCGGCACCAGAATCAGATTGGCCAAAGGGCTAGGCACATCGACCCGCAAGCGGCCCTTGGGCTGCGCTGCCGCGCCGGGAAGACTGGTCTCGGCATCGTCCATGTCCGCCAGCAACTTGATCACCCGCTCGTAATAGGCCGCGCCGTCCGCCGTGACGTTGACCTTGCGCGTGGTGCGGTTGAGCAACTTCACTCGCAGCCGTGCCTCCAGTTGCTGGATGAGCTGGGTCACGGTGGTCTTGCTCATGTGCAGGGTCTCGGCGGCCTTGGTGAAACTGCCCGCCTCCACCACCCGGGCGAAGGCTTGCATCGCGTCAAAACGGTCCATATTCCCCCCCTGAAAGCGGCTCGATTGTTTGGGATTTACAAACAGTGATCGCCAAGGTTGCGCGTTTATCGCGCAGAGGCAAGTCCCTAGAGTTTCTCCATCAGAAGTTTTCACCCCATTGAAGGAGACACACCATGACCAATGCCCAGCCAAAACGCGACGTGGTTTTCCCGCCCGGACGCCATGCCCTTTACGAGCGCAATCGTTATTCCCCGGCGGTTCGTTCCAATGGTTTTCTGTTTGTCTCAGGCCAGGTCGGCAGCCTTGAGGACGGCTCACCGGAACCGGATCTGAAACAACAGGTGCGCCTGGCCTTCACCAACCTCAATGCGATTCTCGGCGCAGCCGGCGGCAGCTTCGACGACGTGGTGGACGTGACCGTGTTCATGGTCGACCCGCAATCGACCTTCGAAACCATCTGGGAAGTGGTGCCGGAGTTCTGGGGCGAGGCGCCGCATCCGACCATTACCGCGGTCGGCGTGACGTGGCTGTATGGGTTTCAGTTCGAGATCAAGGTGATTGCCAAAGTGCCGGAGGAAACGCAGGCGAAAATCTGAGGCAATTGCTCACAATCCGTGTTCAACGGCTTCACTGAAGTGCTCTTGATGGCGTTTGCGCAATCAATATGCTGGCGTCATGTTGTTTTTGCCCCGGACAGAAAAGAGCGCAAGCGATGCCCAGCCCGAGAACGCTGTACCAGAAGCACATCGACAGTCACACCGTCTGCGATCTCGACGATCAGGGCCACGTGCTGCTCTACATCGACCGTCAGGTCGCCAACGAATACACCAGCCCGCAAGCCTTCAGCGGTTTGCGCGACGCCGGGCGCACGGTGTGGCGGCCTGCGGCGACGCTGGCGGTAGTCGATCATGTGAACCCCACGGCGCCGATGCGCATTGCGACCATGCCTGACGCCGGGGGCGCGCGTCAGGTGTCGTACTTCGAAGAAAACTGCCGCGACTTCGGCATCGAGCTGTTCGATGTGCTGGACAAGCGCCAAGGCATCGAACACGTCGTGGCGCCGGAACAGGGGTTCATTCTGCCGGGCATGGTGGTCGCGGCCGGCGACAGCCACACCACCACTTACGGCGCACTGGGTGCCTTCGGTTTCGGCATTGGCACCTCGGAAATCGAACACCTGCTGGCGACGCAGACCCTGGTCTACAAGCGCCTGAAAACCATGCGGGTGACGGTGAACGGCAAGCTCGGTGCGGGCATCACGTCGAAAGACATCATCATGGCCCTGATCGAAAGAATCGGTGCTTCGGGAGCAACCGGTTATGCCATCGAATTCACCGGCCCGGCGATCAGCGAGCTCAGCGTCGAAGCGCGCATGACCATCTGCAACATGGCGGTGGAGGCCGGCGCCCGTGGAGCGTTCATGGCGCCGGACGACAAGGTTTTCGCCTATCTGCAACTCAAGCCCCGTGCGCCGAAAGGCGAACTCTGGGCGCTGGCGGTCGAGCGCTGGAAAGGCCTGCACAGCGACCAGGGTGCGATGTTCGACAGTGAAGTCAGCCTGGATGTCTCGGCTCTGGAACCGATGGTCACTTGGGGCACCAGCCCGGATCAGGCCTCCCCGGTCGGCGGACGAGTGCCGGACCCGGCCAGCCAGCCCGATCCGATTCTGCGTCAGGGCCTGCAACGCGCCCTCGATTACATGGGCCTGACACCCGGCACGCCGCTGAACGAAGTGGTGATCAGCCATGCCTTCATTGGGTCCTGCACCAATGCGCGGATCGAAGACTTGCGAGATGTGGCGCGTGTGGTGCGCGGCAGACACGTGGCGCCCCACGTACGGGCGATGATCGTGCCCGGCTCGACGCGGGTTCGCGATCAGGCGGAAGACGAAGGGCTGGCGCAGATCTTTCGCGACGCCGGTTTCGAATGGCGGCAATCCGGCTGCTCGATGTGTCTGGCGATGAACGACGACGTCCTCGCGCCGGGGGATCGCTGCGCGTCCAGCACCAATCGCAACTTCGAAGGTCGTCAGGGCGCGGGGGCGCGCACCCACCTGATGAGCCCGGCAATGGTCGCCGCAGCCGCCATCACCGGCCACTTGACTGACGTGCGCGCCTTCGCGCCGGGAGTTTGAGCCATGCAAGCGTTCACCACTATCAGCGGCAGCGCCGCGCCGTTTCTGGCGGCCAACATCGACACCGACGTGATCATGCCCAAGCAGTTCCTCAAGGGCATTGATCGTCAGGGGCTGGATCGGGGGTTGTTCTTCGATCTGCGCTTTCTGGCCTCGGGCGAGCCCAATCCCGGGTTCGTGCTCAATCAGCCCGCCTGGCAGGACGCAGCATTTCTGGTGACCGGCCCCAACTTCGGCTGCGGTTCCAGCCGTGAGCACGCGGTGTGGGGCCTGAAGCAGGTCGGAATCCGGGCGCTGATCGGCACCACGTTTGCCGGGATTTTCTACGACAACTGTCAGCGCAACGGCGTGTTGGCGATTCAGCTCAATGCCGCGCAGTTCAAACAGGTCGCCGAAGTCATCAGCGTTCAGGCGACCGCGTATATCCGCGTGAACCTGCCCGAGCAAACCATTGAACTGGCGGACGGAACACTGATCGGGTTCGAGATTGATGAGCTGCGCAAACAGTCACTGCTGCTGGGGCTGGACGCCATCGGCACGACGCTGCAACGGACCGAGCAGATTCGCGCCTTTGAAGCGCGTCATCTGGCGGAAAATCCCTGGTTGGGCTGAAAGCAAAAAACCGGGTGGCTCACTGAACCACCCGGTTTTTCATTGAACAGACAAGTCGCGAAAATACTCTTCGAGAAACTCTACACACACCCGCAACTTGGCCGACTCGCTGAGCCGCGTCGGGTACACCGCCCAGACGTTGGCGCTCTGGGTGTAATCCGCCAGTACCTGCACCAACCGCCCCTGTTCGAGCATCGGTTTGACGTCCCACATCGAGCGCAACAGAATCCCGCCGCCACTGAGCGCCCACTCCATCACGATTTCGCCGCTGTTGGAGGACAACGGGCCGCTGACCCGCACCGATTCCTGCTGCCCGTCTTTGGTGAGCTCCCAAATGCCGAACGCATTGTTGCGTTCCTTCAGCACCAGGCAATCATGGTCTTTCAGATCCTCGAGCGAATGCGGCGTACCCCGGCGCTCAAGGTACTGCGGCGTGGCGCAAAGCACCCGTCGATTACTGACCAGTTTGCGCGCCAGGTGCTGGCCCGGCAGATCATCGCCGACAAGGATTTCCAGATCGAAGCCCTCGCCCACCAGATCGACCACGCGGTCGAACACGTCCAGGCGAATATCGAGCTTCGGGCACGTTCGGGACAGCTCGCTGATCGCCGGTGCGACGTGATTGCGACCGAAGCCGAAGCTGCTGCAAATGTGCAGCGACCCGGCTGGCTGGTGCCGGGCCTGGGCCATTTCGCCGAGAAAGTCATCGAAATCCCCCAGCAGCTTTTCCGCCCAGATGCGTACCCGCTCGCCATCGTCGGTCAGCGCGATGCGCCGGGTGGTGCGGTGCAACAGTTTTGTCGAGAGCGTGGTTTCGAGCATCGCGATGCGTTTGCTGACGTAGGCCGGCGAATAGCCCAACTCGTCGGCGGCGCTGGCAAAGCTGTTCTTGCGGATGACCGTCAGGAATACCTTGAGGTCTTCGGGCAAGGGAAACTGGTCACGATTCGTGTTCATACAGCGCGCTCACCCACTGCTTGCTTCATGATTGGCGCAGGATAGCAGCGGCCATGACCGTTCGGCGCTTTTTCTGGCAGCCGCGAACAAACAGGGCTAGGGTTGCGTAGCTGGCGATATGCTGGCCACTTGGCAAACATCTTTCGATGAGCGCCATCAGCAGCACTGGAAGATAAATCAGGGATGGTTTTTTGTGCTTGCGGGTTAATGCACTCTTGATGAGTGAGCGACCTATCCCTGTGTTTCGTTGCTTTCTATCAAGGACAGAAAGATGACCAACGTACAGGCGAACTTTTCCCCTTTGCCGCTCCGGCAAACCTCATTACTGACGCCCGATACCAGGCCTGACGGTTTTGGCTGACGACGCCTGCGCGTGAGTCGGGACAGCCCCCTCACTGCCGCGCCACTCAACTGATCACTTCACCGGATCCGGACGGATCAGGCATTACCTCGCCAGTGATTCCTGGCGCTGGCTGTCGCCTGCCTGTCAGGGAAGGCGCCCCTTGCCTGAAGGGGACGTTTGGCAACCACCACGAGGAGACCCTCGATATGACTGGCTCAAAACACAACATGCCGCCTTACGGCGTCGCCATCCAGAGCGCCATCACTGGAGGCGATCTGCAACAGATGAAGACTTTGTTGAAGCAGCGCGATTCGACGAAGCCGGAAGCGAAGGAGCTGCAAACCGCGTACGAAAAACTGGCCAAGGAAGTTTCCCGCCTGGAAAAACACTAAGGCCATTTCCCACATTGCAATGGAGGCAATTCACATGTCTGGTTCAGTTCAGCAACAAAATGTCGGCTTGTTCCCCGTGAGCTATCGGATCGGTACGGGTCAGCCGGGGGCGCAGAGTCTTGCGCTGAACCTGCTGGTGTCCACGCCACAGCAGCATGTCACCGGCAACGCCGCGGTGACTCAGGCGACCAATCCGCCGCTCGACATCGACTCGGACGTCTGGGGCGAATACACCTACATGACGGTGATGAAGCCCGGTGTCAGCAAGATCCTGATCACCGCCCAGGGCAACCACGGCGGCCCCGGCTCCAACTCGATCATCAACTTCAAGATCCATCTGGTGGTCGGCACCGACTGGCGCGAAGGCGTGGCCAACTATGAGTACTTCGACGGCCAGCGCTGGCACGAACTGAACAACGTGCCGGCGCATCTGGTGGAGGTGCCTTCGAACGTTCTTCAGGCTTTCAATCCTGGCCCTATGATCGAGCCGCACAAACCGGTCCTGCCGCTGTATGCCGCGCCGATTCAGGGCGCCATCGCCAGCGGTGACCTGGCCCAGATGAAGAGTCTGTCCGCACAGGCCAGACAGCAGTTGGAGCAATTGCCGCAATTGCGGATAGCGGTGGACACCGCCAAGACAGAAATCAGCCGCCTGCAAAGTCGCTGATCGGCTACTGGAACCATTACTTTCACAAGGGAGCAGCATCATGTCGATCGGACTTTTTCACACCCGCCTCATCGCCAGCAATTCACTGCTGGGCGCACCGGTTCTGACCCTCGATATCGTGGTCGATACCGTCCGCAAAAAAGTCAGCGGAACCGCGAGCGTGTTTCAAAGTACCTGGCCACCGGTGAATTTCCATGCCCGGGTCTGGGGCGACTATTCCGAGGCCAGGCTCACGCCATCCACCGAGACCTACCTCATTCTCACCCTCGACGGCAGCCCGAGCGGCCCGCTGAGCCAGATCGCCCAGACCTTCCACCTCAAGGGCATTCTGAACGACTGGACCAGCGGCTTTGTCGATTACCGCTACAACGAAGGCGGCCAGTGGCAGGACGTGCGGCACGTTGCCGTGCATCAGGCGCCGAGTGTTGAGCCTCTACCGCCCGAGCATCATGTCCAGCCGCTGTATGCGGTGGCCGTGCAAACGGCTCAGGCCAGCGGTGATCTGGCGCAGTTGAAAGTCGCCGTGCAGCAAGGTGAACAACAGCTGGCTCACGAGGGCGCATTGCGCAGTGCCCTTGAGCAACTGAACGCGGAGATTGCCCGACTGGAAGCACGCTAAAAGCGCACGATCCGGGCGAGGTCACTGCTGGCCTCGCCCGGTCTTGCAGCGAATCGAGATCAGTCCAATCGTGCCGCGCACAGGACCGTGCGCAAGGATCTCCCATGACAGACATCCGCCCTGCCCGCTACCTCAGTGACACCGACCTCAAACGCTACGTGCCGGTGCATGTGGTCTGGGAAATTACCCTGGCCTGCGACCTCAAATGCCTGCATTGCGGCTCGCGCGCGGGGCATCGACGCCCCGATGAACTGAACACCCGTGAATGCCTCGACGTGATCGACTCCCTCGCCGCCCTCGGCACCCGCGAGATCACCCTGATCGGCGGCGAAGCCTATTTGCGCAAGGACTGGACGCAACTGATCCAGGCCATCCACGACCACGGCATGTACTGCGCGATCCAGACCGGCGGGCGCAACCTGACGCCGGCGAAGATGCAGGCAGCGGTTGATGCGGGCCTCAACGGGGTCGGGATTTCTCTGGACGGGCTCGCACCGTTGCACGACAAAGTGCGTAACGTGCCCGGTTCGTTCGACAAGGCGGTCGACACCCTGCGCCGGGCCAAGGCGTCCGGGCTGGCGGTGAGCGTCAACACTCAGATCGGCGCGGCGACCCTGCCCGATTTGCCGCAGCTGATGGACACGATCATTGAACTGGGCGCCACCCATTGGCAGATCCAGATCACCGTGGCCATGGGCAATGCGGTGGATCACCCGGAACTGCTGCTGCAACCCTATCAATTGCTGGAAGTGATGCCGCTGCTCGCGCGCCTGTACCGCGAAGGCGTGGATCGCGGCCTGCTGATGAACGTCGGCAACAACATCGGCTACTACGGTCCTTACGAACATTTGTGGCGTGGGTTCGGTGACGAACGCGTGCACTGGAGCGGCTGCGCGGCCGGTCAGACTGTGTTGGCGCTTGAGGCGGACGGCACAGTGAAAGGCTGCCCGTCGCTGGCCACCGTCGGGTTTTCCGGCGGCAATGTGCGCAACATGAGCCTGCACGACATCTGGCACTACAGCGAAGGCATGCACTTCGGCCGTTTGCGCTCGGTCGACGATCTTTGGGGTTATTGCCGCAGTTGCTATTACAACGACGTCTGCCGGGGCGGCTGCACCTGGACATCGCACTCGCTGCTGGGCAAACCCGGCAACAATCCTTACTGCCACTACCGAACCCTGGAATTGCAGAAACAGGGTTTGCGCGAGCGCATCGTCAAAGTCGAGGACGCCGCCCAGCGCTCGTTTGCGGTCGGACGTTTTGACCTGATCACCGAACGCATCGACACCGGCGAAAAAGTCAGCAGCGTCAGCGACAGCGGACAAGTGATCAAACTGGCGTGGGTCAATCAGGGCCAAAAATCGCCGGAAGAAGGACGCATCCCCGTGCAACTGGCGCTGTGCCGCAGCTGCCTGCAGTACATTCATCCCCACGAATCGATCTGCCCGCACTGCCACGCCGACGTCGCGGCCGCCGAGGCCAGGCACCAGACGGACCGCGCCCGTCAGCAGGCGATCATGAACACGTTGACGGGGTTGCTGGGGGTGGCGCCGAGTACCCTGGTGTGAAATCGGGTCCAGGCGCCCGCAGGATTCGGGCACCTGGACCGCTCAGGCATCTTGAAAATCCGGCCGTTTCAACCACTCCGGAAAATAAGTAGCTGTTTTCCATGAAATTTATTTGCCTCGGGGGTTCCCAGAACGCAAGAGCGCTGGTAAAGTGCCGCCCACTGTTGCAGAGGTCCTCCCGGGACTGAACACAATAGCTACAGGGGCGTCGCCAAGCGGTAAGGCAGCAGGTTTTGATCCTGCCATGCGTTGGTTCGAATCCAGCCGCCCCTGCCATTTTTTCCTCGTTTCACCATCCTCCGCTTCACCTCTGCCTCAACGGCAAATCACTTTTTCGAATTCAACGTAATCGCCGAACGCACCAGCGCTTTCAGTGCCTTTGCATCTATTTTGTCGTTTTCGTGAACATCAATCGCCCGCCGGGTGTTGCCCTCCAGACTGGCATTGAACAGTCCGGACGGATCCTCCAGTGCCGCGCCTTTGGCAAACGTCATTTTCACCACGGCCTTGTAGGTTTCCCCGGTGCAGATGATGCCGTTGTGTGACCAGACCGGAACGCCCCGCCACTTCCACTCCTCAACAACCTCAGGATCGGCCTCGTGAATGATCGCGCGGATCTCGGCCAGCTTCTGGCCGCGCCAGTCGTTCAATTCCTTGATTCTCGCGTCGATCAGCACAGAGGGATTCTCAGTCGCCGCGCCGCTGCTGTCCTTCTTCATCTCCTTGTTCTCCCGAAAAAGCCTTATTCGCTATCCAGCGTAGCGCCGACTGCACCAAACGCCGGGCAAAAAAAAGCCCCGCAATATGCGGGGCAAAGGAATTGGTTGGTTGCGGCCAACCAAAGGAGCATCGTCAAAAGCGTTAACCGTCAGCCGTCACAGGCACTCCTGGGCAGCCCGTTCAAAACTCGATGGCATGAAACTCGACGCCAGCAAATGGCGTTCATATAAAAAGACCTTGCCGCCATCCTGTGCCTTGTAGGCTTCCAGCACGTTGTCCGCCGCCACCTTGCTCGGCACCACGATCCGGTAGCTGCGCTGGGTCTGCGACACGGTCGGGTTCAGCGCACTGCCCTGCAGTTTCGGCACGACGCATTCGGCGTACTGGGCAGGCGTCTTGTGCGTCTGCAGGGTCAGCGTCGGGTCGTTCGGCGCAGAGGCGCAGGCGGTCAGCAGTAAAGTGGCAGAAGCCATGGCAGGGATAAAAAAGGCACGCATGGATAAAATCCTGAAAATAAAAGGTTCGGTTCTCAAGCAACGTTCAGCGTCACGGCCGCTGGCGTCGCGATTTTTGATCTGGGTGCTCAGCCTGCACTCACCAGGGCTTTGAGCGAGTCATCGAACTGCTTCAAGGCGCTGAATTGCAGGTCGCGTTGTTTTTCGATCTGGGCTGCAATCTCGGGTGCTGCCTTGTTGTGTACCCACACCGAAGGCAGTTGCTTCTCCACCGCGCCTTCGGCCTTGCCGATGTATTGCAGGTTGGCGTCGTAGAAGCGTGCAGCGAACCGCGCTTCGACCTGACTGTTGCGTTGGGTCAGCAGACGGTTGTGGGTGTCGAGCATCACCACCACGTCGGGATGGGCCTGCACCAGCGCATCGAGGCTGTCGTAGACGGTCACCGAGAGAAACTGCTGTTGCAGCGAACTCATCAACCAGTCGATGGCCAGTTCCGGATCGGAGCTGTTGACGAAGGCGTCACGGATCCGCGCATCGAGTGCGTCCTTGGCACCGTTGACCGCCACATCGTGGTAACGCTCGAGGTATTGCAGGTTTTCGAGGGTGTTTTCGCTGTACAGCACACCCACGGTTTGCGAGTGCTGCAGTGCGCTGGCGGTACCGCCGATGGGAAGAAAATGGCACGAACCGGCGTCGGCTGCGTAAGTCGGTGCAGTGGTGGCTACCCCGCCCATCAGCAGGGCGACCAAAGCCAGTCGGGTCAAAGTCTTCATCGCGCAAATTCCTTGAGCTGCGTTTCGATGGAGGCGATTTTCCGCCTGTCGGCCACAAAGCAGAACTTGCGTTTCTTGATGATCACTATTACTTGAACCAATAGTTGCGCTGCGTGCAGACTGCTGCACACTCGATCACAACGAAAACAAATGAGGATTTTCCGTGCGAACCTTTGATTTGATCCGCGATGCCGTCCTGCCCGAATTCCGCGACCGGGTGGCCGAATACCTTGTCGAATACGAAACCGTGCTGGGCCGGTCAGCGGATGATTCGGAGTCGGTACGGGCCGTGGCCAATCAGTTGCGCGGCTATCTGCGCGGCCTCAACACCACGCGAGTGCTGGGCATGGCGGACTGGGAAGAGCTCGACCGGCGCGTGCTGGACACCTGGCTCGCGCCTGCACGATGAGCCGCCAGACTCTTCAGGCTGCGCCCGCAGCGCCAGACCTGGAGGTGTCCGCCGATGAGCCATAACACCGAACCCACAACGATCCCGGCCCGCCGGGGGACGAAGACGTCGAAGTCAGCAATGAAAGGCGCATGAGTTAACAGCTCATGCGCCTTTTTTGTTCCCGGACATTCCGCTGCTTCAAGGCTTTTTCGGCTGAACTCCTTATTCCGAAAATCAAGCAGATGACCATTTTTAATCTTTCATCGCTATTAGTGATGCCCCTTATGATGGCTCCCGTTTTGGTATTAGCTTAAGCCCGGTACAGCCGTGCATGTCCGCGAGACTGGAGCGGGTGCACTCAAGCAATCACTCCGGCAACCCCGCCAGTCGAAGCCCTTCAATGAACCGCGAAAAATCTTCGGGGCGCTGAATCGGCAGCCAGTCCTTGAGATGCCCCAGACGCAGCGCCGGGCTCAGCGTCTGCAGGCGCTGCATCGCCCAGCGGGCTTTCTCCGGGCGCCCGCCCAGCGCATGACTGGCCGCCACCAGTGCCGCCGCCACCAACAACGTGGGCAGGTTGCCCAAGGCTTTTTCGGCGAAGTCTGCCGAGGCCTCGAAGTCCCCGGCGAAGTAATGCGCCAGAGCCATGCCGACGTGCATTCTGAACATTTCCGGATCCAGCGGGCTCAAGCGAGCGGCATGGTTCAAGTCCTTGATGGCGGGCGCGGTTTCTCCGCGAAGCGCACGCAGGATCCCGCCGAGAAACCACGCAGGTGCGAGATTGGGATTGAGCAGACGTGCGCGGTCGAGCAAGGCGATGCCGGCATCCACATCACCCGCCAGGTGCGCAAGCGCATGTCCGCCGCGCGTCAACGCCACGGCGTCATCGCGTCCCAGCGCGACCGCCAGACGCGCCAGGCGTATACCTTCAGCGATCTCGGCCGGGCGATCCGTCATCCAGCCATTGAGCTTGCGCCAGAAGTGACACCAGGCGGCCATGCCATAGGCAGAAGCGAATTCCGGATCGAGTTCGAGGGTCTTGTAGAACATCGGCAGCGCCTGCTCGATGGCCTCCTGGGTGCCGCTGTGCAGCTTTGCCATGGCGCGCAAGTAGTAATCGTAGGCGTCCAGGCTTTCCGTCGGTTTGCGTTTGGCGCGCTCGATCTCCGCGCGCTCCAGTTGTGGCGCGATGGCCCCGACGACACTTTCGGTGATTTGATCCTGCAGCTTGAAGATGTCGTCGAGGGTGCCTTCGAAACGCTCGGCCCAGATGTGTGCCCCGCTCGTGGCGTCAATCAGTTGCCCGGTGATGCGCACCCGGTTTCCGCATTTGCGCACACTGCCTTCCAGCACATAGCGCACGCCCAGTTCCTGCCCGACCCCTTGGGCATCTACCGTGCACCCCTTGAACGTGAAACTCGAATTGCGTGCGATGACGAACAACCAGCGCAGACGCGACAACGCCGCGATGATGTCCTCCACGATACCGTCGGCAAAGTAGTCCTGTTCGGGATCGCCGCTCAGATTGTAGAAAGGCAGGACGGTGATCGAGGGTTTATCCGGCAGCACCAGTGCCCGGGGAGCTGCAGTTGAGCCCTCGTCGGTGTGAGGCACCGGCTCGGTCATATCGGAGACCCGGCCAATGAAACGATAGCCTTTGCGGGCGACCGTGCGCAGCAGACGCTGTTCCTCGCCGGTATCACCGATGGCCTTGCGTACGGCGTTGATGTGGCTGGTGATCGTTGATTCGGAAACGATGCGCCCGCTCCATACCGTGCCGAGCAATTCGTCCTTGCTCAACACGCGGTCGGGGTTGTTGAGGAACAGCAGCAACAGATCGAACACCTGCGGGCCGACGGATACAACCTGCCCGCGCAAGGTCAGCTCACGACGCTCCTGATCCAGTACATAGTCTTCAAACGTGAATGGCACAGCGAACGTCCCTTTGCGACGCGCCTTCAACTCCGTGTCCCGGGCGGCAGATGGTGAGAAGTCGAGAACGATAATACGCCTGACTTGAACACGCCACTGCGTCCATTCCGGGGCGCTGGCTGGACAAAAATGCAAGGTTTCGACAAGACAAACCCAAGGTCGCCGCAAGGACTTCCCTCATTCGTACCGGCAGTCTCTATCCCACTGACGCCAATGGTTGGCGTCATCAAGGAGAGAGACCCATGAAGATCGTCGTTATCGGAGGCTCCGGCCTCATCGGCTCGAAACTGGTGAACCTTCTTCGCGAGCGCGGCCATGACGTGCTCGCCGCCAGCCCCGGCACGGGCGTCAACAGCATCACCCGCGAAGGTCTGGCGGCCGCCATGGACGGCACCGATGTCGTGGTCGACGTGGCCAATGCTCCGTCGTGGGAGGATCAGGCCGTCCTCGACTTCTTCGAAACCTCCAGCCGTAACCTGCTGGCGGCCGAAGCGGCGGCCGGGGTGCGTCATCACGTAGCGCTGTCGATTGTCGGGTGTGAACGGTTGCCCGAGGCCGGCTATATGCGCGCCAAGGTGGCCCAGGAAAACCTGATCAAGGCATCCGGCATGCCTTACTCGATCCTGCGGGCCACGCAGTTTTTCGAGTTTGTCGGTGGCATCGCTGAATCCTTTGCCGTCGCCGATGAACTTCGTGTGCCTCCGGCGCTGATTCAACCGATTGCTTCTGACGACGTGGTGGCGGCGCTGGTAGACGTCGTCCTGGCCGCTCCGCTCAACGGTTCAGTGGATGTCGGCGGGCCTGAGGCGTTGCCGCTGGACGAACTGGTCCGGCGCTTTCTGCAGGCGCGCCAGGACAAACGCAGGGTCGTACCGGACGTGCACGCACGCTACTTCGGAACGCTGCTCGACGATCAATCGCTGGTCACCGGCAAGCACTCACGCCTGGGTGCCATCCGTTTTGAAAACTGGATCGCTCAGTCGGCAGCCCGATAGTCATTCGCGCCATTCCCTTCCCTGTCAACCAAGGAGACATCTCATGGTTATCCGATTGCTGTTGGCCGTCATTGTCGCAACCCTTTCGATCAACGCCGTATCAGCCGCCGAGCCACCCGCCGGCAAGGTTTCGGTAGTATTTGATCGCCCGATTCCCAACATCCCCGGCAAAAGCATGAGGGGTGTGGTCGTCGAGTACGGGCCGGGAGCTGCTTCGCCGTCACATACCCATCCGAAAACCGCCTTCATCTACGCCACGGTTCTGGAAGGCTCGTTCCGCATCAAAGTCAAAGGCGAGCCGGAAAAGATCTATCACGTCGGCGAAAACTTCGTCGAGGAACCAGGTTCCGTGCATCTGGTGAGCGCCAACGCCAGCGACACAGAGCCTGCGCGCCTGCTGGCGGTGTTCGTCCTCGACACCGACGAAACGGCGCTCGTCACGCCCCTCAAAAAGTAAGCCTGCAACCGACCTTCAACGTCGATGAGCCAGCGATCGCACCAGCCGATCGCCCAGGCTCTGCACGCCCTGAACGAGGATGACCAGCACCACGACGGTGGCGACCATCACTTCGTTGTTGAACCGCTGATAGCCGTAGCGGATCGCCAGGTCGCCCAGTCCCCCGCCACCGATGACCCCGGCCATGGAGGAAAAACCGATCAGCATCACCAGCGTCAAGGTGACGCCTGCCAGCAGGGCCGGCAGCGCTTCGGGCAGCAGCACTTTGAAAATCACATGACGGATGTCGCCGCCCATGGCGAGGATCGCTTCGATCCGGCCCTTTTCAACTTCGTCCAGGGCGTTTTCGACGATCCGCGCAAAAAACGGAAAGGCGCCGATGGTGATCGGTACGACGGCGGCGGTGCTGCCCAGGGTGGTGCCGACCACCAGCCGGGTCAGCGGGATCAGGGCAATCAGCATCACCACGAACGGCAGCGAACGTCCCAGATTGATGATCGCGCCCAAGGCTTGATTGAGCCTCGGCAACGGGTACAACCCCTGACGACGACTGATGAACAGCAACACCCCCAGCGGCAAGCCAATCAGCAACGTGAACAGACCGGCGAGCAGCACCATGTAAAGGGTTTCGCCGGTGGCGTTGAGCACCAGTTGCAGGATTTCGTTCCAGTCGACGGTGCGGTTCATGAGTGGGCCGCCCGTACGCCGTATTGCCGCAGAAAACTCAGGCCCGGCGCGTCATGCCCCAGCGGCAAGCCGCAACTGGGTCGTAGCGAAGCGCCAAGGGCCGACTTTGGATCGGCGAGCAAACGAGCGACCGGCCCCGCCTCCACCAGTTTTCCGTTGGCCATGGACGCGGCGTGATCGCAGATCGACTTGACCACGTCCAGTTCGTGGGTGATCAGCACGACAGTCAAACCAAGCTGCCGATTGATGTCGCGCAACAGCTCCAGAATCGACGCGGTGGTTTCCGGGTCGAGGGCGCTGGTGGCTTCGTCCGACAGCAGATACGCCGGCCGCGCCGCCAATGCCCGGGCGATGCCCACCCGCTGCTTCTGCCCGCCGGACAGTTGCGATGGAAAGGCTTCGGCCTTGTCGCCCAGGCCCACCAGATCCAGCAGCTCGCGAACCCGTTCATGGCGTTGTGGTTTGGCGATTTTGGCGATTTCCAGCGGCACCGCGACGTTGTCGAACACGTTGCGCGAATGCAGCAGATTGAAGCCCTGGAAGATCATGCCGATGCGCTGACGCTGGCGGCGCAGTTCGCTATCGGACAGCGCGGTGAGATCCTCGCCATCCAGCAGAATCCGCCCCGAGTCCGGGCGTTCGAGCAGATTGAGGCAACGCAGCAACGTCGACTTGCCCGCACCGCTGCGCCCGAGAATCCCGTAGATCGCGCCATCGGGAATGCTCAGCGATACCTGATCCAGCGCCGGTGTCGGCGCTGACGGGTAAGTCTTGCTCAACTGCTCGACGACGATCATGGCTTGGCGTCCGCCACCGGGATCACCGACCCCTTGAAGTTCTCGGCGATGTACTTGGCGACTTGCGGCGAGGTCAGGTCCTTGGCCAGCTGCTGAATGCGCGGATCGTTTTCCAGTTTCGGCGTGGTCACCAGAATGTTGGCGTAAGGATTGTGCTCGGCCTTCTCCAGCCCCAGCGCATCCCTGGCCGGCACCAGCCCGGCTTCCAGCGCGTAGTTGCCGTTGATCACCGCCAGGTCGACGTCGTCCAGTGCGCGGGGCAGTTGCGGCGATTCGATTTCGAGGATCTTCAGGTGTTTCGGGTTTTCGGCGATGTCCTTGGGCGTTGCCTGATCCGCCGCCGGGTCGTTGAAACCGGGCTTGAGCTTGATCAGGCCGTTGTCCTGCAACAGGTACAACGCACGGCTCAGGTTGGTGACGTTGTTCGGCACTGCAACCGTGCCTTTGTCCGGCACCTGGGCGAAGGTTTTGTGGCGATGAGAATAAATCCCCAACGGTTCGATATGCACCGTCGCGGCCACCGCCAGTTTTTCGCCGAGGGCCTTTTCCTGGGATTGCAGGTACGGCAGATGCTGGAAGTAATTGGCGTCCACATCGCCGTGAACCAGCAGCTCGTTCGAATTCACGCCCTGAGGGATTTCGATCACCTTGAGATTCAGTTGCGGATCGATTTTCTGAATGTAGACCAGGATCTGTGCGTGGGGCACCGGGTCGGCGGCAACACGCAACGGTTCCAGCGCCTGAGCGCCAAACGAAGTCACCAGCGCGCCGAGGACGGCCAGGGTCAAGCCTGCTTTTTTCAACATGGGAAGAGTCCTTTTGCGAGTGATGAATCAGGCGTTGGCGATCTTGCGAAGCGGTGTCTGAGTGTTCGACGCATCGGCATAGAAGCGCTGCGCGACATCGGGATGCGAACGCAGTCGGCCCTTCAGATAATTCCAGCCGACATCGCGAAACAACGGATTGAGCGGATCACTCGCCGGCCCCTTAGCTTCGCGCAGCAACACCGCCGGCAATGGGTACAGCGGCACGACCGCGTCGAGTTGCGCGCCCAGGAAAAACGCGATGGACAAGCGCTCACTGCCCGCTGGCGGCGAAACCACGCGATGCACCGTGGCGCGCAGATAACCGTTGGTGGCCAGTTCCAGCAATTCGCCGATGTTGACCACCAGGGTGTTGTCCCGAGGTAACGCATCGATCCAGCGCCCCTCTTCGATTTCCACTTGCAGTCCGGCCTGCTGGTCTTGCAGCAGAAAGCTGAGAAAACCCGAATCCTTGTGCGCGCCGACGCCCTGATTGCTCGCCGTCGAGGACTGCCCCGGATAGCGCATCAGCTTGATGTGTTCGTTGGGTTTGTCGCCGTGCAAGCGGTCGAAGGCATCTTCCGGCAGCGACAGTGACTGGGCGAAAGCGCGCAGCAGACGCAGCGACATTTGGGTCATCGCCTGCTGCCAGTCGAGCAGCAGCGGCTTGAGTTGCGGCAACGCTTCAGGCCATTGATTCGGCCCTTGCAGCCGTGCCCACAACGGACTGTCGACGTTCAATGGCAAGGCGTCGCGCTCGGCGCCCAGATCGAACTGTTCACGCTGATCGGGCTGCCCGCGAGTAATCTCGGACGCGGCGCGGTTGTAGCCGCGAAAATGCGGCGAATTGATCATGCCGACGGCTGTTTTCTCGCTGTCAGGCAAGGCGAAGAATTGACGGGCGTGGTCTTGAACTTGATTGAGCAGGGCGGCGTCGATGCCATGGCCGGTCAGGTAGAAAAAGCCCACATCGCGGGCGGCGTGGCGCAAGTCATCGAGAAAGGCCTGGCGTTGCGACGGCGTACCGTCGAGCAGGGACAGGTCGAGGATGGGTAATGCGGTGATAGCTGAGGTGTGCGGCATGATTCACTCCCGTGTGAATCAAACCTGAAGAGCCTGTGATCGATTCAGCGTGTGCCGTCATGGCAATCGGGGGTCTGTCGGTTTGATGCTTTTGATTCGTCTATGAAACAAAACTAAACGATATTAAAAACACCGAACAAATATCTTTTTTGCATTAGCTTAGTTCGGTCTATCGAGCGGCTCGACTGACCTCAGGACCGACCACGGCATTCGGCTTGCCGTTACCATCGGTCCTGAATCAGCTGACGGCTACAGACCGACGCGCTTCAACCCTTCGCGCATGCCCTGATCCGCCTGTTCGCACCATTGTTTGAGGGTGAGGTTCGGCGGTAGGTTGCTTTCCAGGCTCTTGTATTCCCCATCCGTGAACACTTCGCCTTTACGGCCAGACTGTTCGTTCTTGTCGCCGTCACGCTTGTCGAAATCACCCGGCATGTTGCTAACGAATGCAGCCATCTTGTTGGCGTTCTCGGTGCTGTCCGCTTTCAGGAACCCCTTGTCGACACAGCTTTTGATCAGGCCTGACATGTTGCGACCGTTGTCGTAAATCCCTTTCAGGGTGGCGGCGTCTTGCCCTTCGGCGTGGGCGAGCATGCTGGTGCCAAACGCGGCTGCCATGGCGAGAATCAAAGAAGCGGTCTTCATATTTATTCCTTTAAATGTTGGAGCGTTTTGAGCTCTTTTTGAGGTGAAGCATGTTTTGGGTGAAGCATGTCTTGTTCAAATAACGCGCCGAAAAGGCCGCGTCATGGAGACGGCAATTACAAATATCGATTTAGCTGACAACGGCCCCTTTGGGCCCGCTGGCAATCAGCGCCGCCCCACAGGCTGTTTTCATACCGTCCAGCGCAATGGGTGTGCCATCGACGGTGTAGGTGCTGCTGCCCTCGGCAATCGGGAAAATCCCCTTGCACAAAGGGCAACTGACCTTGTGACCGACCCCGGCAATCGGCTTGCCGTTGAGGTTGGTTTGGGAGAAGGCTTCGAGGACCTTGCCACCGTGGGTGGTGGAGTCGCCGAGGCGGATTGCGTCTTTCATGTTGTCACTCCTTTGACCTGACTTCTGGCATGCCAAATGGGGCCGTCGAACCCATCAAACGTGAAAACGGCGGGCCTTGAGTCGTATCAGGGGAAGTAGCTTTCGATCTCCGGATACTCATCCAGGAACTCATCACTTCGAATAAAGGCGTCAAGATCCGGGGACTTCTTCGCAGCCGCGACAATCGCCTTGATCTTCTCTGCGTTGTCCGAGTTCACGACACGACCGATCAGAATAAGAGGCCATTCCTTGCCACTTGCCTGTCTTTGCAACGTTGAGAAGTTCACCGCAAGCCTTTCAGCAAAAACGCCCGCTTCAGCATGATCAAGAACACCCACCACGCGCTCTTGCACACCGTAGTCGTCTTCATCGCAAAAGGTCGACAGTAGTGCATCAATGGTTTTTGCATCGAGTTCGTCGCGGACACTGCTCACGAGCGCCGAGAACTCACGAGCATCTTCCGGGTTCTCGTAGCGATCCAATGAAACCAGTTTATCTCGCCACACTTTGAACGCTTGATCATTCATGGTTTCTCTCACTTATCCAGAAATTTACGGCACTTGGCATACGCCAGCATTTCTTGCATTGCTTCATTGTACTTTCTGGGTTGTCCGACCTGAGTGGCTACACGGCGCACATCTCTGATCTCCATCGCCATTGCACCTCTCATGTCTCCCACTTCGATTTTTGACTGAACCTGAGCTCGATAGGCTTTTCCGGGATTACCCTGGTGGCCGTGACTCATTGTTTGGCTATGGTCATAGGGCTCCATTTGTATTGCTGGCCCCTGGCTTCTCTTAATCGGACTGGTGCTGTCTGCCGGCATGTGATGCGACTCGATCCCCGAGGCCGTGGTGCCTCCGTAAGATCCACCTCTGAATGGCCCGGTTCCTTCAGGGTTGCCTTTCTTCAGATCGGCACACGGACATCTTGCCAAGCCTAGCGGGTCAATCCAGCCCAGTGGACTCGGCGCATATACAAAGAGGTTCAACCCACCGTCATAACCGATGGGATCTTTGCTGATGAAGCGTCCAATCAACGGATCGTAATAACGATAACGATTGTAATGCAGCCCCGTTTCATGATCGTGATATTGCCCCTGGAAGCGAATCGGGTTGCCAATACCCTGTTGCTGCGCCATTGGCGAACGCTGCTCAGACACGCTCCCCCATGCCTTGTACTGAGCGCTCCAGGCTATTTCGCCATTCTGGTCGGTCAACTCCAGAGGCGCCCCCATTCGGTCGCATTGATACCAACTCAACACGTCGATTGGCAGTGCCACAGGTACGTGATTCCACACCGGGTCGTCCTCCAATTGATACTCGCCGCTGAAGTCAGGCTGCCCCATCAGAATGATTGGTTGGTGTCGCAAAGCTTGCGCAACCGGAATGTAAGTACCCGGCTCATAGATGTAATGCACTGTGCGTCCGGGATCACCATCCAGCAGAGCCGGACTGCTCTCCCAGGCCAGCGTATCGCCGTCCCAGCCATACAATGTGAAACCACAACCCGACTCTCGCTGCTTGCGGACAAACTCATTGTCGTTCCACTGTGAGCCGGCTTCAGGCCGTCGCTTGAAATGCGCAGTCGAGTTCTTGTAAAGGCGGCGTCCCAATACATCGTAGGCATACTCGACTTCCAGTCGGGCATCATCAAAGTGAACCAAACGGTCGAACAAATCCCAGCGCATTCTGGCGATACTGCCGTTGTGCCAACGCTGTATCAGATTGCCTCGATCATCGTATTCATAGTGGGTACCCGAGTACTCGCGCAGCAGGTTATCCACCCGCTTGCTACGCATCGGGTCCTGATCCAGAGGTCGGCGCATCTGTTCAACCGGCTCATCAAGCAAGTTACCGGCAGGATCAAAGGCGAAAGTTTCCACACCCTGTCGACTCGCCGCCTTGATCAGGCGCCCCACCGGATCGTACTGATACGTCAGCGGCCCGCGTCGCGTGTCGTTGAGAAGGATCAGTTGGCCCGCAGGATCATATTGATATTCACGCTTGAGCAACGTGCGCTTGTCATCGCTGCGACCCAACAATTGCTCCTGCAACTGCCCAGCCGGGTCCCACTTCTGCGTCTGCAATAAATGGTTGCCCTGATGACGGGCGATTTCGCGATGCAGATCATCACGCTCCCAGGCCAGCAACTCGTGGTCATCCACTTTCAATCCCAGCAAGTGCCCGCTGCCGTAGGTCATCCAACTGACTCTTTGGCCATCCGGACGCACAGTCGCTACCCGCTGATTCAGGGCATCGTATTCATGTTGCCAGACTGCGATCCGAGGCTGCTCCAGACTCAGATAATGCTGATGTTCACGCAGCAGGTTGCCCGCCGGATCGTGGAACCACTGCAAGCGACTGTGATCATTTTCAGCCAGTGTCATATTGCCGTTGCCATCGTAGGCAAATGTTTCACTTTGTACCTGTTCGCCCAGACTCGCACGGCGCTCTATCAGGCGGCCCATCAGGTCGAATTGGAAAGCCACTCGCCGCTCGCCATCAAGCTTGCTGCTCAAACGACCTGATTCAGTGTCGTACTGGTAGCGCGTAATATGGCCGTCGAAACCTGTTTCCTCCAATAACCGCCCCATCGGATCGTAGTGAAAATGGGCGCTACGCTCATTTTCGTTCTCCAAAGCGGTCAAACGACCGAGACGGTCCCAGCGATAGCGCAATGTTTGCTCAGCCGCATCCACTCGCTCGGCGATAAGGCCGGCGGCGCTGTAGTTCCAGGTGGTGCAGCGGTTCAGGCCGTCGACATGGGCCAACAGTCGCCCTTCGGCATCGCGACTGAAACGCTCCTCAGACTTGTCCGGATGCCTGATCAACACCAGTTGACCTGCCACATACTCATACTCGGTGCTTTGCCCTGCCGCATCGGTAAAGCAAATCAACTGACCCAGGCCGTTGTACTCCCAGGTACTGGTTTTGCCGGAACAATCGGTGTACCCGGTCAACTGACCGGCATCGTTGTATTCGAATTTCTTCTCTGCTCCGTTAGCATCCTTGACGGTCTCCGGATAGCCGGCAGATGTGTAGGTGTACTCCGTCTTGTTACCCAGAGGATCGACAGCTTCCACAAGATTGCCGCTGTCGTCATAAGCTCTGGTCCACTGTCCGCCCTCTGCATCACTAACCTTGATCAGTTGGTCCAGATCATCGTATGCGTAATGCACTACGGTGTTATCGGCACGGATGTGTTCGAGAAGATTGCCACGCTCGTCGTAGCTGAACCGATCAACGCTTCCATCGGTGTGGACATGTCGCACGACATTTTTGGCCTCATCGCGGAACAACCATTCCGAACGCTCATCCGGATGACGGATACGGTACGTGTAGCCAAGAATGTCGTAGTAGTGCCAGGTCTCATTGCCGTGAGCGTCAGTGACGTAGGTCAGACGAATGTTTTCGTCCCACTCAAGTCGAGTATCGAAGCTTCCATCATCCGCCCATTCACGAATCGCTTTGGCATCGGAGCCGTCCCCCTGCCATTGCAAATTCATGCCCCGCCCGGTCCGGTCGGTGTATCGCGTGATCAGATGGCTGCGGAATTCATAATTCCAGGCATAACCGTTTTCATCCCGTGCCTGAACCAGATCGCCCAACGCATCATAGTGATAGGCACACAGTTGGCGCTGAGGAATGCCATCGGCGATCTCCCACAAACCTGTCAGACGTCCGTGGTCATCGATCAGTGTTCCGAGTTGTAGATGAACCTTTGTAACGTCCCCCTGATAGGTGAGCAGGTCAGAGAGCACCGGTTCATTACCATGCATGTGCTCATAGTGCAGCATGATTCCAGCACCGCTGCGCAGCTCGATGCCGGCGAGCAGAAAGCGTGCCCCACGACGCACGTAGGTCTCCTTTCTCTCGACACCGCGGCACAGCAGCAATTGATTTTCACCTGAGCGAATCAGAGTCAGGTTTTCAATCGGGTCATGATGGGCATCGCCGACTTTGGGCAACGCATACTCATGACTTCGGCCATCGGCCGCATGAAAGACCAACCCGTCATCCACATAATCGAAACGAGTGGTGAACTCGTTGATCCAGCGAGCACCTAGGCTGCCTTTGTCGTAGGCCTCCAGATTCGAGTAATAAGTACGGTTCCAGACGACGGGAAACGGGCCCGGCAAACGGAAATCCGTGTGGGTGATGGTTTCCGTGCCGCGTGCAAAGCTGATGTTTCTTTTCGTGCCTGTCGGGACGCGATTCTTGCAATCACTGGCATCAGAACGGGCTCGAACCTGGCTTTGCTGCAACTCCAGTTGGCCTTTGCCGGCGCGTTGTTCTGCCTTGCTCGTGGCCCCCGGTTTGACACTGGCGGCCTGACCATGAGAGCGACGTTTGCGCCAAGTTACTACCGAGCCCGCCAACATCTGCAACAGCCAGCCGATGGAATGCTGAACGCCCGGGTCACCAAGCTTTTTCATCTGGGATTGCAGCTCCACCCCCAGCGTGCGAAGCATCGATGTGTTGCTCAGTACCAGAGCCTTGGCTTTCTCCGGCAGCAAGTTCTTGGCGGCACTGTTGGCAACGCCTTTGCCTGCAGCCTTGTAGGCACTGAAAGCGGCACCGAAAATGTTGCTGATAGCCGCCTTGGGGTCATGCAACAACTGACCGCGCGCCGCCGTGATTTTCGAACCGGCCGCATTGAGGTCTCCCTTCGCATCGAGCTTGCCATTGACCACCTTTTCCAGGCCCTTGGCGATCTCGTTCACCGCGCTTTGACCCAGTTTTCCAGCGTCGTCGAGAATGCCCGCCAGTTTGGGTTGTGCCTGTTTGACGAAGTCATCGATGGTGCCGACGATGGTCGCGTTCAGATGCCCGATCAACACTTCAATCAGAGAGTCCCCCAGCAGCATCTTGGCGCTGTTACGCAGCTCCTGACGCACCAACCCCAGGGTCGGGCGTAGTGTCATGCGCGCAGAAGCCATGGTCGGTGGCGCAGGCAATACACCAATCAGGTTGATACCCAGGCTGACCCAATCCAGCACTTGACGCTGTTTGCTTTTGGCCAGGGTGACGATGTCTCCAAGGGCATCAACCAACGCCATGATGTTGCCCACGACAGGAAGAGCACCCGCGACGTTCTTGACCCGATCGAGTGTGACGACACCGCCGCTGATGGACTGCAACCAGGCATCGAATTTGGCAGCGCCGCGTCCGACATCCTGAATATCGATCGTGTTGAGTGGCACCACCGCGACTTGCGGCTCACGCGTTTTCGCACCATCGGATCCAGTCGTCATGACAACACCTCTCCCGCCAGCAGGCCCGGGGTTTTCAAGGAAGCTTTTGGCAGGGCTGGAGCCGGAAGCGTTGGCAACTTGCCCGCTTTGCTCGCCGCCCCGAGAATCCCCGACGCACTCGGCATCGCCGCACTCGCCAGTTTCGGCAGTCCGGCCACCCCGCCCTGCACTGCCCCTTTCACCTGCTGCGCCGTTTGCATCGCACCTTGCGCGGTCTGCATTGCACCCATCCCTGTCTGTGCCAATTCCTTGCCCTTTTCCAACATGTCCCAGTTCTTGCTCGGCAACGCCTGCGCCACCATGGCTTGCACTTGGCTCGGAATGTCTTCCGCACCCGGTGGATTCAACGGCCATTCCGGCTTGCCGATGTAGCTGCCTTCGCTCCAGGTGTCCGCAGGATCCTTGCCGAACAGCACCCGTGCCGGGCCCGGTGCGGCGCCGGCGACGCTGGCAAAACCTTTGGCGTCGAGCTTGCCCTTGATGCTTTTGCCCAAGGCATCGATGACTTCGTAGTCGCCGTCCTTGATGCCCTGGCGGCCGGCGTACTGGTTGAACAATTCGAGGTTGCCCTTGCCCGGTTTCGGCGGTTCCGGGAACACGCCGGCCAGACTTTTGGCGCCGGTGTAGGCGAAGTTCGCCGCGTGGGCGGTGTACGGGCCGCTGGTGGCATGGGTGATGCCGCCGGCGTTGTAGGTCGTGGCGCTGCCGCCGCCCTGGATCACCAGTTCGGTCTTGGCGGTGATGGTGATGCGGTCGGCGTTGGCGGTGATGTTGAGTTTGGCCAGCAGGTTGATGCTGTCCTTGAGCGCCTTGACGTCGATGTCGCCGGAGGCCGCCACCAGGCGCCACCCCATGCTCTGCACGAACAGGCGCATGCCGCGACTGGCACTGGCCAGCAGGCGTTTGCCGATGGAAAAACTGGTGTGACCGGTACTGCTCAGCGCCAGATGTTCGCCGGTGGCGATGTGGCTGGAGCGCGGTGTGGTCAGGGCGATGCCGGCCGGGCTGGCGAGTACAAGATGCGGCTCGGTGAACTCGGGAAATTCATTGGCGGTGAGGTTCGCCGGTCCCGAGCCAAGCACGCCTTGGTGCTGCGCGTGCAAGGCCTTGGCCACGTCGTCCTGATCGCCGGCTTCCTGGGCTTGAAGTTCCTTGGCCTGCGTGGCGAAACCGTCCTGTTGATCGCTGGCGGTGGCCAGGCGCTCGGCGGTTTCCGGCAGGTCCTTGTGGTGTTTGGATTCGTTCGGGCGCGGTTCGGTGGTGATCAACAGACCGGCGCCGGCACGTACGGCGCCGTGGCGGTCAGTTCTTAATTCAAAACCTTCGCCGCGCGGCTGCCCACCTGAAGGACGCGGATGGGTCAGGTAACCCAGGTTGATCGCGCTCGCACCGTGATCACTGCGCAGCGCGATGCTGATTTCGCTGGTGGTGTCGTCGATGCGCAGTTCGTTGGCGCGGCTGCCCTTGTATTCCTTGCTCTTGACCGTCGCGAGAGTCTTGAAGTCCGGCAATTTGTACGGCGGCAGGTTGGCGCCGTGGTACAGGCACCCGGTGATCAGCGGCTGGTCGGGATCGCCTTCGAGGAAGGTGATCAGCACTTCCATGCCGACCCGAGGAATGTTGATCGAGCCAAAGGTTTCGGCGGCCCAGCTGGAGGCCACGCGCATCCAGCAGGTGGTCTTGTCGTCGTGCTGGCCTTCGCGGTCCCAGAAGAACTGCACCTTCACCCGGCCGTATTGGTCGCAGAAAATTTCTTCGCCTTCGGGACCGGTGACCACGGCGCTTTGCGAACCGAGGACTTTGGGTTTCGGGTGGTCCAGCGGCGGGCGGTACGGCACGTCCCACGGGATCGCGTTGAAGCGGTTGCGATAACCCTGATGGAAATCGTCTTTGTTGTCGGTGGTGTCGCTGGTCACCGACTCTTCCAGCACTTGCGGTTGTTTGCCTTCGTGGAAGATTTCCGTGAGCAGCCAAAGGTCGTTCCACGTCGGGTTGGCGTGGTCGGTCAGGGCCAGAAAATGCCCGGTGACCAGAATCGGCTGGTCGCTGTTGCCCTCGGCCAGGCGATAATCGCTGCGGTGGCGTTCGAGGTTGCGGTTGGCCAGGTGCTTGCCGCGCTCACGGTCCACGAAACGGCCCGGGTAATCGTAGTCTTCCAGGTCGGGTTGGGCGCTGCTTTTGGCGTCGCTTTCGAGCTCGATCTTCGGTTTGACGAAGTCGTAATCGCGCCGCGTGGTGCGGCTGGTGCGGGTGGCCAGGCGCAGGCCGAAACGCTTGACCACCGGTTTGTCCGCCACCAGCCCGGAGTCCTGCTGATAGGCCACGGGCGCGAGTTTCGGGAACACCGTCTGGTCATCGCCGAAGGTCAGTTTGTGGCCGCTGGACGTGTGCTGGAAGTGGTAGTGAATCCCCTCCTCCTCGCACAGGCGCTGGACGAAATGCAGGTCACTTTCATCGTACTGCGTGCAGTAGACGCGCTCGGGATACACCGCGCTCAGCTGGAAGTGGTAGTCGCTGGCCAGAATGCCGTGTTCTTCCAGCACCTGACTGATGATCTGCTGCACCGTCATCTGCTGAAAAATGCGCTGGTTGAAGCGGTGTGCGAGGTAGGAAAGCTGCGGTCGCAGCGAGATCCTGTAGCGGGTCAGGCGCTTGCCCGCCTCGCCCTGGGCGATGCTGTAGATCAGCCCGTGGATCCCGGTTCCGCTCGGCGACAGCTGCAGAAACGCCAGTTTGTGCAGCAGGCTTTCGAGGTTGATCGAGGCCTTTTCACTGACCAGTTCCAGCTCGAATTCGAAGGGCGTGTTGAGGGCTTCCCGACCGGTGAACGACAGCACCTGAAAGTCGCTGTCCGCGCCATCGATGGTCAGATTGAAATGGGGCTGGTTGGCCGGTGAGAACATTCCCTTGTCCCTCGTACAGTGCTGCGATGCGCGCCAGATCGCTAAGGATCGGACGGCAAAAATTCTTTGAGTAGTGAAGATGCCTCGACCGGCGAAACCGGCCGAGGCGATACAACCATCAGTCGCGATTAAACGACCGGAGCACGCCAGTCATCGGAACCCGAAGTACCGGAGACTTCGTGGGTCCAGGTGATTTTGCGGTAGGTGAACTGCACTTCTTCCAGATGAGTGAAGTGGGCGTTCGCCGGGTCCTGGCAGTTGTGCATTTTGTTGTTGATGGCGACGATGATCGCGTCTTCCAGTTTGGTGGTGTAGTAATGCTCCTGGGTGCCTTGCGCCGAGGTGCGATACCACTGGATAACGATTTCGCTCATGCGCTCGCCGGAGGTCAGGGCTGCTTGCAGCAGCGGCGAAGCCTTGTCGTAGACCTTGGTGATCACAACTGGCTTGTGCACGCGCTGACCGGTTGGCTGACCGGATTGCGGGTCACGCGGGATGATCACGTCGTGGGTGAACGCCTGAACCATGACCTGGTCTTCGTGGCCTTCCTGGTAGGTGTTGCCAACGGAGTCGGCGGTGAACGCGCCGGCAGTGATCAGGCCTTGTTTTTCGCCGGTAACCGACATGTACGCGGGTGTTGCCATGGGGTGTGCTCCTTGCTCGATAGACAGAACCGGACGGCGTGATTGCCTGCCCAGGTAGCGAAGGAGTTATCAAAAGTCGTGCCAGCAATCACATGGCCATTACCCATCAAGGGTTTACGAAGCTCTCGTGGGAATTTTCCAATTTTTTCTGTAGGAAACAGCGAAAAAGTGCGCAAGAAGTTGCGCAGTACTGTGCAACTTCTTGCGCACTTGGCTGCAGGCCTTTAAAGACAAGGCCTCCAGCGGTTTTCACCGTGCTTTTATTACGAACAACTGCGCAACTTTTTGCGCAGTTCAGCCAATCCGAAGAGAGCTCCGGAATCAGTAGTCCTGCAACGCCCTTGGCCGTTGACTGCGCTGCTGCGCCGCCGCATCCGGCGCCTGCTGCAACTGAAAGTCGAACTTCAATTCAGCGCGACGTCCCGCTGCATCTTCCAAAAACTCGACTTCCCCGACCAACCCTTCACGGGTCGCATACGCAAAGTCATCCCACAGGTATTTGTCCCCCGACAAATTGATCTGCGTGGTCAGGTGCCGATGCCCCGGTGCGGAAATGAAGAAGTGAATATGAGCCGGGCGCTGGCCGTGACGGCCAAGCAGGTTCAGGCATTCCTGGGTCGGGCCTTGCGGGTCGCAGCCATAGCCGGACGGCACGATGCTGCGGGCGCGGTAGCGGCCTTCGGCGTCGGTGATAATCCGCCGGCGCAAGTTGTACTCGGACTGGCTCTGATCGAAAAACGAGTAAGTGCCTTTGGTGTTGGCGTGCCACAGGTCGACCGTGGCACCCGCTAACGGCTGACCTTGCGGATCGAACACCTGGCCTTCGAGGAACATCACCGTGGCGACGCCCTCCTCACTGCCGTCATCCATCCGGCATTCGCCTTCGTACAGCGGCGCGCCGGCCACGTACAACGGGCCTTCGATGGTGCGCGGCGTGCCGCCGGTCAAGCCGATCTGCGCATCCTTGGCGTCCTGCAACAGGTCGAGGAAATGCTCGAGGCCGAGGCCCGCCACCAGCAACCCGGCTTCGGAGCGGCCGCCCAGACGGTTGAGGTAATCGACGGCTTTCCAGAATTCGTTTTCGCTGATCTCAAGGTCTTCGATGATCCGAGCGGTGTCCTGCAACATCCGCAGGACGATAGTTTTCAGACGCGAGCTGCCGCCATCGTTGGCAAAACCGGCGGCTTCTTCGAAGAACGTTTGCAGTTCGGCAGTATGGGCAATCTTCACGGTCATGGTGTTCACCTCATCTTGTTGTTGTGGGGTCGGTTCCGCGGTCAGCGGTCGTCGGCGTGAATCGACGAAGGGTGGCGGCAGAGACCGTCAATCTCTATGTCCATGTAGGGAAACAGCGGCAACAGCATCAGGGTGTCGTGCAGCGCTTCGACGCTGGGCACATCGAACACGCTGTAATTGGCATAGTGCCCGGCGATGCGCCAGAGATGGCGCCACTGGCCTTCGCGCTGCAGGCGCTGGGCGAGCTCCTTCTCGTCGGCCTTGAGCTTTGTGGCAACGGCCGGAGCCATATCGGCGGGCAATTTCACGGTCATTTTTACGTGGAACAACATGGCGTTCTCCTTAGGGTTCAGTGCCGGCGAAAACGCGCCAGACGCTGTTCATCCAGCGTCAGGCCCAGGCCCGGGGTGCGTGGAATGTGCAGGTGAAAGTCGCGGTATTGCGGGCGCTCGGTAACGATGTCTTCGGTCAGCAACAGCGGACCGAACAGCTCGGTGTCCCAGGTCAGTTGCCTGAGCGTGAGGAACGCATGGGCCGAGGCCAGGGTGCCGACGGAGCCTTCGAGCATGGTGCCGCCGTACAGGGCAATGCCGGCGGCTTCGGCGATTTGCGCAGTGCGCAACACGGCGCGCGGGCCGCCGTTCTTGGCGATCTTCAAGGCGAACACACTGGCGGCGCCGTCGGCAGCAAGGCTGAAGGCGTCCTCGACGCTTTCAATGGATTCGTCGGCCATGATCGGCGCCGGGCTGCGCTGGTTCAGGCGAATTTGCCCGGAGCGATTGACCCGCGAGATCGGCTGTTCGATCAGGTCGATACCGTTGTCGCCGAGCACCTGACAGCCGCGAATCGCCTGGGACTCGTCCCAGTACTGGTTGACGTCGACCCGCACGCTGGCGCGCTCGCCCAAAGCTTTTTTGATCGCCACTGCGTGTTTCAGATCTTGCTCCAGCGGGTTGGCGCCGATCTTCAGTTTGAAGATCCGGTGCCGCCGCGCTTCCAGCATCTGTTCGGCCTCGGCGATGTCCCGAGCGGTGTCGCCGCTGGCCAGGGTCCAGGCCACTTCGAGGCTGTCGCGGACCCGGCCGCCGAGCAATTCGCTCACGGGCAAACCAAGGCGTTTGCCTTGGGCGTCGAGCAATGCGCTCTCGATGCCGGACTTGGCGAAGGTGTTGCCCTTGGCGATCTTGTCGAGTTTCTGCATGGCGACGTTGATGTTGTCCGCGTCCATGCCGATCAGCGCCGGCGCCAGGTGTGCATCGATGTTGGCCTTGATGCTTTCCGGGCTTTCATAGCCGTAGGCCAGGCCGCCAATGGTGGTGGCTTCGCCGATGCCTTCGATACCGTCGCTGCAACGCAGGCGCAGGATCACCAGCGTCTGGTTCTGCATCGTGTGCATCGCCAGTTTGTGCGGGCGGATGGTCGGCAGGTCGACGATGACCGCCGACAGGTTTTCAATCAGGATCCGGTTCATTTCAGTGTCCATTCAAGCGTGATCAACCGAGGTCACCGCCACCGACCGGCAGGGTCACGCCGGTGATGTAGGAGGCGTCGTCCGAGGCGAGAAACAGGATCGCGCCGACCTGTTCGTCTAGGGTTCCGTAGCGTTTCATCAGGCTGCTATCGAGGGTTTGCGCGACGATTTCCTGATACCAGGCCTGCTCCTGCGCGGACTGTTCGCCGCTGTTACGCGGAATGCGCCGGGGCGGTGCTTCGGTGCCGCCGGGCGCGGTGGCGTTGACCCGAATCCCGCGCTCGGCATTCTCGAAGGCCAGGCAGGCGGTCAGCGCGTTGATCCCGCCCTTCGCCGCGCCATACGGAACGCGGTTCAGGCTGCGGGTCGCAATCGACGATACGTTGACGATCGCGCCGCGCCCCTGCTTAAGCATGTACGGCAATGCGGCATGACAGCACCACAGCGTCGGGAACAACGAGCGGCGCACTTCGGCCTCGATCTGCTCGACTTCGTAGTGCTCGAACGGCTTGGCCCAAATGGTGCCGCCGACGTTGTTGACCAGCACATCCAGGCGCCCGAAAGCATCGATGGCGGCGCTCATCACCCGAGCGCAATCGGCGTATTGCTCAAGGTCGGCGGTCAGCGACAAAACGCCCTCGCCTTGCAGTTCGTGAACCAGTGCGGAGCGGTCGACGGCGACGACGTGTGCGCCCTCTTCCAGCAATCGCTCGCACACCCGGCGACCGATGCCCTGCGCCGCGCCGGTGACCAGCGCGACCTTGTTGGCGAATCTGTTGTTCATGACAACCTCGACATTCAGAAAGAAGACTCAGGCCGCCGCGAATTTCTCGTAGTAGAAATTCGCCGGCGTGATGCCCTGTTCGCGGATGTACTGGCTGACGGCCTCGACCATCGGCGGCGGGCCGCACAGGTACACGTCGACATCGCCTTCGTTGAGGTGACGCGGTTCGATGTGCTGGGTGACGTAGCCCTTGAGCGGGTGCCGGCTCTGCGGATTGGCCACACAAGCGCCGAAGCTGAAGTTCGGGATACGCGCGGCGAAGGCTTCGAGGCGGTCAAGCTCCACCAGATCGAAGTCGTTGGTCACGCCGTAGATCAAGTGAACCGGATGTTCGCTGCCCTGCTCGGCGATTTTTTCCAGCATCGCGGTAAACGGCGCCAGCCCGGTGCCACCCGCCAACAGCAACAACGGCCGCTTGATCTCGCGCAGGTAAAAACTCCCCAGCGGCCCGGCCAGATTCAGGCTGTCGCCGGCCTTGGCCAGCCCGGTGAGGAAGCTGCTCATCAGGCCGCCGGGGACATTGCGGATCAGGAAACTGACCTCGCCGTTTTTCTGCAGCGAGCTGAAGGAATAGGCCCGGCTCTGCTCGCTGCCCGGTACTTGCAGGTTGACGTATTGCCCCGGCAGGAACGCCAGTTTGCTCAAGGACTCGCCCTTGAGCGACAGCGCGATGGTGCTCTCGGAAAGCTGCCGGACATCGCTGATCGACGCCTGATAACTCGCCTGTTCGGTCTTGCACACCTGCGAGCCGACCGGCACCCGCACCACGCAGTCGCTTTCGGCGCGCATCTGGCAGGTCAGGACGTAACCCTGGGCCAGTTCGTCTTCACTCAGGGCGTCTTCGATGAAATTGTCGCCCATGTCGTAACGCCCGGCCTCGGCGAAACACTTGCAGGTGCCGCAGGCGCCGTCGCGGCAGTCCAGCGGGATGTTGATGCCCTGACGGTAGGCCGCGTCGGCAACGGTCTCGTGGCCCGAGGCCTCGATGAAACGGGTGACCCCGTCTTCGAAATTCAGTGCGATCTGGAAACTCATGGTGCACCTCGCTCACAGCGTCGAGCCCGGCTCGCCGCCGTCTCGATCAGATGTGGTAGATGTCGATGACCTGACGGACGTAATCGTTCTTCAGCACGACTTTCTTGGCCTTGATCAACGGCTGGTCGCCGCGCAGGTCGAGGGTGTAGAAGCTGGTGCCGAAATAACTGTCGGTGACCTGATAGCGAAAGCTCAGGGTGTGCCAGTTGAAGCGCACCTGGCATTGCCCTTCGCCCTGCTCGACGATCTCGATGTTGCTGAGGTTGTGCGAGGTGCGGGTGTCGGGAATGGTCGCGCTGGAGCGCTCGGTCTTGATCCGGAACACCCGGTCTTCGAGGCCGCCACGGTTGCCGTACCAGATCAGCGAGATTTCGCTTTGCGGGTCTTCGGTCAGGGTGTCGTGGTCGTCCCAGGCCGGCATCCAGAAACTGGCGTCGGCGGCGTAGAGTTCCAGCCATTGATCCCACTGACCGTCATCCAGACAGCGCGCCTCGCGATAGAGGAAATCACGCACGGTGTCGTAGAGATTGCTCATCACACAGCCTCCACGGGGATCAGGTTTTTATCGCTGGCGGCGGCCTTGAGCATGGTTTCCTGCCAGTACTTGTGTTGCAGCACGAACAGGCCTTCGTCCTCGGTGCGCAGGCCGGACAGCAAGGGCTTGAGGTCGATTTCCTTGGCCGCCGCGTCCGCGCCTTCGACCCAATGGGTCGCGCCACGGGACATGTCGTTCCAGCCGCGCCCGGCGCCGTAACCGGTCTGGCACGAGCGGAATTCTTCGAGATCATCCGGGGTCGCCATGCCGCTGACGTTGAAGAAGTCTTCGTATTGGCGAATGCGCTTGGCCCGGGCCTCCGCGCTTTCGCCTTTGGGGGCGATGCAATAGATGGTGATCTCGGTCTTGTCGACGGAGATCGGCCGGGCGATGCGGATCTGTGAGCTGAACTGATCCATCAGGTACACGTTGGGGTACAGGCACAGGTTGCGCGAGTTCTCGATCATCCAGTCGGCGCGGGCCTGGCCGAAGTCCCGGGCCAGTTCATCGCGACGCTCGTAGGCCGGGCGGTCCTCAGGGTTGGCCCAGCGGGTCCAGAGCAGCAAGTGGCCGTGATCGAACGAGTAGAAACCGCCGCCCTTCTTCGCCCAGCTGCCGGCGCTCATGGTCTTGATCTCTTCGCCGGCGTCGCGCTGCTGACGCTGGTTCTGGGTAGCGGCGTAGTTCCAGTGCACGGAGCTGACGTGATAACCGTCAGCGCCATTTTCGGCGGTGAGTTTCCAGTTGCCTTCATAGATGTAGGAACTGGAACCGCGCAGCACTTCAAGGCCTTCGGGTGACTGATCGACGATCATGTCGATGATCCTGGCTGACTCGCCCAAGTGCTCGGCGAGGGATTTCACATCGGCATTCAGGCTGCCGAACAGAAAGCCGCGATAGGATTCGAAACGCGCGACTTTGGTCAGGTCGTGGGAGCCTTCGCAATTGAAGCCTTCGGGGTAGCCGGCCTCGCTCGGGTCCTTGACCTTGAGCAGTTTGCCGCTGTTGTTGAACGTCCAGCCGTGGAACGCACAGGTGTAGCTGGAACGGTTGCCGGACTTGTGCCGGCAGAGCATGGCACCGCGATGGCTGCACGCATTGAGAAAGGCATTGAGTTCACCAGCCTTGTTGCGGGCGATGAAGACCGGTTGGCGGCCCATGGTGGTGGTCAGAAAGTCATTGACGTTGGGGATCTGGCTTTCATGGGCGAGGTAGATCCAGTTGCCTTCGAAGATGTGCGTCATCTCCAGTTCGAACAGCCGCGGATCGGTGAACATCTCCCGCTTGCAGCGGTAGGCACCCTTCTCGGGGTCCTCTTCAAGCATGGCATTGAGGTAGTCGATTCCCAGGGACATGGCCGGGGCCTCCATTGTTATTGTTCAGGCCAGGTCAGATTAGGGAGGCAACGCGGGCGGCAATATCCGAATCCTGCAGAGCGCTATCCGTTTTGTGCAGGACGGCGCGGCAGGTGCTTCAGATTGTTTCGGGGCGGGAATTCAGTGGCGGCGTTTGAAGGTCACGGACGGCAATTCGCCGAACTGCTGGCGATAGCTTTCGGAGAAACGCCCCAGGTGCAGGAAGCCGTAGTCCAGCGCCAGTTCGGTGAGGTTGCGCACCGGGCAGCTCGGATCACTGAGGCAGGCATGAATGCGCTCGAGCTTGCGCTGGCGGATGTATTGCATCGGGGTCACGCCGAGCTGGCGTTCGAACAGCGCGTACAGTGAACGCGGGCTCATGTTCGCCTGGGCCGCCAGGTGTTCGGCGGGCAGATCCAGTTTCAGATTGCGCTCTATGTAGTCGAGGATCCGCTCGAAACTGACGCTCGGCGAACTCAGGCATTCACGGCTGACGTTGGTGTTCATCAGCGAAATCAGTTTGCTGCCGACGATCTGCGCGTAGTGCTCCTGTACCCGCAACAACGGATCGCTGGCTTCGGCTTCCTGGCAGATCATGCCCAGCAGGTGGGTAAACCCTTCCAGCTCGTCGAGCCGGTAATGATTGCGCAGGAACCGGATGCCCCCGGCAGGATGCAGCCAGCGCTGTTCGTCGCACACCGATTCCAGCACGCTGACCGGCACTTTGAGAATGAATTTCTCGCAATCGTCGGAATAGGTCAGGTCGACCGGATCGTCCGGGTTGATCAACAGCAATTCGCCCGGCACCAGATGATGCTCACGCTTGTGCCCGCGCCACAGGCAGTTGCCTTGCAGCAGGACTTGCAGGTGATAGACCGTTTCCAGTGCAAGCGACGTGACGCGAACGCTGCCGCCATAGCTGATGCGGCACAGATCGAGGTCGGCGAGTTTGCGGTGGTTGAGGCTGGCTTGCGGGTGGGTGGTTTTGGACAGGCCGATGAAATGCTGACCGACGTGCTGGTTCACATAGTCGGAGACGGCATACGGGTCAGCGTGGCGAAACACGCTGCTGCGGTCGCTCAGCAGGCGGCTGTCCATGGGCAGGGCACTCGATCTTGTCGTTATGGTGATGGTCACGGTTTACGCCATCACCGGTCACAGTACGCCGGCAAGCAGGATCGGGCAATTGGACGAAGGTTTGGCTGTCCGGTGATCGAACGGTTTCAATCACCGTTCTGTCGTGAGATCAAAGCAGACTCCACGACACCCCGACGTACATCGCCATCCCCTCACCCGGCGTGGAGCGTGCGGCGTCCAGTCCTTTATCGTCATAGCCCGGCGTAACTGTAGCGGCGTAGTGTTTGTCGGTCAGGTTGCGCATGTCCAGCCAGGTCTGCCAGTCGCCTTTCGGCGCGTTGTAACCGAGGGTCGCACCGAAGGTGGCGTAAGGATCGGCGTAGTAGCTGTTGGCGTAATCCACCGCGACTTTCGATACCAGTTGCGTGTTGACGGCGGCGAAGAACCCCTGCGGGAAGTCGTAGCGCAATTCGCCCTGGTAGTAATGCATCGGCAAGCCCGGCAGGCGGTTGTCGCCGAAGCGGTCGTCGTCGCGGTAATGGAAGTCGCTGAAGGTGTAGGCCTGGCGCAGGCTCAACTTGCCGCCATCGTTCGCTGACCATAGGTTGCTGAGCAGGCTGGCTTCCACGCCTTGATGCACGGTCGGGCTGGCATTGAGTTCGTAAGGCGTGGTGGCGTTGGCGTCCGGCAACACCGAAAGCAATTCGTGGCGCACCTGGGCGTAGTACCAGGCCAGGCTCCATTCGCCGAGCGCGCTGTCGCCACGGCCGCCGAGTTCCAGGGTGGTCGCGGTCTGGTTCTGCAGTTTGATGGGGTCGCGCTGAGTGCCGGTGGCCGCACCGCTGCCGGCCGGAAAGCGGACGTTGGAGCTGTAGATCAGCGACCACGGATGCGGCGCTTCGACGGAGCGGCTGAGGTTGCCGAACAGTTGCAGGTCCGGCGTCACCTGATAACGCAAGCCCAGGCGTGGGGCGTAATCCCAGTCGCCGAGGCTGGTTTTGCCGCCACCTTCCGGGTAGGTCACGGCGCTTTCGCGGCGGGTGTAGATCGCGGCGAGGCCGGTGGTCAGCCACAGGTCGTCGGCGATTTCCAGGTCGTTGCCCACATGCAGGACAGAATCCGACCCCTGATAAGTGAAGTTGCGCATGTGCGTGCCCGGCGTATAACCAGCGGTGTTGCCGCCGGGAATCCGAACCAACTCAGTGGCACCGTCGTTGGGCAGGTGTTTGGTCACCCGCAGGCCAACCGTGCTGCGGCTTTCGAGACCCCAGAGCGTGTCGCGGCGCTTGTAGTCGAACGTGCCGCTGACATCGGTGTACGCCACCTTCAGGCGGTTGGGGCCTTCGCGCAGGTCCATCGGGTAATCGTGATAAACGAGGCCGGTCTGGATGCTCGAATCGTCGTCGATGTAGTACGTGGTCTTGTTGCCGATGAAGGTGCTGCCCGGCTGATCGCGGCTGTCGTTGCGCGTCACGTAGGCCGGGTTGGCCGCGCGCGGATCGTGTTCGATGGAGTGTTTGGTCACTCGCCCGGCGAGGTCGTTGTCGGTCTCGCGGTGACGAATGTAGAAGCGGGTTTCCAGATTCGGATTGAAGCGATAACCGAAGTTGGCGATCACGCCCTGGCTCTTGCTGGCGGTGTGATCCTGATAGCCGTCGGAGTGCGCATCGGTCATCGACAGGTAGTAATCGAAATCGCCGAGCACCTGGCCCGAGCTGACTTGCCGTTGCGCATAGCCGTGGCTGCCCATGACGTAGCGCACATTCAGCAGTGGCGCGTTGTAGCCGGTGTGGCTGACGTAATCGACCGCCCCGCCAAGGGCCAGCGCACCACGATCGAAGCCGTTGGCACCACGCAATACTTCCACATGATCGAGCCACAGCGGCTCCAGCAACTCGTAAGGCGTGCCGCCGGGACCGGTCAGCGGCAGGCCGTCGAGCATCGTGTACAGCCCCGACGCGTGAGCACCGGGAGCCCGATTGATGCCCGAACCACGAATCGAGATTTTCACCCCCTCGTTGCCCGCCGACTGGGCATAGACCCCCGGCTGATACGCCAGCACATCCTGATTGCTCGCCACCCGCCCCTGCATCGGGCGGCGCATATCGACCACGTTGGTGCCACCGGGCACCTGTGCCAACCGGGCCTTGGCCTCCTCCAGCGAAAGGTCTTCGCCGCTCTGGTCTTCAGCCCCGATCAGCACTTGCCCCAACTCCATGCCCTGAGACTCGGCTTCCACCGGACAAGCAAGGGCCAGCCCCAGCAATGCAGCGGGCAGTGTTTTGAGCGAGGGCATCGAGAGAACTCCAGACAGAAACGGGCAGTGAGAACTGCGACGTATGAATGAACGAAGTAAACACATGGTGATTTTGTTTTTTGTCAGGTAAACAGGCGGCTGAAATGCTGAATTGTGATTTGAACGAGGGAGATGCAGGGATGGCCGAAGCAGTATTGAAGACGAAACTGGTCAATTTTCTGGCCCCCGGCGGACTCTGGGTTGGCGGGAAGGTAACGGTGACCCACTCCACGATTTTCATGAACGCCAATGCCATGAACCGTATGGTTCAGGACGGGGCTCTGGATATTGAAATCCCCATGGCATCGATTCGAAAGGTCAGCCTGGAATGGGGGTTCATGACCAAGATTGTGTGTCTGGAAACCGACTACGGCTGCTTTTACTTCCGTTGTTTCGGGGCGAAAGAGATGGTGTCAATGATTACCAAAATGTACGTGTCGCGAGCCTTGCAACGCACCTAGTGAACGGAGCTTGATTTAAATGCTCTTGAGCCCTCGGACCTCTCTGATCGGCATCAAGGGCTCCGGGGCCAATCTCAGGCAGCGCCCGCAAAGTCAGCGTCCATCGCGGGCCGGTCGTAATCGAGGAGATACGCTTGATGGCGGTGATACAGCCTTGAAAGCAGCGCCTTGTTGGGCCCGACCACGTCCATCCCTCGGTCGTCGTAAGGGAAAACCATCACTTCGGCCTTCAAATTGAACAGGTAGACCGCGCAGCGTGGATTCGGCGCAATGGCGCCAAAGTCCGTCGCCAGTGCGCACCAGAGCAATGCTTGAAGCGACCCTGCGGGCGCTTCGAATGCGAGGTTGATCCAGTACTCGGGTTCGCTTTCGCAGAACCAGTTATCCGGATCAGTGCGTTCACTCCAGATCGAGCGTTCTGCAGGTATCTCGATGCCAGCCGACCGAAGGGACTGAAGTAACGCTCGATGGGTAAATCGCTGGCCGCCGGAGTGAAAGCGCAGACAGGTCACGAGCGTGGGCTCGCCACTGAAAATGTCGGTGCAGATTTCAGTCGATTTTCGCAAGGCCAACAGGAACTGTTCGATCATCCCTCCCGTTTCGGAGAGTTCGAAACGCAGTCCTCCCGGGCAGGAATAAAACAGCGGCCTTGCGAAGGCCTGGTCGGTAAAAATCCGCTCGATTTCAAGATGAAGGTTCACTGAAGTCCTTTCCGGTCACTATGGCTCGGGCGGCTATCGCGCCTTATCAATTCTTGCACTTGGCCAGCACCACCTGACAGGTACCGGGCGTACCGCCCGAGCGGCCGGCGTAGCGCATGCAGTTATCCATGGATTTTTTCTGTGCCTGGCCCAGGGTCGATCCCCACGCCAGGCCACCCTCGCCCATCGTCGGCACCGCTTTGGCATAGCAGCGATCACCGGTGGTCGCGTAGTGAGCCTTGCTCGAACAGGACGCCGTCAGCGTCAGCAGGATCGCGCACAGGCCATACGAGCATCGGCGTACCCAGAATTCGCTCATCTCGTTTTACCTGCAGCAAGTGGGGCTGACAGGATCAGTCTAGCCGCTATGACCCGCGAACCGCTCATTGCTCCGTCGCCTGTCGATACTGACGCGGGGTGAACCCGGTCGAAGCCTTGAACTGCCGGGTGAAGGCGCTGTGATCGGTGTAGCCGCATTGCAGCGCCACCTCGGTGATCGGCAGTTCGGTGTGCAACAGGCGATGGGCATGTTCCAGCCGTACCTTCTGGATCATCTGCCTCGGCGTCAGGTGGAAGACCCGTTTGCAGTAGCGCTCCAGTTGCGCCACCGAAATACCGGCAATCCGGGTCAATTCACCCAGTGTCACCCGCCGATTGAAATGCGCGCGGATGTGTTCATCGACGGCCGCCAGGCGCTGAAACGCCGGATGGGTTTCGCTGGCCGATTGCAGGTCCACCGAAATCCCGGCGAGGCCGATGATCTCGCCGTCGCGGTTGTACAGCGGGCGTTTGTGCGTCAGGCACCAACCCGGTTCGCGGCTGCCGTACAGATGCAGTTCCAGTTGATCCTCCAGCACGAACCCCTCTTCCAGCACCCGACGATCCTGCTCGGTATAACCGGGCCCGAGTTGCGCCGGAAACACCTGCGCACTGGTTTTCCCAAGTAGCGGTTTAAGGTCTTTCAGACCGCAGCGCTGCACCAGCGTACGGTTGGCCAGGACGTACCGCGCCTGCACATCCTTGATGAAAATGACCGCGTTCGGAATCACGTCCAGCATCGGCAACAGCGGCGCCACGCCGGCCAGCAGCGCGTCGAGGGTATGAGGACGCTGGCGCTCATCGCCCTGACAGAGGATCGCAAACGCGTTCTGCATGTGAAGGTCTTCCCCGGTGAATGGATCGGCCTGAGGTGTTCGCGTGCAGATTGCAGCAACGTTCGAAGCGTGTCGAGCGCCGCTGTCTTTCTTCGCAACTGTGCCGAATTCGTCATCCAGAACTGCGCAAAACATCAATCGCCCGACGCCCGATGAGTTCACTGTTTAGCCGTTCCAGTGACTCACACCTGCCTATCCAATAACTCACAAGAAGGCGATGCCATGTCAGGCCAAGGCAAGTTCAAAAAACAACTTTCATTGATCGACCTTACCTTTATCGGACTGGGGGCGATCTTCGGTTCCGGCTGGTTGTTCGCGGCCAGTCACGTCTCTGCGATTGCCGGGCCGGCAGGGATATTTTCCTGGCTGCTGGGCGGCTTCGCCGTGTTGCTGCTGGGCATCGTCTACTGCGAACTGGGCGCGGCCTTGCCAAGGGCTGGCGGTGTGGTGCGCTACCCGGTTTACAGCCACGGGCCGCTGCTCGGTTATCTGATGGGTTTCATCACGCTGATCGCGTTTTCCAGTTTGGTGGCAATCGAGGTGGTTGCATCGCGCCAATACGCGGCGGCCTGGTTTCCGAGCCTGACCAAGGCCGGCAGCGGTGATCCGACCCTGCTCGGCTGGCTGGTGCAGTTCGGCCTGCTCTGCGTGTTCTTCCTCCTCAACTACCGCAGCGTGAAGACCTTCGCCAAGGCCAACAATCTGGTGAGCGTGTTCAAGTTCATCGTGCCGTTGCTGGTGATCGGCGTGCTGTTCACCTTCTTCAAACCGGAAAACTTTCAGGTTCAAGGCTTCGCCCCCTTCGGGCTCTCGGGCATCGAAATGGCGGTTTCCGCCGGCGGCGTGATCTTCGCCTACCTCGGCCTGACCCCGATCATCTCGGTGGCCAGCGAAGTGAAAAATCCCCAGCGCACCATCCCGATTGCGCTGATCCTGTCGGTGCTGCTCTCCACTGCAATCTACGTGCTGCTGCAAACCGCCTTCCTCGGCGGCATCCCCACCGAATTGCTTGCCAATGGCTGGGCCGGGGTTTCCAAGGAATTCGCCCTGCCGTACCGCGACATCGCCCTGGCGCTGGGCGTGGGCTGGCTGGCGTATCTGGTGGTCGCCGACGCGGTGATCTCCCCCAGCGGCTGCGGCAACATCTACATGAACGCCACACCTCGGGTGATCTACGGCTGGGCGCAGACCGGCACGTTCTTCAAGGTCTTCACCCACATCGACGAGAAGTCCGGGATCCCGCGTCCGGCGCTGTGGCTGACCTTCGCCCTGTCGGTGTTCTGGACCCTGCCGTTCCCTTCCTGGGAAGCGCTGATCAACGTGGTCTCCGCCGCGCTGGTGCTGAGCTACGCCGTCGCTCCAGTGACCGTCGCCGCGCTGCGGCGCAATGCACCCGACATGCCGCGCCCGTTCCGGGTCAAGAGCATGGGCGTGCTGGGGCCGGTGTCGTTCATCATCGCGGCGCTGATCGTTTACTGGTCGGGCTGGGACACCGTGTCCTGGCTGCTCGGCCTGCAAATCCTGATGTTCGTCGTCTACCTGCTTTGCGGCCGCTTCGTGCCGACCGCCCACTTCAGCCTGTCCCGGCAGGTGCGCTCGTCGGCGTGGCTGATCGCGTTCTACGCCGTGACCATCGTCTTGTCGAAACTCGGCACCTTCGGCGGCCTGGGCATCCTCACTCATCCGTTCGACACCCTGGTCGTCGCGGCCTGTGCGATGGGCATCTATTACTGGGGCGCCGCCACCGGCGTACCGGCGCACCTGCTGCGCCTGGAATCGGAAGAGGATGAAAGCGAAGTCGCTTCGCTGTCCCCTGCCTCCAACGCCAATCCTCGCGCTGCCGGCGCTTACTGAAATCACTCAACGGGACCTGTCCATGAAACGAGTACACGTCATTGATTCCCACACCGGCGGCGAACCCACGCGTCTGGTGATGAAGGGTTTTCCCGATCTGCCCGGCAACACCATGGCCGAAAAGCGCGACGCCCTGCGCCACCAGCATGACCAGTGGCGCCGCGCCTGCCTGCTGGAACCGCGCGGCAACGATGTGCTGGTGGGCGCGCTGTATTGCGAGCCAGTGTCGCCGGACGCCACCTGCGGCGTGATCTTCTTCAACAACGCCGGCTACCTCGGCATGTGCGGCCACGGCACCATCGGCCTCGTTGCTTCGCTGCAACATCTGGGGCTGATCGCACCGGGCGTGCACAAGATCGACACGCCGGTCGGCCCGGTCAGTGCAACGCTGCATGAAGACGGCGCCGTGACCCTGGGCAACGTGCCCGCCTATCGCTCACGCAAACAGGTGGCGGTGCAAGTGCCGGGATACGGCCGTTTCCTTGGTGATGTGGCCTACGGCGGCAACTGGTTTTTCCTGGTCAGCGAACACGGCCAGACGTTGACGATGGACAACGTCGAAACCCTGACCGACTTCACCTGGAAAATGCTCAAGGCCCTGGAGGACCAAGGCATTCATGGCGAGGACGGCGCGGTCATCGACCACATCGAACTGTTCGCCGATGACGCCGAGGCCGACAGCCGCAACTTCGTCATGTGCCCCGGCAAAGCATACGACCGCTCCCCTTGCGGCACCGGCACCAGCGCCAAACTCGCGTGCCTGGCCGCCGACGAAAAACTCGCGCCGGGCGAGCGCTGGGTGCAGGCGAGCATCACCGGCAGCCAGTTCGAAGGCCGCTTTGAATGGGAAGGCGAACGCATCCGCCCCTACATCACCGGCCGCGCCCACATGACCGCCGACAGCACGCTGCTGATCGACGAAACAGATCCGTTCGCGTGGGGCATCTGAGCCGCTGCGCTGCTTTTCCAAACCTATCTGAATGACCGTTCCAAGGAGAACAATAATGAGCGACAACATCTTCACCGGCTGCATGCCCGCCCTGATGACCCCGTGCACCGCCGCACGCAAACCGGACTTCGATGCGCTGGTGGCCAAGGGTCGCGAGCTGATCGATATCGGCATGAGCGCGGTCGTGTATTGCGGCTCCATGGGCGACTGGCCGCTGCTCACCGAAGCCGAGCGTCAGGAAGGCGTGGCGCAGCTGGTGGGTGCCGGGATTCCGACCATCGTCGGTACTGGCGCCATCAACACTCGTGAAGCAGTGTCCCATGCTGCCCATGCGGCAAAAGTCGGTGCTCAGGGTTTGATGGTGATTCCACGGGTGCTGTCTCGAGGCGCTTCGCTCGCCGCGCAGAAGGCGCACTTCTCCGCGATTCTGCACGCCGCGCCGAACTTGCCGGCGGTGATCTACAACAGCCCTTACTACGGCTTCGCCACCCGCGCCGACCTGTTCTTCGAACTGCGCCGTGAATACCCGAACCTGATCGGCTTCAAGGAATTCGGCGGTGGCGCCGACCTGCGCTACGCCGCTGAAAACATCACCTCCAAGGATGATGACGTGACCTTGATGGTCGGTGTCGACACTCAAGTGGTGCACGGTTTCGTCAACTGCAACGCCACCGGCGCCATCACCGGCATCGGCAACGCCCTGCCCCGCGAAGTGCTGCAACTGGTGGCGCTGAGCAAGCAGGCGGCCAGGGGTGATGCCAACGCCCGGCGTCAGGCGCGGGAGCTGGAATCGGCGCTGGCGGTGCTGTCGTCCTTCGATGAAGGCACGGATCTGGTGCTGTATTACAAACACCTGATGGTGCTCAACGGCGACAAGGAATACACCCTGCATTTCAACGAGACCGACGCCCTCAGTGACTCTCAGCGTCGGTACGCGGAAGCCCAGTACGCGCTGTTCCGTCACTGGTACGAAAACTGGTCGGCGCAGCAGAACTTCGCCTGACCTGCCGCTGCGCTCAAGCCCGCCGCCCCCCACGGCGGCGGGCTCTATTCGTGACCTGCTTTATTGATAAGGAATGCGCCATGACCCTGACGGGCCAACTGCTGATCGGTCAGCAAACCCTCACCGGCGACCGCGACGTCATCCACGGAATCAATCCCGCCACCAACACCCCGTTGGAACCGGCCTACGCCGGCGGCTCTGCCGAACATGTCGAGCAGGCCTGCGCACTGGCCTGGGCGGCGCTCGACCGTTATCGTGAGACATCGCTCGAGGCACGGGCCGAATTCATTGAAACCATCGCGGGCGAAATCGAAGCCCTCGGTGACGAACTGATCGACCGCGCCCTGGCCGAAACCGGCCTGCCGCGACCGCGCCTGCTGGGGGAACGAGGCCGTACCTGCCAGCAACTACGGCTGTTTGCCCGCACCGTGCGGACCGGTGAATGGCTGGATGTGCGAGTCGATACCGCGCAACCGCAGCGCCAGCCAATGCCGCGTTCGGATCTGCGTCAGCGGCAGATTCCGCTGGGGCCGGTGGCCGTGTTCGGTGCGAGTAACTTTCCACTGGCGTTCTCGGTGGCGGGCGGCGATACCGCTTCGGCCCTGGCCGCCGGTTGCCCGGTGATCGTCAAGGCCCATGGCGCCCATCCCGGCACTAGCGAACTGGTTGGCCGTGCCGTGTCACGGGCGGTCAAGGCCTGTGGTCTGCCGGAAGGTGTGTTCTCGTTGCTCTACGGTTCGGGCCGTGAAGTGGGCATTGCGCTGATCAGCGATCCACGGGTCAAGGCCGTCGGCTTCACCGGTTCGCGCAGTGGCGGGCTCGCGCTGATCAAAGCGGCTCAGGCAAGGCCCGAGCCGATTCCGGTGTACGCGGAAATGAGTTCGATCAACCCGGTGTTGCTGTTCCCGGCAGCGCTGCAGAATCGCGTCGAGGCGTTGGCCCAAGGTTTTGTCGCTTCGCTGACGCTGGGTGCCGGTCAGTTCTGTACCAATCCCGGTCTGGTGATCGCCCGCAAGGGGCCGGCGCTGGACGCCTTCATCGGCGCCGCCAGCGAACTCATCCAACGCAGCCCTGCGCAGACCATGCTCACGCCGGGGATCTTCAATGCTTACGAATCCAGCGTGAATGCCCTCACGGAAAATACCCGGGCGCGTATTGCCGCCGTCGGCCAGCGCGCGACGGAACCGAATCAGGGCCAGGCTCATGTGTTCGTCACCGACGCCGCTGACTTTCTCGCCGACCACACCTTGCAGGCCGAAGCCTTCGGCGCCGCGTCCTTGATCGTGCAATGCGCCAGCGACGTTGAAATCCGTCAGGTGCTCGAACAGCTGGAAGGCCAACTGACCGCCACGCTGCACTTGGATGACGAGGATCTGCAACAGGCCCGCGCATTGCTGCCGACCCTGGAACGCAAGGCCGGACGCCTGCTGGTCAACGGCTGGCCGACCGGCGTTGAAGTCTGTGATGCGATGGTGCATGGCGGACCGTTCCCGGCGACTTCCGATTCGCGCACCACGTCGGTGGGTACGGCGGCGATCCTGCGTTTCCTGCGCCCGGTCTGCTATCAGGATTTCCCCGACAGCCTGCTGCCCACCGCGCTTAAACACGCCAATCCACTGTCGTTGCGTCGCTTGCTCGATGGCCAAAGGGAAACCGTGAAAAATGCCGAATAACCCGCACGACATCGCCGTGGTCGGCGCCGGCATCATCGGCGTCGCCAGTGCCCTGCGCCTGGCCCGTCAGGGCTTGCGGGTGGTGGTGATCGACCCGCAGGAACCCGGTCACGGCGCATCGTTCGGCAACGCCGGGCACCTGGCGACCGAGCAGGTGTTTCCAATTGCCGACCTGTCGATTCTCAAACGCTTGCCGGCCATGCTCATGGACCCGATGGGCCCGCTGCGCCTGGACTGGAAATACCTGCCCCGCGCCCTGCCCTGGTTTGCGCGGCTGATGCTGAACCTGCGCTCGGCGCCGTTCCAGCGCACCGTTGCCGGATTGCGGGCGCTCAATGAAAGCTCGCTCGACGCCTGGCAGCGCTTGCTCAAAGACATCCAGCGCCCCGAGCTGCTGAAGATGGAAGGTTCGCTGCTGGTGTTCGAACGCCCCGACTCACGCCCGGCCCTCAAAGCATTGCAGCAACGCCTGCAACAGCAACAGGTGCCGGTCGACTGGTGGCAGGCCGGCGCGGTACGCGAGACCGCGCCGCAACTGAGCGAACGGATTCAGGGCGGACTGTTTTTCCCGAACACCGGGCATTTCATCGATCCCCACCGTGTCGTGCGTGAGTTGGTGGAAGCAGCGAAAGCCAGCGGCGTGCAGTTTGTGAAGCAGCAGGTTCAGGGCGGACAACTGAACGAGCATGGCGTCAGCCTGATGACCGGAACCGGCACCCTGTCCGCCCGCCAGGTACTGATCGCGTGCGGCGCCCACTCGGCAAAACTCACGGCCGCACTGACCGGAAAAAACGTCCCGCTGGATACCGAACGCGGCTACCACTTGATGCTGCCCCACGAACACAACCGACTGCCCTTCCCCGTCACCTCGCTGGAACGCAAATTCATCATGACCCCGATGTCCGAAGGGCTGCGCCTGGCCGGCACCGTCGAATTCGCCGGCCTCGAAGCCCCGCCGACCATGGCTCGCGCCTGGCAACTGCATCGGTTGAGCAAGGGGTTGTTTAGTGAGGAACTGAGTGTCGAGGCGGCCACACCGTGGATGGGGTTTCGACCGTCGCTGCCGGACTCGTTGCCGGTGATTGATCGGGTGTGTGGCGGGAGGGTGTTGCTAGCATTCGGGCATCAGCATCTGGGGCTGACGCAGGCGGCGGTGACGGCGGAGATGGTTGGGGGAATGGTGTTGCCATCGACGCAGGATACCGCTCGTAGGCTTCCGTTGAACGAGCCCTATCGACTGGATCGCTTTTGAGTGGCCGTCTATCGGGCGCCCTGCTGATATTCACGGGGCGTACACCCGAACTCTCGGCGAAACACCGTGTGCAGGTACTGGGCGGATTTGAAACCGCACATGCGGGCAACGTCTGCAATCGCCGTGTCGGTTTTTTCCAGCCCGCGGGTGGCGGCCGCCAGTTTGAAACGCAGAATCTCGTCATGCACGCTGCAGCCTCGCACCGTGCGAAAGTGCGACTCCAGCGAGGAGCGCGACACGCCGACATAAGCCGCCACTTGCGCGGTCTTGATGCCCTGGCAGGCATATTGGCGGATGAACAGCAGCGCCTGCATGACGTAAGGGTTACCCAACGGTTGATGCAAGCTCGACACCTGGACGTTGATCGCTTCAGGCGGGATCAGGACATGCTCGCCCGTTGACGGCTTGCCGTGCAGCATCTGGTGCAGCAGTTGCGCGGCGGTGCGGCCCATGGTTTCAGTGCCCTGGATCACCGAACTCAGGGGGACCCGGGTCAGGCTGCGGGTGAGCGGGTCGTTGTCGATGCCAATCAACGCCACCTGCTCCGGAACGGCGATGCCGGCGGTCAGGCACGCTTGCAGCAACTGCCGGGCGCGGGCGTCACTGACCGCGATGATGCCAATGGGCTTGGGCAGGCTTTGCAGCCAGGCAATCAGTTGTTCGACGGCGCTGTCCCACAGCGGTGCACTGGTGCCCATGCCGCGATAGACCTCGGCGCGCAACCCGTCCCGCTGCATCAATCGCAGAAAGGCCTTTTCGCGCTCCTGAGCCCATCGGTTCGCCTGCGCCTCAGGCAGGCTGAAGCAGGCGAACCGTTGCAGCCCGGCCTCGATCAAGTGCTCATAAGCCATTTTGATCAGCGCGTTATTGTCGGTCGCGACGTACGGGACCCCTTTGGGGTAGGCCCGCTCATCCTGATAAGAACCTCCCACCGCCACCACGGGCAATTTGATGTCGGCCAGCGCCTCGCCAATCAGCGGGTCGTCGAAGTCAGCAATGATGCCGTCGCCCTGCCAGCGCTCGATGCCCTTCAACCGGCAGAGAAAATCCTCTTCCAGGAACAGATCCCAGGACGCGCGCGTGCTGCTCAGGTAGTTGCCGATGCCGCTGATGATGCCGCGGTCATAGATCTTGCTGCCGTTGAACAACAGGGCGATGCGGTGAACAGGCGGTACGGTTTTCATTGTTTTTTATGCTGTTCCGGGCCCCTTGCCGTAGAGGCGGTCTGCACAGACTAGGCGCGCAGAGGGCGAATCTCAATACGCAAAATCGCACTCCGTGTTGGTGACTTTCGTAATCGGCAGGCACAGGGCCGTTGCTAGTATCGGGACACGCCCAAGAACAACAACCAAGAACAACAAGGACATTGCCAATGCCGTACTTCCCCGATGTCGAGCGGATTCGCTACGAAGGTCCTGCCAGCGACTCTCCCCTTGACTTCCGTCACTACGACGCCGACAAAATCATCCTCGGCAAACCCATGCGCGAACACCTGCGCATGGCCGCCTGTTATTGGCACACCTTTGTCTGGCCGGGCTCCGACGTGTTCGGTGCAGGGACGTTCAAGCGCCCGTGGCAACACGCCGGTGACCCGATGGAGCTGGCCATCGGCAAGGCGGAAGCCGCGTTCGAGTTTTTCTCCAAGCTGGGTATCGACTACTACTGCTTTCACGACACGGATGTCGCCCCCGAAGGCCACTCGCTGAAGGAGTACCGCAATCACTTCGCCCAAATGGTCGATCATTTGGAGCGCCATCAGGAAGAAAGCGGAATCAAGCTGCTGTGGGGCACCGCCAACTGCTTCAGCAATCCGCGCTTCGCCGCCGGCGCCGCCAGCAACCCGGATCCTGAAGTGTTCGCCTGCGCCGCTGCCCAGGTCTTCAGCGCCATGAACGCGACTCAGCGCCTCAAGGGCTCCAATTATGTGTTGTGGGGCGGCCGAGAAGGTTACGAAACCTTGCTCAACACTGACTTGAAGCGCGAGCGCGAGCAACTGGGGCGCTTCATGCGCATGGTGGTCGAGCACAAGTACAAGATCGGTTTCAAAGGCGACCTGCTGATCGAACCCAAACCGCAGGAACCGACCAAGCACCAATACGATTACGACAGCGCCACGGTGTTCGGTTTTCTCCAGCAGTTCGGTCTGGAAAAGGAAATCAAGGTCAACATCGAGGCCAACCACGCGACCCTGGCCGGTCATAGTTTCCATCACGAGGTAGCGACGGCCGTCTCGCTGGGGATTTTTGGCAGCATCGACGCCAACCGGGGCGACCCGCAAAACGGCTGGGACACCGATCAGTTTCCCAACAGCGTCGAGGAAATGACCCTGGTCACCTATGAAATCCTCAAGGCCGGCGGTTTCGGCAATGGCGGGTTCAACTTCGACTCCAAGGTACGCCGCCAGAGCCTCGACGAGGTCGATCTGTTTCACGGTCACGTCGGCGCCATGGACGTCCTCGCCCTGTCGCTCGAGCGGGCCGCCGCCATGGTGCAGAACGATCAGCTTCAGCGACTCAAGGATCAACGCTACGCCGGCTGGCAGCAGCCGTTCGGCCAGTCGGTGCTGGCGGGTGAGTTCAATCTCCAGTCACTGGCCGAGCACGCCTTCGCCCACGAACTGAACCCGCAAGCCGTCAGCGGCCGCCAGGAAATGCTCGAGAACGTCGTCAACCGGTTTATCTATCGCTGATCGCCAACGGGGACTGCAGGCGCTGTGACATTTGCGCGACAAATCTGTAGTCCGTTTCGCCTGCTGATTCTCTACAGTTCCACCAGCCCGATATTCATCGTCAGGCCGTGTCTTTCAAACAAAAATAAAAGGACGCCCCACCATGAAGAATGTAAAACGCACGCTGCTGGCCAGCGCCCTGGCCCTGTTGTCGCTGCCGGTGATGGCCGATGCGGCCCATCCGAAAATCGGTTTCTCCATTGATGATCTGCGGCTGGAGCGCTGGTCACGGGACCGTGACTACTTCGTAGCAGCAGCGGAGAAAATGGACGCCAAGGTCTTCGTGCAGTCGGCCGATGCCAACGAGCAAAAGCAGATTTCGCAAATCGAAAACCTCATTTCCCGTGGCGTCGATGTCATCGTCATCGTGCCGTTCAACGCCACCGTGCTGACCAATGCGGTGGCCGAAGCGAAGAAAGCCGGCATCAAGGTCGTCTCCTATGACCGTCTGATCCTCAACGCCGATATCGACGCCTACATCTCCTTCGATAATGAAAAGGTCGGCGAAATGCAGGCCAGCGGCGTGCTGCGCGCAGCGCCCAAGGGCAATTACTTCCTGCTGGGTGGCGCGCCCACTGACAACAACGCGAAAGTGTTGCGCGAAGGTCAGATGAAGGTGCTGCAACCGGCCATCGACAAGGGCGATATCAAGATCGTCGGCCAGCAATGGGTGAAGGAATGGAACCCTACCGAGGCGCTGAGCATTGTTGAAAACGCCCTGACCCGCAACGACAACAAAATCGACGGCATCGTCGCCTCCAACGACGCCACGGCCGGCGGCGCCATTCAGGCCCTGGCCGCTCAGCAACTGGCTGGCAAGGTGCCGATCTCCGGGCAGGACGCGGACCTGGCAGCGGTCAAGCGGGTGATCGCCGGCACTCAAACCATGACGGTTTACAAACCGCTGAAACTCATTGCCTCCGAAGCCGCCAAACTCTCGGTGCAACTGGCGCGCAACGAGAAACCCGCCTACAGCTCGCAGTACGACAATGGCAGCAAAAAAGTCGACACCATCCTGCTCACCCCGACTCCGTTGACCAAGGACAACATCGACCTGCTGGAACAGGACGGCTTCTACACCAAGGCGCAGATCGCCGGACAGTAACACTCGTTGAGTGATGCCCCCGCAGGCGTTCTGCTCCTGCGGGTTCAGTCCAGTATCTGCCGCTTATGAGTCTCTGCCATGTCCGACTATCTGCTGCAAATGAACGGCATCGTCAAAACCTTCGGCGGTGTCAAAGCACTCAACGGTATCGACCTCAAGGTCCGGCCGGGCGAGTGCGTCGGGCTGTGCGGCGAGAATGGCGCCGGCAAGTCCACGCTGATGAAAATCCTGTCGGCGGTCTACCCCCATGGCACCTGGGACGGTGAAATCCTGTGGGACGGTCAACCGCTCAAGGCGCAATCGATCAGCGAAACGGAAGCCGCCGGCATCGTGATCATTCACCAGGAACTGACGCTGGTTCCCGACCTCTCGGTGGCCGAAAACATTTTCATGGGCCATGAGCTGACGCTGCCGGGTGGGCGGATGAATTACCCGGCGATGATCCACCGCGCCGAAGCCCTGATGCGTGAACTGAAAGTGCCGGACATGAATGTATCGCTGCCGGTTTCGCAGTACGGCGGTGGGTATCAGCAACTGGTGGAAATCGCCAAGGCCCTGAACAAACAGGCACGCCTGCTGATCCTCGACGAGCCTTCATCGGCCCTGACCCGTTCGGAAATCGAGGTGTTGCTGGACATCATCCGCGATCTCAAGGCCAAAGGTGTCGCCTGCGTCTACATCTCCCACAAGCTCGATGAAGTGGCCGCCGTGTGTGACACCATTTCGGTGATCCGCGACGGCAAACACATCGCCACGACTGCCATGGCGGATATGGATATTCCACAGATCATCACTCAGATGGTCGGTCGGGAAATGAGCAACCTCTACCCCACCGAACCACACGACATCGGCGAGGTGATTTTCGAGGCGCGCCACATCACCTGCTACGACGTCGACAACCCCAAACGCAAACGGGTCGACGATGTTTCGTTCAGCCTCAAACGCGGAGAAATCCTCGGCATCGCCGGGCTGGTCGGTGCCGGCCGCACGGAGTTGGTGACCGCGCTGTTCGGTGCCTACCCCGGTCACCACGAAGGTGAAGTCTGGCTGGACGGCCAACCCATCGACACCCGCACGCCGCTCAAGTCAATCCGCGCCGGCGTATGCCTGGTGCCCGAGGATCGCAAACGCCAAGGAATCATTCCCGATCTGGGCGTCGGTCAGAACATCACCCTGGCGGTGCTGGACAGTTACTCGAAACTGACCCGCATCGACGCCGAAGCTGAACTGAGCAGCATCGATCGGGAAATTTCGCGCCTGCACCTCAAGACCGCGAGCCCGTTTCTGCCGATCACCAGCCTGTCCGGGGGCAACCAACAAAAAGCCGTGTTGGCGAAGATGCTGCTGACCAGGCCCCGGGTGCTGATTCTCGACGAGCCAACCCGAGGGGTGGATGTCGGCGCCAAGTACGAGATCTACAAACTGATGGGGATGCTGGCTGCCGAAGGTGTGTCGATCATCATGGTGTCTTCGGAGCTGGCCGAAGTGCTCGGCGTTTCCGACCGCGTCCTGGTAATCGGCGAAGGTCAACTGCGGGGTGACTTCATCAACCATGAACTCACCCAGGAACAGGTGCTCGCCGCGGCGCTCAGCCAGCCTGACAGCCATAACAATAAAGCTCGGAAATCCGCGTAAATGAATCAGGTCAAACAACTCTTCACCCGCTACAAGATGCTCGCACTGGTGTTCGCCGTGGCGTTGATCTGGCTGTTCTTCAGCTGGCAGACCGAGGGCGGATTCCTGACACCGCGCAACCTCTCCAACCTGCTGCGCCAGATGTCGATTACCGGGATTCTCGCTTGCGGCATGGTGCTGGTGATCATCAGCGGTGAGATCGATCTGTCGGTCGGCTCATTGCTGGGCCTGCTCGGTGGCGTGGCAGCCATTCTCGATGTTGTCTATCACGTACCGTTGCTGGCGAACCTGAGCCTTGTGGTGGTGTGCGGCCTGCTGATCGGCCTCGCCAATGGCTACATGGCGGCCTACCTGCGCATTCCGTCGTTCATCGTCGGGCTGGGCGGCATGCTGGCGTTCCGCGGGATTTTGCTGGGGATCACCGGCGGCACGACCATTGCGCCGGTGTCGCCGGAACTCGTCTACATTGGCCAGGGTTATCTGCCACATGCGATCGGCACCGGCCTGGGCGTCCTGCTGTTCGCACTGACGTTGTTCCTGACCTGGAAGCAACGGCGCAATCGGGCCCTTCACGGCCTCGCGCCACATTCACTGGTGCGTGACGTGGCACGGGTGTTGTTGATTGGCGCGGTACTGGCAGGTTTCGTCCAGACCCTCAACAGCTATGACGGCATTCCCGTACCGGTCCTGCTTTTGCTGATCCTGCTGGGCGGCTTCAGCTACGTAACCAGCCAGACCGTGTTCGGCCGACGCGTCTATTCCGTGGGCAGCAACATGGAAGCGACGCGCCTGTCCGGGATCAATGTGCAGGCCGTGAAGCTCTGGATTTTCGGCATCATGGGCGTGATGTGTGCCCTCGCCGGCGTGGTCAACACTGCGCGCCTGGCCGCCGGCTCGCCTTCGGCCGGCAGCATGGGCGAGCTCGACGCCATCGCCGCCTGCTTCATCGGCGGCACCTCGATGCGCGGCGGTTCCGGCACGGTCTATGGCGCCCTCCTCGGCGCACTGGTCATCACCAGCCTGGACAATGGCATGTCCATGCTCGACGTCGACAGTTACTGGCAGATGATCGTCAAAGGCAGCATTCTGGTGTTGGCTGTCTGGGTGGATGTGAGTACGCGGACCGGGCGGCGTTGACAAGCTGCAAGTGAAGGTTTCGTAGGCACTTGAGCTACAAATGAAGGCATCTCTGAAAATGCGAAAAGCCTGCTTTTGAAGGCAGGCTTTTCGTTACGCCGGGAGCTTTCCGATATCTAGGAAGGCATTAGCCAGTGCCGTTCAGTGGTCCACCCCAGAAAAACCTTACTTCCCTCACGCTCTTGGTGAGCCGAAGTCAACCGACACCCAGATACCGCCATGCGCAAGCCGATCATGGCGGGAAGAAATCGCCCCTGAAATGCGCTGGATTGAGCCGCAAAATGCACTTCAATGTTTCCAAGCACACTCTCCAATCGAGACTGATCCAGCATCGACAGATAAAACATCATCTGGCGCCACGCATACGCTGTGTTTTTCAACATAACCAGACGTGCATGGTAGAACTTGATCTGCATCTGCTGCCGACCGCAGATCCATTTGAAACATGCCTCGGCCATTGAACCCAAGCGATCATGTAACAGCGTCTTCAGGTCCAAATCATCAAACAGGATTGCCAGGTTTTGCGTGGTCAATATCTGTTGCTGTTCGATGATTGTGCCGTTGTTCGCTGGACTCCTTCTTCCGATATCGGCGTTCGCCCGCCGCGCGCACAAACCAGCCAGCACACCACTGTTGCTTCGTGAATTCCGCTGCTTGGGCAGTGCAGCCAACTGATCCATATCGATATCGTAATAGCGTGCGTAAAGAGATCCGGCCATTAACCGCACTGAACGCCTGGCAGCCTTCACGAACTTGCCGGAGAAAGCGCCCATGAAAATATCAGCCGCGATCTCCTCTACGAACGGCAGATCCAGCTTGGCCGATTCGGCAAGCGAGGAAAATTCCTGAAGCAACTTGTTTGGCAGAATGGCCTGAGGAAATGCAACAAGAGTCAACGCGGACGCTTCGATCAAAGCCTGCCTAGCACCTTCAACCGCAAGAGCATCCGCCTCGTATTCGGTTTCCAGGGCTTTCACCCAAGGCAAGTCATCGACTTTCACCTGACGCTGCATGTTCAGCAACAATAGAGAGCGTCGACGCCTGAAAGCACGATAGGTAGCGACAGACAGTGCCCGCAACGTTACATCTCGATATCCGGCGCTACAGATTTGCGCCGTCATCGCCGGCAGCACTTTCGCCACTGTATCTGCAGATGTAATGACACCATGGTCAATCAACTCTGCAACCGTTCCCTTTCGGCAACGTTCGAGGCGTCGACGAATCGAAGAAGGAATGGTCTCCCCCTCCGTCAATGAATAAACCTTTGCCTCTTCGTTTGTGATCGGCTGCAGTAACGGTGCGAAATCAGAAATGCCTTCCGAGCCGGGGTATCTCGCCAGACGCTCGGAAGCAGCCTTGGCAATCAGATAATGTGCCGAGGCTGATACGTGAAGACGCTGCTGTGCACGCTTGCTGGAATGGGCTTCGGAATCAGGATGTCCATGCTTGGCTACAAAGTCATCGACGATTCTGCGAATGCGCCCAACCTGACGCCCCGTTAACGATGCTGGATCAATGGCGCATTGCTTGAGCAATGCCAGCAATTCCGCCACCCGATCACTGGAATTTCCTGTGCGGCGGGGATCAGCCTCAGTGGCGGTATCAAATTCTGTACCAAGCACCGAAGCGCGCTCGAACCAGCCTGCAGGGTAATACCTGCAAGGCCAACCATCGTTGTACGTCAGCAGGAAAAGCGAGACCGCGGCGTCGTAGAGAGGCAACCTGCGTTCAACAACATGCTTTTGAACGGTAAGACGAGGCTGGGGTAAGAGGACAGACAGGCGCAGGCTGATTTGAGCAGCATTGAAAACTTCAACTTCAGCCATCGAGAGCGGGCGCTCGTTGGCTGCCGCCGGAAAAAAACGCACTCGCTCGAAGAAAGGCGCGATCTGCTCGATCAACGTCCTGGCTTCTTCGGCGCGTTGTTGTCCCAGAAACCAGGCCACTGTCAGCAACGCAGCCTCTTCCGGTACATCGATCCGATAGTCTTGCTTCGTCAATCGATCTTGCAGTGTTCTGACGCCTTCGTCTGAAAGATGCCACCTATTCAAATCGAGTCGTTCGTAACCCGCTCGAATGCCGGGAATCGATGACGCCAACTGGCGCTCATGAGCGGTCAACTCGCCACCGGCCAGAAGGTTGCCCGTTGCAAAGCCGCCAGTGGCTACTTCCAGCGTTATCCATTCTGGCAGGTCGGCGAACGGTGTCCGCGAGCCATACAGGGCACGGCCAAGCATCAGGTTCTCAAGAACCTTTTGCCAGCGTTCGAGCCGCGCAAGTGCTTTCGGACTGGCGTCGTTGTCGCGTGCTGCGAGCGCACGAGACAGTTGAAAGTGCGCATAACAGGCGTTTATTCCGCCGAGCGCACCCGATTCATCCTCAGGCCTGGACATACTTCCTTGTGACCTACTATGTAGTGGGTCCGGGGGCTGGATTCGAACCAGCGCCCACCCGGTTAAGAGCCGAGTGTTCTACCGCTGAACTACCCCGGAACAGAGCGCGCATTGTCGATGAGTCGCGAAAGTATGTGAAGCTCGGATTCAGGGATTTTGTTGCGACAAATCTCTGATCGTTAAGCCTTCATCACTCAATGCAGCTCTTATCCGAACGCCCCCCTCACGAAATCGATAAAGCTGCGCAGTTTGGGTGTCAGCCTCGGGTCCGGCGCATACAACAGATTCATCGGCGAAACCGGCACCTTGTACTGCGGCAACAGACTCACCAGCGTGCCGCTTCGCAGCGAATCCTTGACCAGCTCCAGCGGCAACATCACTACCCCCAGCCCCGCCACCGCTCCGGACAGCAACGGATCGCCCTGATTAATCGTCAATCGGCTTTTAATCGGCACGTCGATGCAGCCGTCCGGGCCTTCGAATCGCAGGTGTGAGCGGCCGTCCGAATAGGCGAACGCCAGGCATTCATGTTCCTGAAGATCCCAAGGTGTGGTGATGGATGGACGACGTGCGAGGTAGGACGGCGCTGCGCAAAGCACCATTTGATAGGGCATCAGCGGCAGTGCCTTAAGGCCGCAGTCGGCGAGTTCGCCAATGCGGAACACCGCGTCGTATCCGCCGTCCACCAGGTCGACCAGTTCGTTCGAGAGCGTCAGGTCCACCGACACTTGCGGATAACGAACCATGTACTCCAGCAGCTTCGGCGACAGCGTGCTGACGCCGAACGTGACGGGCGCATTGATCCGCAATCGGCCGCTGGGCACGCCCCGGGTCACGGCGGCCATTTCTTCGGCGGCGTCCATGTCGGCCAGAATCAGCTTGGCCCGCTGATAGAACGTGCGGCCGAAATCCGTGAGGCTCTGCTTGCGGGTGGTGCGGTTGAGCAGCGAAACGCCCAGATGCTGCTCAAGCATCTTTACCTGTTTGCCAACCATCTGCGGGGACAGATTGAGCTCATCCGCCACCGCGCTGAAGGAGCCCAGCTCAACCGCTTTGACGAACGTGGACATGAGTGTGAGGCGATCCATTGTAAACTCGTTGTTTCTAGTGTTGCGCCATCCTAGGCCTTTATCCGAAGCAGGCCAAAGACTAAATTGGCGTCCAAGGCACCGGATCACGCAGGTGCAATTCATCGTTAACCGAGGAAGTACACATGGCACGCATTGTCAGAATTCATGAATACGGTGACGCGAGCGTCCTGAAACTGGAAAACGTCGACGTCCCGGCACCCGCAGCGGACGAAGTGCAGATTGAGGTCAAAGCCTTTGGCCTGAATCGCGCCGAAGTGATGTTCCGCAATCACGCCTATCTGCAGGAAGCGGAGTTTCCCAGCCGTCTCGGTTATGAAGCAGCCGGCATCGTGGTCGCGGTCGGTCCCAGTGTCAGCGAATTCAAGGCTGGCGATGCTGTGAGCGTGATTCCACCGCTGGACATCGCGCGCTGGGGCACCTACGGCGAACTGGCCAACGTACCGGCAAGCCTCACCGTCAAGCATCCCTCGAACCTGTCCTTCGAACAGGCTGCTGCATCCTGGATGCAATACGTCACCGCCTGGGGAGCACTGATTGAACAAGCGAAACTTCAGAAAAACGACTTCGTGATCGTCACTGCCGCCTCCAGCAGTGTCGGGCTCGCGGCCTTCCAGATCGCCCGGATGGTCGGCACCACTTCGATTGCCGTGACCCGAACCCGTGCCAAGAAACAGGCATTGCTGGATGCCGGCGCGGCGCACGTGATCGTCAGCGACGAAGAAGATATGGTGGCAGCGGTCATGGCGTTGACCGATGGCAAAGGCGCGCGGGTGGTGTTCGATCCAGTGGGCGGCCCCTCGTTCGAGCCCCTGACCCAAAGCATGGCTCGCGGCGGCATCTTGCTGGAGTACGGCGCATTGAGCCCCGAACCCACGCCGTTCCCGTTGTTCACCGTGCTGGGTAAATGCCTGACCCTCAAGGGTTACCTCTATTCGGAAATCGTGTCGGACCCCGCCACACTGGCCCGCGCAAAGGCCTTCATTGTCGACGGTCTGGCATCGGGCGCTCTGCAACCGGTCATCGCCAGGACATTTGTGATGGACGACATTCAGGATGCGCATCGCTTCCTTGAGGCCAATCAGCAAGTCGGGAAAGTAGTCGTCACCGTCTGAAGCCCTACCCTCCGGCTCTCGCAGTAAACGACGAAAGCCTGCTTTTCAGGGCAGGCTTTCGTGGTTCGGCATGACCTTATTTCTGCTGGGCCGTCAGCGCCGCATAGCCATTCATCAGGTTGCGATAGTTTGGAATCCGCTGGGACAGCAGATTGCCCAAGCCTTCGATGTCGTTGCGCCAGTCGCGGTGCAACTCACAGGCCACCGAGAACCAGTTCATCATTTGTGCGCCAGCCTGGGTCATGCGGTTCCATGCGGCTTGCTGCACGGTGGTGTTGAAGGTGCCGGAGGCGTCGGTCACCACAAACACGTCAAACCCTTCCGCCAGTGCCGACAGCGTCGGGAACGCCACGCACACGTCGGTCACGACACCGGCGATGATGATCTGCTTGCGACCGGTGGCCTTGATTGCCTTGACGAAGTCTTCGTTATCCCAGGCATTGATCTGGCCAGGGCGAGCGATGTACGGCGCATCCGGGAACATTTCCTTGAGTTCCGGTACCAGCGGGCCGTTCGGGCCTTGTTCGAAGCTGGTGGTGAGGATGGTTGGCAATTCGAAGAACTTCGCCAGATCGGCCAAGGCCAGCACGTTGTTCTTGAACTCGTTCGGCGAGAAGTCCTGGACCAGGGAAATCAGGCCGGTCTGGTGGTCGACCAGCAGAACGACGGCATCGTCTTTGTTCAGGCGGTTGTAGGTTGCAGTGCTCATGTTGAATCCCTTTTTAGTTGTGCAAGTTCGGATGCGTTCAAGATGGGCACAGATTAATGACTTGGTTGAACGGGATAAATCGCCTGTAAAGGGTTTAACCGTCAACTATAAGGAGACAATAAATTCAAAGTGATGCGCAGATCACACTGCCGTCCCGAACGTGATGCCGATCCTTGTCATAATGGTTGTCAGCACTACGTTCAGAACGACACTCAAGGAAAAGTTGATGCTCGGACGCAATTTTCAAGAGCCAACTGCAAACGCCACACGGCGCACTAAAACAATGAAGGCTGGCTCAACCTTTCGGCTGACTGTCAGCTTCATGGTGGTGGTGGTCGTGGCCTTTCTGGCAGTCGAGAGCTGGCGAACGTGGCGGGATTATCGTTCGGTATTTGCCTCCGCTCGGGATTCGGTGACCAACCTCGCTCGCGCCACGGCTCAGCACGCCGAAGACACCATTCGCCAGGTCGACGTGCTCACCGTCGGACTGGCGGAACGCGTCGAGGGTGACGGCCTGCAAAACCTCGACGTGGCGCGCATTCACAAGCTGCTGGTGCAGCAATCGAAGATCATGCCGCAGTTACATGGCCTGTTCATTTATGGCCCGGATGGCCACTGGATCGTGACCGACAAGGAAGTCACGCCGGAAATGGCCAACAACGCCGACCGCGATTACTTCCAGTACCACCGCACCCACGAGGATCGGCAAGTACGCATCGGTCAGGTGGTCGAGAGTCGCTCCACTCATGACTTGATCATTCCTATTTCCCGCCGCTTGAACAATCCTGACGGCTCGTTCGCGGGCGTGCTGCTGGGGACGGTCAAAGTCAGCTATTTCGTCGACTATTACGGTGACTTCCGCATCGATGACAAAGGCGCGCTGGTTCTGGCCATGCGCGATGGCACGATCCTGGTCCGCCGTCCCTTTATCGCATCGGTCGTTGGCAAGAGTCTGGCAAACAGCGAGATCTTCAAGACCTATCTGCCCAGCTCCAACGAGGGTATAGCCCAGATCCGGGCGGTAGTGGATGACACCGAGCGCCTGTACGGCTATCGCGCCTTGACCACCTATCCGCTGGTGGTCGAAGCGGGGTTATCCAAGGACTCGATCACCGCGCCATGGCGTCGGGATCTGCTGAAAAACGGCTTTGTGTTGATTTTTCTGATCCTGGTACTCGCCGGTTTCGGGCTGATTGTCCTGAGCCAGTTACGTCAGCGAATCGCGATGGAGCGGGAAATCCGCTCTGCTCATCAGGCTATGCGCGACATGGCACTGACCGACAGCCTCACAGGTCTCGGCAATCGCCGACGCCTGGACGCCGCGCTCGCGGATGAAATCCGTCTGGCCCGGCGTCAGGGCTCGCCGTTGTCATTGATCATGCTCGATGTCGATCACTTCAAACGCTACAACGACCGCTATGGACACGCCGCTGGCGACGATTGCCTCAACGCGGTCGGGCGCGCGCTACAGCAGGCGGTCAAACGCCCGGGAGACCTCGTTGTACGCTACGGCGGAGAGGAGTTCACCGTGTTGTTACCCAACACCCACAACGCTGGCGCCATACAGGTCGCCGAGGACATTCTTCAAACCATCCGCTCGCTGGAACTGGAACACACCGGGCATCCCTTGGGGTATGTGACTGCGAGCGCAGGGATTACCACACGCCACCCGGTTGACGACTCAGTGACGTCGGCCATGCTGTTGAAGTCGGCTGATACATGCCTTTATCAAGCGAAACGGCTGGGGCGAAATCGCTGGAGCTCCAAGGATGAGCCTGCGTGATGCAGGAGACTCAACCCATAACGTACGCGAGCGCATCACCTTTAACGGCTGCCATCGCGACAGTCAGCCCCCCCCCCCCCCCTCAGCCCCTTTCCCCGGGCAAAAACAAAACCC
>NZ_JAFGYZ010000032.1:0-66172 GCF_017491585.1 Pseudomonas sp. 58(2021)
CCCGAACTCAGAAGTGAAACGATGCATCGCCGATGGTAGTGTGGGGTTTCCCCATGTGAGAGTAGGTCATCGTCAAGATTGAATTCCGAAACCCCAATTGCGAAAGCAGTTGGGGTTTTGTTTTGCCTGCGGGAAAGTTCTTACAGCATTCTCAGCCGCCTTGCGGCTGTCCTCGCCGGCCGACAATGCTAAGGTTCAGCCCTAGCTTTTGTATTTTTCCAAGGAAGCCTTATGCCGGACACACAGTCCCTCAATGCTGCATTCATGGTGGTTCAGAGCAACAGCCTGGACGAACTGCGCAGCCTTGTGATCGGCATAATGCGGCGTTATCCGTTGGCTCCCTTGGAGAACGAAATTGCGCTCGTGCAGAGCAACGGCATAGCCCAATGGCTCAAGCTCGCGTTAGCCGAGGATCCTGAAGAGGATGACCTTGGCGGCTGCGGCATTGCCGCCGCAATTGATGTGCAATTGCCGGGCAGCTTCATGTGGCAGCTTTACCGCATGGTGCTGGGGCGAGATGAGATTCCGGCCAAGTCCTTGCTCGACAAGGCCCCTTTGACCTGGCGACTGATGCGCTTGCTGCCGCAGCTCATCAACCTGCCGTATTTCGAACCACTGCAACGATTCCTGACCCATGACACCGACTTGCGCAAGCGCTACCAGTTGTCCGAGCGATTGGCGGATCTGTTCGATCAATATCAGGTATACCGTGCCGACTGGCTTGAGGATTGGGCCGAGGGGCGCCATCAGCTACGAAATGTCAGGGGGGAAGTGAAACCACTTCCCAGCACCAGTTGCTGGCAGGCAGAGCTATGGCGTGCATTGCTTGAAGATGTCGGTGAGCAGGGCATGGCTCAAAGTCGGGCAGGCGTGCACCAGCGATTCATCGAGCGCATCAACAATCTTGAACATGCACCGACAGGCTTGCCGTCTCGGGTAATCGTTTTCGGAATTTCTTCGCTGCCCGCGCAAGTATTGGAAGCATTGGCAGGGCTGGCCCGTTTCAGCCAGGTTCTGCTCTGCGTGCACAACCCTTGCCGTTATCATTGGGCCGATATCGTTGCCGACAAGGATCTGTTGCGTCATCAATACAAGCGTCAGGCTCGCAAGAACGGCATGCCCGTGGTGCTGGATCCAGAGTCACTGCATCAACACGCCCATCCGCTGCTTGCCGCCTGGGGCAAGCAAGGCCGTGACTACATTAATCTGCTGGACAGCTATGACGACCCCGGCAGCTATCGGGCGGCATTTCGCAACGGCCGTATCGACCTGTTCAGTGACACTCTTCCACAAAACATGCTCAACCAGTTGCAGGATGACATTCTGGAGCTGCGTCCACTCAGCGAGACCCGTGAGCTCTGGCCTGAGGTCGATTTGAAGCAGGACCAATCGATTCGATTCCACATAGCCCATAGTGCGCAGCGCGAAGTAGAGATTCTCCACGACCAGCTTCTGGCCCGCTTCAGCGCCAATCCGCAATTACGCCCTCGCGACGTGATCGTGATGGTGCCTGACATCGATAGTTATGCACCGCATGTCCGTGCGGTGTTCGGACAACTGGACCGTCAGGATCCTCGGTTCATTCCTTTCACGCTGGCAGACCAGGGGCAACGGGGTCGGGATCCATTACTGATCGCTGTCGAGCACCTGCTCAAACTGCCAGACAGTCGTTTTCCCGTCAGCGAAATCCTCGACTTGCTCGATGTTCCGGCGTTACGCGCACGGTTCGGTGTGGAGGAGCGGGATTTGCCGACTCTGCATCGCTGGATCGAAGGCGCCGGTGTGCGTTGGGGGATGGACGCTGACCAACGTGCCGGACTGGGATTGCCAAATGAACTGGAGCAAAACAGCTGGCGTTTTGGCCTGAGACGGATGCTCCTCGGATATGCAGTTGGCGATTCCAGTGCCTGCGCGGGCATCGAGCCCTACGATGAAATTGGCGGTCTCGATGCTGCGTTGATCGGTCCTCTGGTCGCCTTGCTGGATGCCTTGGAGTACTCGCACCAGCAATTACTGAAGCCTGCGAAACCTCAAGAGTGGGGGAGTCGGTTACAGGTACTGATGCAGTTGTTTTTCAAGGCCAGCAATGAGCATGACGACTACTTGCTGACTCAGCTCGAGGAGCTGCGCGAGACATGGCTGGAGACCTGCGAGTCCGTCGGACTTGAAGACGAGTTACCGCTGACCGTTGTTCGCGAGGCATGGCTGGCAGGGCTGGATCAGGGGCGTTTGTCCCAGCGATTCCTGGCCGGTGCAGTGAACTTCTGTACCCTGATGCCGATGCGGGCGATTCCATTCAAGCTGGTTTGTCTTCTGGGCATGAACGATGGCGATTATCCCCGGGCACAACCACCGCTGGACTTCGACCTCATGGGCAGTGATTACCGGCCGGGAGATCGCTCCCGTCGTGAGGATGATCGCTATCTGTTGCTGGAAGCGCTGCTGTCTGCTCGCCATCAGCTTTACATCAGTTGGGTCGGGCGCAGTATCCGTGACAACAGTGAACGACCACCCTCGGTACTTATCGGTCAGTTGCGTGATCATCTCGCCAGTGGTTGGCGAACAACGGATGAAAAGGCCAATATTCTGGAAGTCCTGACTCAGGAGCATCCACTCCAGCCATTCAGCTCACGCTACTTTCATGAAGGCAACGAGCTGTTCAGTTATGCCAGCGAATGGCAGGTGCTGCACCAGCATCATGAACCTACTGAGGTGGCAAGTAAGCTTGGACCCCATGTTCAGGAAGAGCCCCTGAGTCTCGCATTGCTGCAGGACTTTCTGCGTAACCCGGTTCGACACTTTTTTACCCAGCGACTGAAGGTTTACTTCGAAGCGGCGCAGGCACCTCAGGCGGATGAAGAACCCTTTGTGCTGGACGCATTGCAACGATACTCACTGAGCGACAGCCTTCTGGAAGCAGCCTTGAGACAACCGGAGAATGTCGATCAGGCGCTTGAAGCTCAAGCGCGGCGCCTGCAAAACAGCGGGCTGCTGCCCATGGCGGGTTTCGGTGAGTGCCTGCAGCGAGAGTTGATCGAACCGCTTCCTGACTTGCTGCACCGCTATCATCAACTGCTGACGCTTTGGCCAACTCCGTTGACCGGTGCCACCCCGATCAATCTTCAATGGCAGGGATTACGGCTGGAAGGGTGGCTTGGAGGTCTGCACCAACGCGCCGATGGCGGGGTGTTGTCGGTGACGACGATCCCCAACAGCATCGGTTCGATCAAAAACCGCAAATGGCACCGTCTGACCAAACCATGGGTCAGTCATCTGGTCGCTTGTGCAAGTGGGCTTGCTTTGACGACTGCGCTGGTCGCCAGTGACGACACCCTTTTACTTGAACCAATGGAACAGGATCGGGCCTGGAGAATACTCGAAGATCTGCTGCTCGCCTGGCAGTCAGGAATGCGTCAACCGCTCCCGGTTGTGGTGAAAACCGCTTTTGCATGGCTGGGTCAGAATGACTCGCTGAAGGCTGAAGCCGCTGCCCGCAAAGCCTACGAGGGGGATGGTCAGACCAGCGAAGGTGAGCGACGCGAAAGCCCCGCCCTGGCGCGACAGTTCCCGGATTTCGATGCGTTGTTGGCCGAGGAGACCTTCCCCGATTGGTGCAACGCTTTATACCGCCCAGTGATCGAAGCCCCTTGGCAATCCTTGGCCAGCGCGGGGGTACGTTCATGAGTACAAGGCAGCCACTTGCCCTGTCGTTTCCGTTGAAGGGCAGTCAACTGATCGAGGCCAGCGCAGGTACTGGCAAGACGTTCACGATCTCTGCGTTGTATCTGCGCTTGATCCTTGGTCACGGAGGTGATGCGAGTGGCTTCGGTCGCGAGCTGCTGCCACCGCAGATTCTTGTGGTGACCTTCACCGATGCGGCGACCAAGGAGTTACGCGAGCGCATTCGCACACGCCTGGCCGAGGCCGCACGCTTCTTCCGTGACGAGACGCCGCCCCCTGATACGTTGATCGACGAGCTGCGCGCGCAGTTCGACCCTCAGCAATGGCCCGTTTGCGCCAACCGACTGGATATCGCCGCGCAATGGATGGACGAGGCTGCCGTCTCGACGATCCACAGTTGGTGTCAGCGCATGCTTCGCGAACACGCATTCGACAGCGGCAGCCTGTTTACCCAGACCCTCGAAACCGATCACAGCGATCTGCTGGGCGAAGTGCTCCGCGATTACTGGCGCCTGTTCTGTTATCCGATGCAGGGGGATGCCCTGAATTGGGTCCGCAGTCACTGGGGAGGGCCGGCCGCTCTGTTGCCTCGTGTACGTGCTCTCTTCGGTACTGAACGTAATGGAGCGCAAGGCAGATCTCCGGCTGAATTGATCGAAGAGTGCCTGCAAGAGCGCCGGGCTGCATTGGTTGAATTGAAAAAGCCGTGGCAGCAGTGGGCGGATGAGCTGCTTGCCATTTGTCATCAGGGCGTCGCCAGCAAGACAGTCGACGGGCGCAAGATTCAGGCCCGGTACTTCGAGTCTTGGTTCGAAAAGCTCAAGACCTGGGCCGGAGACGAGTCTGAGGAACAACTGGATATCGGAACCGGATTTACCCGGCTGACGCCTGAGGGCATGGCCGAAGCCTGGAAAGGCGAGCCACCGAGCCATCCGGGGCTGGACGCCATGCAGGTACTCAAGTCGAGCCTCGACGGGCTGCCAACCCCCGATGCCGCGGTGCTGCAGCACGCCGCCAAATGGGTGGGCGAGCGCTTTGAGGAAGAAAAGCGTCGACGTGCCGAAATGGGTTTCGACGACATGCTGCTGCGACTCGACGCAGCCTTGCAATCCGAAGGCGGCGAGCGACTCGCCACGCTTATCCGCGAGCAGTTTCCGGTCGCCATGATCGACGAGTTCCAGGACACGGATCCGGTGCAGTACCGGATCTTCGAGAGCATTTATCGCATCGAGGAAAACCAACCCGAGACCGGTCTGTTTCTGATCGGGGACCCGAAGCAGGCGATCTATGCCTTCCGTGGTGCGGACATCTACACCTACCTGCGTGCGCGAATAGCAACCGCCGGGCGGCTACATACGTTGGGCACGAACTTTCGCTCCAGTCACGGGATGGTCAAGGCGGTAAATCAGGTGTTCGAGCGTGCGGAGTCCCGTGAACAGGGACGCGGCGCGTTCCTGTTTCGAGAGCCAAACGGTGATAACCCGGTGCCGTTTCAGCCGGTGGATTCTCAGGGGCGCAAGGAACATTTACTGATTTGCGGGCAAGACGTGCCGGCGCTGAATGTCTGGCGTTTATCTACCGAGCAACCAGTCTCCGGTGCGGTCTATCGCCAGCAGTTGGCGGCGGCCTGCGCCAGTGAAATCACTGCCCTGCTCAATGGCGGACAAACGGGCAGCGCTGGTTTCGCGCAGGACGGCGGGGATTTTCGCGGGCTGCAACCGGCGGACATCGCAATTCTTGTGCGCGACGGCAAAGAGGCTCAAGCGATACGCGGTGAGCTTGCAGCCCGAGGGGTGCGCAGTGTTTACCTGTCGGACAAGGATTCTGTCTTCGCGGCTCAAGAGGCCCATGACCTGTTGGCCTGGCTCAAGGCCTGTGCCGAACCGGATGTCGAGCGCTCGTTGAAAGCAGCCCTGGCCTGCACCACGTTGAATCTGCCGTTGACAGAGCTGGAGCGCCTGAATCAGGACGAACTGGTCTGGGAGGCACGCGTCATGCAATTCCGAGCCTATCGCGAGATCTGGCGCAAACAAGGCGTGCTGCCGATGTTGCGGCGCTTTCTGCATGACTTCCATTTGCCTCGAACCTTGATTGCACGCAGTGACGGTGATCGGGTGCTGACCAACTTGCTGCACTTGTCAGAGCTGCTGCAACAAGCGGCCTCGGAACTGGATGGAGAGCAGGCGCTGATCCGGCATTTGTCCGAGCACCTGGCGTTGTCTGGTCAAGCCGGTGAGGAGCAGATCCTGCGCCTTGAAAGCGACGAGCAACTGGTCAAGGTCGTGACCATTCACAAGTCCAAGGGACTTGAGTATCCGCTGGTATTTCTGCCCTTCATCTGCTCGGCCAAACCCGTGGATGGCAGTCGGCTGCCGTTGCATTACCACGATGCATCCGGCAACGCTCGGGTCAGTCTCAAACCTGATGCCGAGCTGATTGCCCTGGCCGACAATGAGCGTCTGGCGGAGGATCTGCGTTTGCTCTATGTCGCGCTGACCAGGGCACAACATGCCTGCTGGCTTGGCGTGACGGACCTCAAGCGCGGTAATAACAGCAGTTCGGTCCTGCATCTTTCAGCACTTGGCTATTTGCTGGGTGGTGGTGCGTCACTGAGTGAGTCCAGCGGTTTGATTCGTTGGCTCGATGATCTGCAACAGCACTGTCCTGCGCTGAGCATCGTTGAAATGCCGCTGGCAACCAGTGACCACTACCGGCCACCGCGCAACGAAGCAACCCTCAGTGCCACGTTGGTACCCAAACGCAAGGCCAGCGAAAACTGGTGGATCGCCTCCTACAGTGCTTTGCGGATCAGTGATGTGTTGAGTATGGGCAGTGAGGACGCGCCGGACAGTCCGCAAGCGCAGAAACTGTTCGACGACGAGCGCCTTGAACCCGACGCCCACCGGGAGATCATCCCGGGAGGCGCTGATATTCACCGCTTCCCTCGTGGACCGAATCCGGGAACATTTCTCCACGGACTGCTCGAATGGGCCGGTGATGAAGGTTTCGCGGTTTCACGCGAGGCACTGGAAGACGCGATCGGCCGACGCTGCAATCGTCGCGGCTGGGAAGGCTGGATCACGACCCTCAGTGACTGGCTGCAGCATCTGCTCAAGTCGCCGATGCCCGCAGGTACCGGCCGACCACCGGTCGTATTGGAGCAATTGAAACGGTATCGGGTCGAGATGGAGTTCTGGTTCGCCAGCCACAAGGTCGATGTCGTCAGACTCGACGAACAGGTTCGCAAGTTCACCCACGGCGGTGTTGCCCGGGTCGCCGCCGAAGCGGTGCAACTCAACGGCATGTTCAAAGGCTTCATCGACCTGACCTTCGAACATGACGGTCGTTATTACGTGGCGGACTACAAATCCAACTGGCTGGGCGTCGATGACGCCGCCTACACCGAACAGGCCATGGAACAGTCGATTCTGGAAAATCGCTACGATCTGCAATATGTGTTGTATCTGCTGGCTCTGCATCGTCAGCTCAAGGCCCGCCTCGCCGATTACGATTACGACCGGCATGTTGGCGGTGCGCTGTATCTGTTCCTGCGGGGCACACGTGCCGACAGCGGTGGTGTGTATTTCGTGCGACCGCCGCGGGAGCTGATCGAGCGTCTGGACCGGATGTTCCAGGGCAAACCGGAACCGAAATCCGAGCCGGTATGGGAACAGGGAGAGTTGCTATGAGCCGCACCTTTGCGCATTTGTCGCCGATTGCGCTGGATGCAGACAGTCTTGCCCAACTGACGCCCCTGTTGCGGGCCGAGGACTTGCTGCAGTTGCTGACCCACTGGGTAGAACGAGGATGGCTGCGGGCTCTGGACAAGGCATTCGTGACGTTTCTTCATGAGTTGGTGCCAGACGCCGATCCGCTGGTTCTGCTTGCCGCCGCTTTGACCAGTCACCAGCTCGGTCATGGTCATGTGTGCCTGGATCTGTTTGAAACCCTCAAGGCTCCGGACTTCGCCCTGTCCCTGCCGCCGGAGGGGGACGTGCAATCGGGTGTGTTGTTGCTGCCATCGCAATTGCTTGAAACCCTGGAAGGGGCGCACTGGTGCAAGGTGCTGGCCGGCAGTTCGCTGGTGGCGCTGGCTGCCGACGAGAGTGAGTCTGCACGGCAATGTCCCCTGGTGCTGTCCGGCAAACGCCTGTACCTGCGGCGATACTGGGCCTATGAGCGACGCATCGACACGGCACTGCGTCAGCGCCTCGCGGAGCATGAATCGACGCCGAGCGACCTGTCGCAGCGTCTTGACGAGTTGTTCGGGGCGGCAATGAAAACCGGGGTGATCGACTGGCAGAAACTCGCCTGCGCACTGGCGACTCGAGGTGCTTTCAGCATCGTCACGGGCGGGCCGGGCACCGGCAAGACCACCACCGTGGTGCGTTTGCTGGCCTTGCTTCAGGCTCCCGCCGTCGAAGCCGGCCAGCCTTTGCGTATTCGTCTGGCCGCGCCCACGGGTAAAGCGGCTGCGCGGTTGACCGAGTCCATCAGCCAGCAAGTGCAATCGCTGAAAGTCGCCGAGGCCGTTCGGGAAAAAATCCCTTCCGAGGTAACGACCGTGCACCGCTTGCTGGGCAGTCGTCCCGGTACCCGGCACTTTCGTCATCATGCGGGCAACCGCTTGCCGCTGGATGTGTTGGTGGTCGACGAAGCATCCATGATCGACCTGGAAATGATGGCCAACCTGCTTGATGCGTTGCCGTCACATGCTCGCCTGGTGTTGTTGGGCGACAAGGATCAACTGGCCTCTGTCGAGGCCGGTGCGGTGCTGGGGGATTTGTGCCGCGATGCCGAGGCGGGTTGGTACAGTCCGCAGACACGTCAGTGGCTGGAGTCCGTGAGCGGGGAATCCTTGCAGGACGCCGGTTTGCACGAGGACAGCGACGGTACGCACCCATTGGCGCAGCAAGTGGTGATGTTGCGTCACTCGCGGCGTTTCGGCGAGGGCAGTGGCATCGGTCAGCTTGCGCGACGGGTGAATCAGCAATTGCCGGATGAGGCCCGCCAACTGTTGGCTGCACGAAGCCATGACGATGTGTATTCACTGGCGCTCAAAGGTGAGCAGGACCACGCACTGGAGCGTCTTGTTCTGGAAGGGCATGGCGAGGGCCCTTGCGGTTATCGGCATTACTTGAGCGTTCTGCGCAATCAGCGCCCGCCTGCCGGAGCTCCCCTTGAGCATCCCGGTTGGCTCGATTGGGCGCGTGAGGTCTTGCAGGCGTTCGATACCTTCCAGCTGCTGTGCGCGGTGCGTAAAGGGCCGTGGGGCGTCGAGGGGCTGAACCAGCGCATCACCGACGCGCTGATCAAGGCGCGGCTGATTGACCGTGACCAGCAATGGTATGAAGGTCGTCCGGTCCTGATGACCCGCAATGACTATGGCCTGGGGCTGATGAACGGTGACATCGGCATTGCTCTCAAACTGCCTGAACGAGAGGGGCCGAACGCCGGTGAACTGGTGCTGCGGGTGGCGTTCCCGCGTAACGATGGGCGCGGTGGGGTGCGGTTCGTGTTGCCGAGCCGGCTCAATGATGTGGAAACCGTGTACGCCATGACGGTGCACAAGTCGCAAGGCTCTGAGTTTGCCCATACCGCGTTGATCCTTCCCGACGCCCTGAATCCGGTATTGACCAAAGAGCTGATCTACACCGGCATTACCCGAGCCAAACACTGGTTCACCTTGATCGAACCGCGAGCCGGGGTATTCGAGGAAGCGGTGCAGCGCAAGGTCAAGCGCTTGAGCGGTCTGATGCTGGAACTGGAGGAGGGGGCGACGCTTCGAGGGTGAAGCTGCCAATGATTGCCGGCGTTATCTGACCGACCGGTCAGAGGGGCTGTATCGCTGGCGTTCCAACGCTGTGCTATCGTTGCGGCATCATTTCGTAACGATCCAAGAGAATCCCTGCATGAAGCTGGCTGTCTGGGCGACAGAGCGCGTAGTTGACAGCAAGCGAGCGTTGCTTGCCGTTCTGCTCTGTTTGCTCACGGGTGTAGCGGCTGCCCAGCCGGAAAGGCCAGTGGGTATGGCTGAGCAAAGGGCCAGGTCGGTCACTCAAGTGGTGCTGGGCATTCTCAGTTATGCGCGCTGGCCGGTCGAACCTGCACAGTTGCGTCTGTGCATCGTCGGTCCCACCGAATACACGGATGATCTGGTGAAAGGCACGACACAAGCGACAGGGCGGCCTGTCAACGTGCGTCGTCTGCTGGCAGACAACCCGTCGGTCGTCAGTGAATGCGACGCCGTCTACATCGGCAAACTTACCGCCGATGAACGCAGCCGATTGTTCGCGTCGCTGATTGGCCATCCTGTACTGAGCATCAGCGAGGGCGGCGATCAGTGCACGGTCGGCAGCCTGTTCTGCCTGCGGGTTGGTGACGAGCAGGTGTCTTTCGAAGTCAATCTCGATTCCGTCGCCCGTAGTGGTGTTCGTATTCATCCAAGCGTGCTGCAGTTGTCGCGCCGCAAGCCGGCGGCCCCATGAGACGTGACCCTTCCACTGGACGTCCGACCCTGGGCTCGGTCATCGGTCGCGGGCATTTGATTGTCGCGCTGGTGGCCGTGGCGATGGCCAGTGTGTCGTTGACCCTGCTCGGCGTCCTGGCGCTGCGGGTCTATGCCGATCACAACCTGCACCTCATCGCCCGCTCGATCAATTACACCGTGGAAGCCGCGGTGGTATTCAACGACAAGGCCGCCGCGACGGAAGCGCTGGCGCTGATCGCCTCGACCGAAGAAGTGGCAGACGCTCAGGTGCTGGACAGTCAGGGTCAAGTGCTGGCGCACTGGCAGCGTCCGGAGAACGGCCTGTTTTCCGCGTTGGAAATGCAAGTGACGGGGGCAATCCTGGAAAAGCCGATCAGTCTGCCGATCCTGCATCAGGATCATGAGATCGGCCGGATTTTGCTGACCGGCCACGGTGGCAGCCTGATGCGCTTTTTGTTGAGCGGACTGGCGGGGATCGTACTCTGCACCGCGATCAGCGCCTGGGTCGCGCTCTTTCTGGCGCGTCGCCAGTTGCACGGAATTACTGGGCCATTGCACAGCCTCGCCGCAGTGGCCCACGCCGCCCGCAGCGAACGTGCGCTGGACCGGCGCGTACCACCGGCGAAAATCGCCGAACTCGACAACCTCGGCAACGACTTCAACGCTCTGCTCGATGAGCTGGAATCGTGGCAGACCCACCTGCAAAACGAGAACGAAACCCTTGCCCACCAAGCGACACACGACAGCCTCACGGGACTGCCCAACCGGGCGTTTTTCGAGGGCCGCCTGATTCGTGCATTGCGCAGCGCCAGCAAACTCAACGAGCGCGTAGCGGTGCTGTTTCTGGACAGTGATCGTTTCAAGGAAATCAATGACAATTTTGGCCACGCGGCCGGTGATGCGGTCTTGGTAGCGGTAGCGAACCGGGTGCGGGCGCAGTTGCGTGAAGAGGATTTGGTAGCGCGTCTGGGCGGTGATGAATTTGCCGTTCTGCTGACACCGTTGCACAAGACCGAAGACGCAGAGCGCATTGCCGACAAGATCCTCGCCAGCATGGACACCCCCATTGCGGTACCGGGCGACACCCTTGTGGTGACCTCGCTCAGTATCGGTATTGCGGTTTACCCCGATCATGGCGCCACGCCCGGCACTTTGCTCGATGCGGCCGACGCCGCGATGTATCAAGCCAAGCGCCTGTCCCGTGGCGCCCAATTCACCGCCGGGTCGGAGCACCCGGTCGATTCCGTTCAAACCAGGAGCTGATGCCCGTGTTCTCGATTGCCGTTCGACTGTTTTCCACTCTATTGCTGACGGCCATGCTGGCCCTGACCGGATGCCAGACCGCTCCGCAAAAAGGCCTGACACCGGCGCAGATTGCCGTGCTCAAGCAGCAAGGCTTTGAGCTGACCGACGACGGCTGGGAGTTCGGCCTGTCGGGCAAAGTGTTGTTTGGCAGCGATGTCGAAAGCCTGAACAAGCAAAGTACCGAAATCGTCGAGCGTATCGGCAAAGCGTTGCTGGGTGTCGGCATCGAACGGGTACGGGTGGATGGCCACACCGATGCCTCGGGCAAGGAAACCTACAACCAGCAGCTGTCTTTGCGCCGGGCAAAAAGTGTCGGCAAAGTGCTGACGTCGGTCGGCATGAAGGAAGAGAACATCCAGCTGCAAGGCCTGGGTAGCCGCGAACCGGTGGCCTCCAATGACACCGCTGCCGGCCGCACCGAAAACCGCCGGGTGTCGATCGTGGTCAGCGCCGACTAGTCGGCAAACTGCATCTCCCGCGTTTGCCCCATCAACAGCGACTGATTGCACTCGGTCACTTCGCGGATGTAATCCCACAACAGGGTGATCCGCTTGAGCTTGCGCAAATCCTCCCGGCAGTACATCCAGAACTGCCGGGTAATGTCGATTTCCTCCGGCAATACCGGCAACAGGCGCGGGTCCTGGGCCGCGAGGAAGCACGGCAGAATCGCCAGTGAGCGCCCCTGCTGCGCCGCCACGAATTGCGCGATCACGCTGGTGCTGCGCAAATTGGCGCTGGCGCCGGGCAGCACGTTCGCCAGATACAGCAGCTCCGAGCTGAACGCCAGGTCATCCACGTAACTGATGAATTGATGCTTGCCCAGGTCGGCGGGGCGGCGGATCGGCGGGTGTTTGTCCAGATATTCCTGGGTCGCGTAGAGCTGCAAACGGTAGTCGCAGAGTTTGCAGCACACATACGGCCCGTGCTCCGGGCGTTCAAGGGCGATGACGATGTCCGCCTCGCGTTTGGACAGGCTGATGAAGTGTGGCAGCGGCAGGATGTCCACCGAGATTGCCGGGTAGGCGTCGACGAAGTGGCTTAACTGCGGGGTGATGAAGAAGCTGCCGAAACCTTCGGTGCAGCCCATCCGCACATGCCCGGACAGCGCGACGCCAGAGCCGGACACCTGCTCGCAGGCCATGTGCAGTGTGCTTTCGATCGATTCGGCATAGCTCAGCAGACGCTGGCCTTCGGCAGTCAGCACGAAACCGCTGGTGCGGGACTTTTCGAACAGCAAGGTGCCGAGCGCCGCTTCCAGCGAACTGATCCGCCGCGACACGGTGGTGTAGTCCACCGCCAGGCGTTTGGCCGCTGTGCTGGCCTTGCGGGTACGGGCGACTTCGAGGAAAAACTTGAGGTCGTCCCAGTTCAGCGAACCTAGAGACGTGATGTTTTTTTGCATGATGGACGGGCTTATATGTGCGTTCTTATTAGAAGTTTGCACATCTATACTCCAAAAACAGTCCGACAACCAATTCGTGACACACGCCTCATCTCAAGGCGAACCTTCGCCTTGGCTCCCAAGATAAAAACAATTTCTGGAGACCAGCATGAACGCATCGCTTACGCCCAACGAAACCACGGTCCAGAAGGTCAAGCTGCTGATCGACGGCGAGTGGGTCGAGTCGCAGACCACCGAGTGGCACGACATCGTCAACCCGGCGACCCAGCAGGTACTGGCCAAAGTCCCGTTCGCCACCGCCGCTGAAGTCGACGCTGCCGTCAGCGCCGCCCAGCGCGCCTTCCAGACCTGGAAGCTGACCCCGATCGGCGCGCGCATGCGCATCATGCTCAAGCTGCAGGCATTGATCCGCGAGCATTCCAAGCGTATTGCCGTGGTGCTGAGCGCCGAGCAGGGCAAGATCATTGCCGATGCCGAGGGCGATATTTTCCGTGGCCTGGAAGTGGTCGAACACGCCTGCTCCATCGGCAGTCTGCAAATGGGCGAGTTCGCCGAGAACGTCGCCGGCGGTGTCGATACCTACACCTTGCGCCAGCCGATCGGCGTTTGCGCCGGCATCACGCCGTTCAACTTCCCGGCAATGATTCCGTTGTGGATGTTCCCGATGGCCATCGCCTGCGGCAACACCTTCGTGCTCAAACCGTCCGAACAGGATCCGCTGTCGACCATGCTGCTGGTGGAGCTGGCGATCGAAGCCGGCATTCCGGCCGGTGTGCTCAACGTCGTCCATGGTGGCAAGGACGTGGTCGATGGCCTGTGCACCCACAAGGACATCAAGGCGGTTTCGTTCGTCGGTTCGACCGCCGTCGGCACTCACGTTTATGACCTGGCCGGTAAACACGGCAAGCGCGTGCAATCGATGATGGGTGCAAAGAACCACGCCGTAGTGCTGCCGGATGCCAATCGCGAGCAAGCGCTCAATGCCTTGGTCGGCGCCGGTTTCGGTGCGGCCGGTCAGCGTTGCATGGCCACTTCGGTGGTGGTGCTGGTGGGTGCGGCCAAGCAGTGGTTGCCGGATCTGAAAGCGCTGGCGCAGAAACTCAAGGTCAACGCCGGCAGCGAGCCAGGCACTGATGTCGGCCCGGTCATTTCGAAAAAGGCCAAGGCGCGGATTCTCGATCTGATCGAAAGCGGCATCAAGGAAGGCGCGAAACTCGAGCTGGACGGTCGCGACATCAGCGTGCCGGGTTACGAGAACGGCAACTTCGTCGGCCCGACCCTGTTCTCCGGGGTGACCACCGACATGCAGATCTACACCCAGGAAATCTTCGGCCCGGTGCTGGTGGTGCTGGAAGTCGACACCCTCGACCAGGCCATCGCGCTGGTCAACGCCAACCCGTTCGGCAACGGCACGGGCCTGTTCACCCAGAGCGGTGCGGCGGCGCGTAAGTTCCAGACTGAAATCGACGTCGGCCAGGTCGGCATCAACATTCCGATTCCGGTGCCGGTGCCGTTCTTCAGCTTCACCGGTTCGCGGGGTTCGAAACTCGGCGACCTCGGCCCGTACGGCAAGCAAGTGGTGCAGTTCTACACCCAGACCAAAACGGTCACGGCGCGCTGGTTCGATGACGACAGCGTCAATGACGGCGTGAACACCACCATCAACCTGCGCTGAGGAATGGCCATGAAAATCGCATTTATCGGTCTGGGCAACATGGGCGCACCGATGGCGCGCAACCTGATCAAGGCCGGGCATTCGCTGAATCTGGTGGACCTGAACAAAACCGTGCTGGCGGAACTTGAGCAACTGGGCGGCACCATCCGTGCCTCGGCTCGCGAAGCTGCTGCAGATGCCGAATTGGTGATCACCATGCTGCCTGCCGCCGTGCATGTGCGCAGCGTCTGGCTCGGTGAGGACGGCGTGCTGGCCGGGATCGGCAAAGGCGTGCCGGCCGTGGATTGCAGCACCATCGATCCGCAGACGGCGCGCGATGTGGCGGCGGCGGCCGCCAAGCAAGGCGTGGCCATGGCCGATGCCCCGGTATCCGGCGGCACCGGCGGCGCCACGGCCGGGACGCTGACCTTCATGGTCGGCGCCACCCCGGAACTGTTCGCCACCCTGCAACCGGTGCTGGCGCAGATGGGCCGCAACATCGTGCACTGCGGTGAGGTCGGCACCGGCCAGATCGCCAAAATCTGCAACAACCTGTTGCTCGCCATTTCCATGGTCGGCGTCAGCGAGGCGATGGCGCTGGGCGATGCGCTGGGCATCGACACCACGGTGCTTGCCGGGATCATCAACAGCTCGACCGGGCGTTGCTGGAGCTCGGAAATGTACAACCCGTGGCCGGGCATCGTCGAAACCGCGCCGGCCTCGCGTGGTTACACAGGTGGCTTTGGCGCCGAACTGATGCTCAAGGATCTGGGGCTGGCTACCGAAGCGGCGCGTCAGGCCCATCAGCCGGTGGTGCTGGGCGCGGTGGCTCAGCAGTTGTATCAGGCGATGAGTCAGCGTGGGGAAGGTGGCAAGGATTTCTCGGCGATCATCAACAGCTATCGTAAACCGCAGTAATCGTCGTCAGGCCTGCGCTCGTCGCAGGTCTGCAATTCAAATGCAGTAGGTGTTGCCGGGAAATCACGTCGGGTGGTTTCCCGGCTTTTTTGTATCAGGCGAACACGAAATATTTGCGCACGGTCTCGACCACTTCCCAGGTGCCCTTCATGCCCGGTTCGACGACGAAGATGTCGCCGGCGCGCAGGTGGATCGGCTCCATGCCGTCCGGGGTGATCACGCAGTAGCCTTCCTGGAAATGGCAGTACTCCCACTTCACGTAATCCACTCGCCATTTGCCCGGCGTGCAGATCCAGGTGCCCATGATCTTGCTGCCGTCTTCGCTGGTGTAGGCGTTGAGGTTGACGGTGTGGGGATCGCCCTCGAGCTTCTCCCATTTGCAGGCGTCGAGTACTGGCAGCGGGTGTGTGTCGCGCAGAACGGTGATAGGTGCAGGCATGACGACTCCAGGCCAAAGGCAGTTTGAGTCGCCACCGTAACGTGGGTGAACACCGTCGGAATGTCTGGGTTCGACCTCCATATGCCTGTTAGCGCTGAACGGGAAGAGCCCCGTAAAACCGGGGATTTTCACCGATGCTGTGCAAATATGACGGTTTTAATACAATCGCGTACCGTAAAAGTTCAATCAATTTTTAGACTAAAACGAGATAACCATTCGGACACCTATTGCAAAACAAAATCGTCTGTACTATAACATTCGTACTAAAGGACAATCCCACCCTGATGGAGCTACACAAGAGTCACGGACAGACTTGAATCGGCTTTTTTTCACATGAAACTGACTTGGCCTTTGGCTCAAGCGTGAACCTCTACCTGTTGTTAATGAATAACGACAATTGAATGAACCGGTCAGTTAATAAGTTGCGCAGACGCAATGTTGTGCGTGCTTTGAATGGAAGCCATAAATAAACAGTTGATTATTATTTGTGCATCGGCGGAATTATATCTGCGGGATACGCACGCCTTTCGGATTCTTATGTGCCCGGCATCAATGGAATGAGGCTTTATTGTGGACGACATAAATGTAGTTGAAGTTTCGACGACGGTGAATAACGAGAGTAAGTTGGGCCGGCATGTCTGGATTCGTGCCGGCAGTCGCCTGCAGAACGTTCAGGTCGCCGATGATTGTTTCATCGGGTTCAAGTGTGATCTGCAATTCGCCTCCCTTGGCGCCTCCAGCATGCTGGCCACGGGCGCAAGCTGCCTGGGAACGGCGCAATCACCGGTACGCATTGCCGAGAACGTCTGGCTGGGCGCCAAGGCCACTGTAGCGGCTGGCGTTTCCATCGGCGCGGGAGCGGTGGTGGCCGCTGGGGCACTGGTGACTGCGGATGTACCCGCCGATGCCATTGTGGTCGGTCGCCCGGCGCGGGTCATTGCCCGGCGCACGGTGGTCGAGGACGGCCTGCCGAGCCCGGCGCCCGTGCTGGCCAAAGTCCGTGACCGTGCTTGCCGGGGCTTGCCGTCGATGCTCGATCGGTCCACGCAATCGGTGCCGCGACTCAAGGCAATGAACCCCGACACCTCGACCTGGGACATCAGCGACGAAACCTTGATTGATGCCGAGTTGAGCGGTGGTGCTTCGGTGGAAATCGCCCGTGACTGCATTCTGATCGGGCGCAGCTCCCGCCAGGGGGGTATGTCGCAACTGGGCGGCATTGCACTGGGGACAGGCGTGCGACTGGCTGCCGGTGTGGTCATCGAAGCCGCTGGCGGTGTGACCATCGGCGCCTTCAGCGAGGTGGCCGAAGGCGTCACGATTGTCGCTTCTACTCATGATCATTCGTTCCGCTCACTGCCTTGGGAGGAGGCACCTGTGCGCATTGGAAGTCGTTGCGTTATTGGCGAGGGCGCCATCTTGGTAGGTCCACTGAATATTGGTGACGGTGCAGTTATAAAACCGTATTCGGTGGTGATAAGGGATGTATTGGAAAACACTGTGGTTCATGGCGTTGTTCAACTAATGGAGATTCAAGAATGATTTTATTTGCCCCTAATCCGACCGGTTCCGGCCATAACATGCGCGTGCTGTCCATCGCTCAGGCGATCAAGAAGCAACGCCCGGATATGCCTCTGACGGTTGCACTGGCTTCTTTGCAGCCGACGTTTACTCCTTTATTCGAAAAGTCTGGAATCGAAGTCGTGGATATCGCCGGACGACTGGTCGACTATTCGAAAAAGAGCAACTTGTCGAAACAGCTTGATTGGGCTACTTACATCGGCAGTTATATTGCGACTACCTTCCTGTCCGGTGAGCGGATCCTGTCTTACCTGGCGTTGATCGCCGAACACAAGCCGAGTGTGCTGGTGTCGGACTACAACATGGCTGCCTGCCTGGCAGCGATCTTCACAGGCACACCGTTGGTGTTCGTGACCGAACGCTATGACTTCACGCTTTGCCAACTGCAGGATCACGACCTGGCTGAAGGCGGCTTCGAGGTGAATGCTCTGGAGATGTCCCGGGCACGGACGGCGCTGCACAGTCAGTTCAGCTGGATGATCAGTCAGGCACAGCTGGTGCTGACCGACAAACCGTTCATTGCCGCTCTTGACCAAGGCACACCGGTCGCCGAAGCGCTGGCCAGTGGCAAGGCACATTTTGTCGGTCCGATGATCCGGGACATCACGGTGCAGAGCGGATTGAACGTGCGTGAGCAACTCAATCTCGGTGATTCGCCATTCATTGTCGCCTCTATCAGCGGCACGACCATGTTTGCGGAGAACAAGGACGCATTGCTTGCCGCGTATCTGGACAGTTTCAAGATCCTGCGCGAACGCAATCCGGATCTGAAAATGGTGCTGCTGGGCCGCAAGGATATCGAGGAGCAGGACGGTGTGGTTTGTGTGCCGTACTACCCGGACTGGATGGGCCTGCTGCGCGAAGCCAGCCTGCTGATTTCGGCGCCGGGCTGGATCACCGTGACCGAAATTGCGGCAATGAATATTCCGACTCTGTTCCTGTTGTCGTCGAAGTCCGAATACCACGAACTGGAAGCTTTGCGACGTCTGGAATTGCTGGGTTTCCCGACGCATATCGGATACGACCGTGACCGAATCGTCGAGCTGATTCAGGGCGAACTGGAGAAAGATACCCGGTCATCCACTTACTACGCACCTCATCAGCAAGTGGCCGCACCGGACGGCGAGGGTGCCGCTCGCGCCGCGACGCGCATCATCGATTTGTGCCGCGGCCGTGTTGTATCGCTGACCGAAAGCAAAGCTGCTTAACCTCAGGGAAGAGGGATTCACCATGCCGCTGCATCCGCAGTTTGTATTTGATCAAGGCCTCAAGGACATTGAGTACGGCGGTTTTTTTGCTGTGACCGATACCAGTGGCGAGGTTGCGATTTCCAGTGACAAGCAGTTGCAGGATCAGGTTGCCGCGACGCTCTACCAGGCCGAGCACGGCGACGATGTCGGCCTGCGTTTTGCCCATGACGGGCTGATGCGTTTGCATGATTCGTCGAATGGCGGTTTCCACGAACTGGCCGACCGCTACTGGACGCCACACGGTTCCGGGCGCTGCCGCACGCTGGCGCTGCAACTGGACGCGCTGGTGGCATTGATTGCCTATCAGCGTCGAGTGCCGCAGGACGCGGCGAACAATGCCGCGATTCACGGGCTGCTGGAAAAGGTCGAAGCGCTCTACGCCCGTTCCACGATCGCCGGCCTGTACAGCAGCGACTGGTCGACGCCGCTGGAGCTGGCGACCTCGATCGAGCTCGATATCAGCGCCACGGCGTTGCTGGCACGCATCAGTAACGAGCCGTTGGGTCTGGGGCTGGTCGGGCACTTGCAGATTCACGCAGAAAATCTGATCGGTCGGGTGGCTGGCAGCGACAGCGCATCCTGTGTCGATGTGGCGCTGACCCGTTGCGCCGTGCGCGCTCAGGTCAGCCTGGTGCTGGCGCGTCTGGCCGATGTGCGGGACGACAATGCGCTGTCGAACCTGGCTCGTTCATTCCTGCTGCAAACCCTGGCGCTGTTCCGCGATCCGGCCTATGGCGGGTACTGGGACCGGGTCGGGATCAACGGCAAAGTACGTTGCGACTGGCACACTTCGTACAAGCATCACGAGTCGCCATTCCCGATCAAGACGGCCTACGACGTGGCGTTGCTGTTGCAGGCGATTCAGGTCTTGCCGTCCGGTGCGAGCGACGCTGACCGCGCTTCGGTGACTGCCGCTTTGCTGGAGTTCCATGACGCCCGCAATGGTGGGTTGTTCATGGGCAAGGGCTACTTCTGGTCGACGCCGGATGACCCGACCGTGCCGTTCATTCGACAGTTCTGGGCGCCGCCGCGTCAGCCGGGGATTTTCAGCATCGGCAACCTGACGTACCTGCCGCTGCACCTGAAAAGCCTGAAAACCCAGCTCGCCGCTGCCCGCGCCTTGCAGTCCATCGAACCGGCCGCTGCCGTTGCTCATCATGACGACGCGGCGTTGGTCAGCCGTGAGTTGCAAGTGATCGATGGCGGTGGCGACGTCCAGCACATTCACCCGAATGGCGTGCCGACCATCAATGTCGATCTGCAGCGTTATCTCGCCTGGCTGGCCAAGGCCCGGGCGTCGAATCAGACGCCTTACGGACTGACCGCCGAAACCACGCCGCTGGGCTTCCGTGCCGACAAGACCTGGCAGGTGTTTTCCGGATTGCACGTGATTTCGGACTTGCATGCCCTGGGGTTGCAAATCGAAAACAAGGCCAGCCTGATCGACTGCATCAGGGCTTCGCAAAACACCGACGGTGGATTTGCCGAGCAGCCCGGGCACTTGAGCGATGTGTTCGCCACCTACTGCGCGGTGTTGTCGCTGCGGGTGCTGGGCGCGTTGCCGAACGATATCGGCGCTTGTGTGCGTTACCTGCAAGCGTGCCAGAACCCCGACGGCGGTTTCGGTGATGTGCCGGGTTTCGGCTCGGACATCTGGCACACCAACCTGGCGGTGCTGTCGCTGCATGCCCTTGAAGCCAAGGCGCCGGACGAGCAGGGCGTGATGGCGTTCGCCTTGCGCTGCCGCTCGGCCGATGGCGGTTTCGCCAACAAGCCCGGCTATCCGCCGGATGCCTTCTCGGTGTACCGCGTGGTGTCGACGCTGTTCATTCTCAACCGACGCATCGTCGATGCCGAGCAGACCGTCGCCTGGCTGCAAAAGCTACAACTGGCCAACGGCTCGTTCCACTACCGACCGGGCAAAGCGGTCAGCCTGGTGGGCACTTACATGGCCATCGCGGCGATGTATCTGCTCGACGCGCAGCCGACGTATCTGCAGGAATCGAAAGACTGGATCGCTGCCCATCAGAAGCAGGACGGTGGTTTCGGGCCGCTCAATGCGACCTCGGCGACCACCGACGAAAGCTTCGTCTGCATCCAGACGCTGCTGATTCTCGAACAGGGGCTGTCGCAATACTGGGTCGCGTTGTTGAACTGACCCGCACACAGCATCGAAGGACGTTCAATCATCATTTTGCCAGGGGAGGCGCTGATGAAAATTTTAGTGACAGGGGGCGCGGGCTTCATTGGCTCGGCCGTGGTGCGGTTTCTGATCGAAGAGACCGAATGCGAAGTGATCAACGTCGACAAACTGACCTACGCCGGCAATCTCGAGTCGCTGGCCGAGGTGTCCGACTCGCCGCGTTACCGGTTCTGTCAGGTCGACATCTGCGACAAGCCGGCGCTGGACGAACTGTTCGCACGGCTGCAACCGGATGCGGTGATGCACCTGGCCGCCGAGTCCCACGTGGACCGTTCGATCGATGGCCCGCAAGCCTTTATCGAAACCAACATCGTCGGCACCTACACGATGCTCGAAGCGGCGCGCGGTTACTGGAACCGGCTGGACGCGGCGCGTCAGTCGGCGTTCCGTTTCCACCACATTTCCACCGACGAAGTGTACGGCGATCTGGAACCCGAAGATCCGGCGTTCACCGAGCGCACGCCGTATGCGCCAAGTTCGCCGTATTCGGCGACCAAGGCCGGCTCCGATCATCTGGTTCGCGCCTGGCATCGCACCTTCGGCCTGCCGGTGGTGATGAGCAATTGCTCGAACAATTACGGGCCTTATCACTTCCCGGAAAAGCTGATTCCCCACGTCATTCTCAATGCGCTGCAAGGCAAGCCGTTGCCGGTGTACGGCGACGGCGCGCAGATCCGCGACTGGCTGTTCGTCGAGGATCACGCCCGCGCACTGTATGCGGTGGTCACGCGCGGTGAGGTCGGGCAGACCTACAACATCGGCGGCCACAACGAGAAGACCAACCTGGAAGTGGTGCACACCCTGTGCGATCTGCTCGAAGCACGCGGTGCAGAAAAACCGGCAGGTGTCGCGCACTTCCGCGACCTGATCACCTTCGTCAAGGATCGTCCGGGCCACGACAAACGCTACGCCGTCGATGCCGGGAAAATCCACGCGACGCTGGGCTGGACGCCAGAGGAAACCTTCGAAAGCGGCATGCAGAAAACCGTCGACTGGTACCTCGACAACCGCGCCTGGTGGTTGCGGGTGATGTCCGGCGCCTACGCGCTCGAGCGCCTCGGCGAGCAACGCGACGAAGCCCTCGTGGCCTGAACATTCAGTCATTCAAATCTCACTGCTTGAAAGGAAAAAAGCATGGCCAAGTACAAAGGAATTCTGCTGGCAGGCGGCGCCGGTTCGCGTCTGCACCCGATCACCCTGGGCGTCTCGAAACAGTCGCTGCCGGTGTATGACAAACCGATGATCTACTACCCGCTGTCGGTGCTGATGCTGGCGGAAATCCGCGAGATCCTGATCATCTCCACCCCGGAAGATCTGCCGGGTTTCCAGCGCATGCTCGGCGACGGCAGCCAGTTGGGCCTGAGCCTGAGCTACGCGGTGCAGCCAAGCCCGGACGGCCTCGCCCAGGCGTTCATCATCGGTCGCGAATTTGTTGGTGAAGACAATGTGTGTCTGGTGCTCGGCGACAACATTTTCTACGGCGCCGGCTTCGGTGAAACCCTGGTGCAGGCCGCGTCTCGCGACGAGGGGGCCACGGTGTTCGGTTACTACGTGGCCGATCCCGAGCGCTTTGGTGTGGTGGAGTTCGATGCCGCCGGCAAGGCTCTGAGCATCTGTGAAAAACCGAGTGATCCGAAGTCGAACTACGCCGTCACCGGCCTGTATTTCTACGACAACGAAGTGCTGCAGATTGCCGCCGACATCAAGCCGTCGCCACGCGGTGAGCTGGAGATTACCGACGTCAACAACGTCTACCTGCAACGCGGCAAGTTGAATGTATCGGTGATGGGCCGTGGTATGGCCTGGCTGGACACCGGCACCCACGATGCCTTGATGGAAGCCGGCAACTTCGTGCAGGCCATCGAGAAACGCCAGGGCCTGAAAATCGCCTGCCTCGAAGAGATCGCCTACAACAAGGGCTGGATCGACGATGCGCAGTTGCTGGTGCACGCGGGCAGCATGAGCAAGACCGGTTATGGTCAGTATCTGGCGCGGCTGATCAACGATGATGTGGTGGTTGCGATGGATACGCAGCGCCCGCTGAAGGACGTTGCCTGACTAAATGTGGGAGCGAGCCTGCTCGCGATGAGGGCTTAACATTCACTGAAGGTGTTGAATGTATGTCCGCAATCGCGAGCAGGCTCGCTCCCACAGGGTCAGTGGCCGGTCACGCTATCGAGTTGTGTCGCTTTGACCGTGGGGTGTGGATCGGCCGACGGAGTTTGCAAACGGGCCAGGCGATTGGCGTGAGTCGGCGCTTCGGCCGCCAGCGGCGAGCGGCGTTTGCGGGTTTCTTCACGCAGCACCGGCAAGACTTCCTTGCCGAACATGTCGAGTTGTTCCAGTACGGTCTTGAGCGGAATACCGCCGTGGTCGAACAGGAACAACTGGCGCTGATAGTCGCCGAAGTGCTCGCGGAAGGTCAGGGTCTTGTCGATGATTTCCTGAGGGCTGCCGACCGCCAGCGGGGTCATCTCCATGAACTCTTCCAGGGACGGACCGTGGCCATATACCGGGGCGTTATCGAAGTAAGGGCGGAACTCCCGGCGCGCATCCTGGGAGTTGCGGCGCATGAAGATGTGCCCGCCAAGGCCGACGATCGCCTGCTCCGGCGTACCATGGCCGTAATGGGCAAAACGCGTGCGGTAGAACTCCACCAGCGCCATGAAATGCTCCCGTGGCCAGAGGATGTGGCTGGCGAAAAAACCGTCGCCGTAATAGGCAGCCTGCTCGGCGATTTCCGGGGTACGGATCGAGCCGTGCCAGACGAAGGGCGGCAGGTCGTCCAGCGGTCGCGGGATCGAGGTGAAGTGGTTCAACGGTGTACGAAAGCGTCCGCTCCAGTTGATGTCTTCCTCGCGCCAGAGCCGGTGCAGCAGGCGATAGTTTTCCATCGCCAGCGGCAGGGCGTCGGCGATGCTCTTGCCGAACCAGGGATAGACCGGCGCGGTGTTGCCACGGCCGAGCATCAGGTCCATGCGTCCGCCGCAGAGGTTTTGCAGCAGTGAATATTCTTCGGCCAGCCGCACCGGATCGTTGGTGCTGATCAGGGTGGTGGACGTCGAAAGAATGATGCGTTGAGTCTTCGCTGCGATGTAGGCCAGCAGGGTGGTGGGAGAGGAGGTGATGAACGGGGGATTGTGGTGTTCGCCGGTGGCGAACACGTCCAGTCCGATGTCTTCGGCCTTCTGCGCAATTTGCAGGGTGGCCTGGATGCGCTCGGATTCACTGGGGGTACGGGCGTTGGTAGGGTCTTGCGTGACGTCGCCAACGGTGTAGATCCCGAATTGCATAAAGCCTCCTTGCCTTGGGTAAAGGTGCGTTTGAAACCCTTGCCGTGAAGAATGAATCATCGCGGCACTTGAAATGTACGCCTGTACACGTACAATCGCAATTCTGCATCATTGTCCAAACGGCTTTGAAGACCTCATCGAGAGAGGAACGCGACATGCAACTGGGATTTATCGGTCTGGGCACGATGGGCGCACCGATGGTGCTGAACCTGCTGAAAGCCGGGCATCGGGTCCGCGTGTGGAATCGTTCGACAGCACCGCTGCAAGCACTGGCCAAGGCCGGCGCCGAAGCCGTCGAGACACCGGCGCTGGCGGCGCAGGCCGAGGTGCTGATCTCGATGCTCGGCGATGACACGGCGATCCGTTCGGTGTTCTTCGACGCCAAGGCGCTGGACGGTCTGCAAGCCGGCAGCGTTCACGTCAACATGTCCACGGTGTCCGTGGCGCTGGCCAGGGAACTGGCGGCCGTGCATGAAGCACGCGGCGTCGATTACGTGTCGGCACCGGTGCTGGGGCGGGTCGATGTGGCGGCTGCCGGCAATCTGAACATTCTCGCCTCCGGGCCTGCCGAAGCACTGGCTCGGGTACAACCGCTGTTCGATGTGTTGGGGCGCAAGACCTGGACGCTCGGCGACACGGCTGAAGTGGCCTGCGCCGCCAAGCTGTCGGCCAATCTGATGATCGCCTCGGCGATCGAGTCCATGGCTGAAGCCTCGACCCTGGCCGGCGGTTACGGCGTGAGTCGTGCGTCGTTCATCGACATGATCACTTCGACGCTGTTTCCGGTGCCGGTGTATCAGGGTTACGGCAAGCAGATGGCCGATGACATATTTGAGCCGGCCGGCTTCAAATTGTCGCTGGGTCTCAAGGATGTACGCCTGGCGCTGGAGGCGGGTGAAGCGGCGCAGGTGCCGCTGCCGTTTGCCAGTGTGTTGAAGGACAACCTGCTGGACGGCATGGCTCATGGTCAGGCCGATCAGGACTGGGCGTCACTGTCGAAAGTCAGTGACCGGCGCGCCGGCGTGAAGTAATCAAAAAGATTCAAGTAACGTAACTTGCTCGCAAGTTACGTGGGCCTCTTGCGCCTTGCGTTATTGTCGGACAGTGATTGTTCTTTTATTGGGAAATGAAAGAAGTCTGATAATAGTGCTTGTCAAATGTACGACTGTAGTCGTACATTTTTATCGGGGTTTAACAACAACAAAACTTTTGTCTGTTTTTTCGTCTGCTGATCGTAAATAAATAATAGCTAGGAGCCGTTATGAAAAATCTAATGCAATGGAACAGCCTTCCCTCCGAATCCAATGAATGGCTCGAGAAGGTGCGTGCACTGAATCCGCTGATTGTTCAGCACCGCGATTACAGCGAGCAGACAAATGCGACTCACAAGGATGTGATGTCCCGATTCTTCAAGGACGGTTTCGGCCGTACGTCGGTGTCCCGAGCGTTCGGCGGCTCCCAGGTCGATATCCAGACCACCTCCGCGCTGGTGCTGGAATTTGCCCGGTACGACGCTTCGCTGTCCTGGCAACTGGCGGTGCAAGTGGCGATGGGGCGTCTGTCGGACTACCTGCCGGAAGCCACCTCCGAAGCGATCTACAACCACTGTGACGGTTTCGTGATCGGCGCCATCCACTCCGGCGGCGAAGCGCTGCCGATGGGCGACGAGTACCTGCTGAGCGGCAAATGGGCGTTCGCCAGCGGCTCGGCCCACGCCGACTGGCTGGTCTGCACCGCCACCGTCAAAGGCACCGAAAACAACACTACACCGGAAGTGCGGATGTTCTTCGTGCCCGCCAGCCAGTGCACCATCCTGCCGACCTGGGACACTCTGGGCATGCGCGGCACCGGCAGCCACCACTTCCAGTGCTCCAACGTCATCGTCCACAAGTCGTATTCGCTGGACGTCGAAACCCTGAAGAAATCCCCCGAAGCACGCAGCTCCCGCGCCTACGCCACCGGTTACTACGAGTTCGGCACCCTGGCGGCGATGTCCACCGTGCTGGGCGTGGCCCGCGCTGCGGTCGACCATTTCCGCAACGATCGCGCCGTGAACACCGATCCGGGTCTGGAAGGGGTGATCTTCGAGAAGACCGGTCGCGCCATCTCCTCGGTGCACACCGCACAACTGCTGCTGGAAGATGCGATTCACCAGGTGATCAGCCGTGGTGAAACCATCGGCGAACCGGTCAGCGCCCGTGTCGGCCTGGCAGCCTCGGTGCTGACCGAGAACTCGGTCAATGCGGTCAACCAGCTCTACTCGATGGCCGGCTCAAAAGCCGTCTACAAGTCGCACTTCCTGGAACGTTGTTTCCGCGATATTCATACCGGTTCCAAGCACTTCACCCTGTCGCCTTTGAACTTGCACGGTATCGGCAAGTACTACCTGGATAAAACCAACGTACTGGCCGCGGCGTAATAGCGGATAAATAAAACGGGCGCGTTATCAGTGAGTGTTCACAGGGATCAATAACGCGCCCGTTTCAAGTTGCACCTTTATTTTCTTAAATCTCAAACTTTTGTGCTCGCAGTAAAGAGTCAAGGGAGTGCCACATGCTTGCTCGAAATATTGTTAAGTCGCTGGTGTTTATTATTCTGGTCGTGGTGTTGTCCGCCGCCCTGGGCTGGCGTTTCTGGTCGCCGCCACCGGCAGCGGCCGAACAACGGATTCCCAGCACCCGGGTCGGTCTGGCCGTGGTCAAGAAACAACCGTACACCTACTACCTCGAAGCCATCGGCAAACTCGAGGCGCAGCGTCAGGTGCTGGTCTCGGCCGAAGTCAGCGGCAAAGTGGTGGACATCGATTTCGAGTCCGGCGATGAAGTGAAGGCGGGGCAGGTGCTGCTCAAGCTCAACGACGCACCCGAGCAAGGTGAACTGGTGCGCCTGAAAGGCGAGTACGAATCGGCCAAGGCCCAGTTCGCCCGGGTCCAGGAACTGGCCAAGACCGGCGCCGAAAGCCGTCGCGCCTTCGACAGTGCCCGCGCTCAATACGACGCCGCCAAAGGCGACATGGAGCGCATGCAGGCGCAGATCGCTCAGCGGCACATTCGCGCGCCGTTCGCCGGCACCCTCGGCATTCGCCAGGCGCACCTTGGCCAATACCTGCAAGCCGGCAGCGCGGTGGCGACCCTGACGGATCCGGGCGTGCTGCGCGTCAACTTCACCCTCGCCGAGCGCGATGGCTCGCAAGTGCAACTGGGCCAGACCGTGCAGGCCAAGGTCGATGCCTGGGGGGATGTGACCTTCGCCGGCAAAATCGTCGCGGTCGATCCGCAGATCAACCAGTCCCACACCATCAACGTGCAAGCGGTCATCACCGACACGCAGAAACGCCTGCGTCCCGGCATGTATGCACGGGTCTCGGTGACCCTGCCGCAGACCGCCGAACTGCTGATTCCGGAAACCGCGATCACTTACAACGCCTACGGCGAGAGCGTGTTCTCGGTCTACACCGACGAGGCCGGCGTGCAGAAGGTCAAGCGTGAAAGCATCAAGGTCGGCGAGCGCCGCAATGGCTGGGCGGTGGTCGACAAGGGCTTGAGCGAAGGTGTGCAAGTGGTGACGTCCGGTCAGCTCAAGCTCCACGACGGCGTGGCGGTGGAAGGCGTGCCGGACACGATTGCTCTTAAACTCAGTGGGCTGGAAAAATGAATTTCACCGACCTCTTTCTTCGCCGCCCGGTGCTGGCCGTGGTGGTCAGCACGCTGATCCTGTTGTTCGGGGTGCGTGCGCTGATGAACTTGCCGATCCGCCAGTACCCGATGCTGGAGACGTCGACCATCACGGTCACGACCCAGTACCCCGGCGCCTCTTCGGAACTGATGCAAGGCTTCGTCACCCAACCGATCAGCCAGGCCGTGGCTTCGGTCGAGGGCATCGACTATCTGTCGTCGGCCTCGACCCAGGGCCGCAGCCAGGTGACGATCCGCATGGCACTCAACAGTGACTCCATCGCGGCGCTGACCGAGGTCATGGCCAAGGTCAACCAGATCAAATACCGCCTGCCGAAGGACGCTTACGACCCGGTGGTGGAGCGCACTTCCGGCGGCTTCACGAGCGTGGCCTACGTTGCGTTCGCCAGCTCCAACCTGACCATTCCGGAGATGTCGGATTACATCTCCCGCGTCGTCGAGCCGATGTTTGCCGGCATTGAAGGCGTGGCCAAGATCAACATCATGGGCGAGCAGAAACTGTCCATGCGCCTGTGGCTCGACCCGCAGCGTCTGGCCGGCTACGGCATGACCGGGCAGGACGTTTCGGCAGCCATCGAGGGCAACAACTTCCAGGCCGCACCTGGGCAGGTCAAGGGCCTGTACGTGGTCAGCAACCTGCGGGTCAACACTGACCTGAACAGCGTCGAAGACTTCCGTGACATGGTGCTGCGCAACGACAACGGCCACATCATCCGTGTGCGTGACGTTGGCACTGTAGAACTGAACGCGGCTTCCACCGACACCAGCGGCGCGATGAGCGACGTACCGGCGCTGTTCCTCGGTCTGGACGCGGCACCGACCGGCAACCCGCTGGTGATCGTGAAGCGCGTGCGCGAATTGCTGCCGCAGATCCAGGAAACCCTGCCACCGGGCGTGACCGTGCAGATCCCGTTCGAAGTGGCGCACTTCATTCAGTCGTCGATCGACGAGGTGAGCTACACCCTGCTCGAAGCGCTGGTGATCGTGGTGCTGGTGATTTACCTGTGCCTGGGCACGTTCCGCACCGTGCTGATTCCGCTGGTGACCATTCCGCTGTCGATGCTCGGCGCGGCGATGCTGATGCAGATGTTCGGCTTCAGCCTCAACCTGCTGACTCTGCTCGCCATGGTGCTCGCCATCGGGTTGGTGGTGGACGATGCCATTGTCGTGGTGGAAAACGTCCATCGTCACATCGAAGAGGGCAAGACACCGTTCGACGCTGCACTGATCGGCGCCCGTGAAGTAGCCGGGCCGGTGGTGGCGATGACCTTTACCCTGGCGGCGGTGTACGCGCCGATCGGTCTGATGGGCGGCCTCACCGGCACGCTGTTCAAGGAGTTCGCACTGACCCTGGCCGGTGCCGTGGTGATTTCCGGCATCGTCGCCCTGACCCTGTCGCCGATCATGAGTACTCGTCTGCTGGACGCGAAAACCAGCGAAGGCTTCATGGCCATCAAGGCCGATCGTTTCTTCCAGTACCTGTCCCGTCGTTATGGCGCATTGCTCGGCGGTTCGCTGGCACGGCGCTGGATCAGCCTGAGCGTGGCGCTGGTGATTTTCTTCAGCCTGCCTTTCCTCTATCGCTCGGCGCAGACCGAACTGGCGCCGCTGGAAGACCAGAACATCCTGCTGACCGCCATCAAGGCGCCGCAGCACGCCAACCTGAATTACCTCGAAGCCTACGCCCACGAACTGTACAAGACCTTCAACGAAATCCCCGAGGGTTACAGCAACTGGGTGGCGAACGGTTCCGACGGTCTGTCCAACAGCGTCGGCGGGATCAACCTGGTGGACTGGGAAAAACGCGGCCGCGACGCCAACACCATCCAGCCTGACTTGCAGGCGCGGGTGAATCAGATCGAAGGCACGAGCATTTTCGTGTTCCAGATGCCGCCCCTGCCGGGCTCCACCGGTGGTCTGCCGGTGCAGATGGTGATCCGCAGCGATCAGGAATACCTGGCGCTGTACAACGTGATGGATCAGCTCAAGCAGGCTGCGCAGGCCAGTGGCCTGTTCGCGGTGGTCGACAGCGATCTGGACTTCAACAACCCGGTAGTGGAAATCCAGGTCGACCGGGCCAAGGCCAACGCCTTGGGCATCCGCATGCAGGACATCGGCGAGACGCTCAACAGCCTGATCGGCGAGAAGTACGTCAACCGGTTCTCGTTCCACGGTCGTTCCTATGACGTGATCCCGCAGTCGGTGTCGGCGGATCGCCTGACCCCGGAAACCCTGAAGCTGTATTACGTGAAGGATCAGAAGGGCAACCCGGTGCCGTTGTCGACGCTGGCCACTCTCAGCGTGAAGGTCGAGCCGAATCGCCTGACTCAGTTCAACCAGCAGAACTCCGCCACCTTCCAGGCCATTCCGGCACCGGGCGTGACCTTGGGTGATGCGGTGGGCTTCCTGCAGAAACAATCGGAAAATTTCCCGGCCGGCTTCAGTTTCGACTGGCAGTCCGACGCCCGCCAATACGTGCAGGAAGGCAACAGCCTGGCGTTCACCTTCGGCCTGGCCCTGGTGATCATCTATCTGGTGCTGAGTGTGCAGTACGAGAGCTTCCGCGACCCGTTCATCATTCTGATCAGCGTGCCGCTGTCGATCTGCGGGGCATTGGTGCCGCTGGCGCTGGGCATGACTTCGATGAACATCTACACCCAGATCGGCCTGATCACGCTGATCGGTCTGATCAGTAAGCACGGGATCCTGATGGTCGCGTTCGCCAACGAGTTGCAGCGCCAGCAAGGCATGGACCGCGTGCAAGCCATTCAGCACGCCGCGCAGGTGCGTCTGCGGCCGATCCTGATGACCACCGCTGCCATGGTGGTCGGCCTCGCGCCGCTGTTGTTCGCCAGCGGCGCCGGCGCCAACAGCCGCTTCGGCCTGGGCCTGGTGATTGTGGTGGGCATGCTGATCGGCACCTTGTTCACCCTGTTCATTCTGCCGTCGGTGTACACGCTGCTCAGTTCGATCAAGCAACCGAGCCACGCACCCGAAGCCGAACCGGCCGGTGTGCCGCAACCCATCCTGTGAGGACGTGACATGTATTCGATTACACGTTTGATGCTGGCGCCGCTGGCGGCGTCCATCCTGTTGGCGGCCGGTTGTGTGAACTACGCCGGGATCGATCATCAGGGCAAATTGCTGGCGGTCGGCGATGCGCCGTCCGACAGCCTGAAAGACAAGTTGCCAGCGGCCCAGTGGCCGCGTGCAGACTGGTGGACGTCATTGGGCGATCCGCGTCTGGGTGCGTTGATCGAAGAGGCGTATGCCAGCAACCCGGACTTGCAGGAAGTCGCTGCCCGGGTCGCAAAGGCCAACGCATTTCTTGATCTGCGCGATGCCGAGCGCTACCCGGAAATGGATGCATCGGCAGGTGTCACCCGTGGCCGACTGTCGCGCTTCGAGGACTACAGCGGCGAGGGCCACAAATACTTCACCGCGCGTAATCTGGCTGTGAATTTCAGCTACAGCTTCGACCTCTGGGGCGGCCAGCGCGCCGCCTGGGAGTCGGCGCTCAACAGCGCACGAGCCGCGGAGGTCGACCTGCAATCGTCGCGGCTGATTCTGGCGGTCAACGTGGCCAAGGCCTACAACCAGCTGGCGTATGCCTGGCAGGTGTCGGAGCTCAATCAGCGCGATCTCGAACGCTTGAGCAAACTGGTGGACCTGACGGATTCACGGTACGGCTCGGGGCTCGACAACCTGTCGCAACTCAAGCAGGTGCAGAGCCTCAAGGCGCGTTCGGAATCGACACTGATCGGCGCCAACGAGGACATCGAAATCGCCCGGCTGCAATTGTCGGCGCTGATCGGCAAGGGCGTCGATCGTGCACACACGCTCGAGCGGCCATCGAATCTGCAGGCCAGCGTCGTGGCATTGCCGGCGCAGTTGCCGGCCCAGTTGCTCGGCCGTCGTCCGGACATCGTCGCCGCACGTTGGCGCGTAGAGGCCGAGACTAAAAACGTCGAGGCGGTGAAGACCACGTTCTACCCGAACATCAATCTGGTGGCGGCGGCGGGCTCTCATGCACTGACGGGGGATGCGATGTTCGCCGGGGTCAGCAAGTTCTGGAACGTGGCGCCGACGGTGTCGCTGCCCATCTTCGATGCGGGGCGTCTGCGCTCCGATCTGAAGGCCGGCAACGCTGAACTCGACAGTTCGATTGCCCAGTACAACCGGGTGTTGAATTCGGCGCTGCACGAGGTGGCGATTTCGGTGACGCAGTTGCGTTCTTTCGAGCAGCAGATTCTCGTGCAGCGCGATGCCTGTGCGATTGCCCAGTCGTCTTACGATCTGTCGCAGTCGCGCTACAAGGCCGGGGAAGACACGTTCCTCGATGCGCTGAACATCGAGCAACAATTGATTCAGGACGAAATGCGCCTGGCCTTCCTCAACAGCAAGCACATCGACAGCTCGGTTTCGTTGATGGCAGCGCTGGGCGGCGGGTTCCAGGCCCCCGCGCTGGAGACGGCACAGAGCAGTGCTCTGTAGTGTTTTTCGGGACGCCGCCTTCGGGGCGGCTGTCGCGGGGAAAAGGCATCTTGTGTATAGTCTTACTGTTCTCGTATAGACGAATACAAGACGGATTTTTCCCGCCTATATCATCAAGGGTACCTACCTATGAACGTCCCGAATCACCCCAATCAGGATCAGATCCTTCTGGAAAATGTGCTGAACGCATTGGGAAGCCCGCTACGCCTGACCGTGTTGAAAGTGTTGTCCGATGGCCAGGAACATCCATGCGGCCGGATCCTCAAGGGCGCATCGAAGTCGACCATGACTCACCACTGGCGGGTCCTGCGCGACAGCGGTCTGATCTGGCAGCGTCCGTATGGTCGGGAAAACCTGTTGTCCCTGCGTCGCGAAGACATGGACGTGCGTTTCCCTGGCCTGCTCGATTCGCTGCTCTCGGCGGTCAAGACCGATGAACAGACCATCAGTGTGATCAGCAAACACGAAGTCACAGAAGAAAACGCAAGCGAGTGACCGTGGCGAACCGCCTGTGAAAGGTTGGCGCTCCATGGCATTCCATCAATTCACAATCACCAGGAAGGTGTGGGCGGTATGGATACAAGTCATTACTGGTCGTCGCGACCCCTGTCGGAACTGACCGGCTCCGAGCATCACTGGCTGTTTTTGCCCGGGGCACTGACCCCGCGTCTGAAAGCCATGGGCGACTATTCAATCGAAGTGGTCGAGCAGTCCCATGGCCCGCTCAATCCGGAAGAAGCGCAAGCGCTGAACGTGCCGCCGATGACCATTGGCTGGGTGCGCGAGGTGGTGATGAAACTGGATGGCGAGGCCTGCGTCACTGCGCGCAGCCTGACCAGCGTGCCGGCGCTGAGCGGCGACTGGGCGGATCTGAACGGCTACGGTCGTCGACCGCTGGCCGAGATTCTCTACACGTCGGACCAGACCCTGCGCGAACCCTTCCAGTGCGCCTTGCTGCCCCCCGGCGCACCATTGGCGGCGCTGTCCCATCGCTACGCGCCGCAGGCCAAGCGTCTGTTGGCCCGGCGTTCGCGCTTCACCCGCAATGGCTCGGCGCTGCTGGTCAGTGAGTGCTTCCTGCCGGCGTTCTGGGCCCGGGTCGAGTACGCTCAGGCGCTCAAATCGGCCTGATGCAATGAAACCTGCTGGAGCAATCTCCCGCAGGTTTTTTTCGCCGTTTGTTCAGAGCCGGATCACCGCTTCGATCTGCCTGATCGCCGGTGTCAGGGCCTGCGCCAGTTCCTCGGCTTTCGAGGTCGGGCGCATGGTTCTGGATGAGCGCAGAAACAGAGGATCATCGAACCGCTTGCGCAGCCGTGCCAGCGATCCGCTGATGGCGGGTTGTTTGACGTGCAGGCGCTCGGCCGTGCGTGACACGCTGCGTTCGCGAAACAGCACCAGGAAAATGATGATCAGGTTCAGGTCGATATCCGCGAAGTTGTCTTCATTGAATAGCATGGTTACATCCCTGTCATGACCCGCCGGCCGGCTTCAGCCGAGGCCGGCGGGTGTCTGGATCACTGCTCGGGTGCCAGGCGCAGTTCGTCGTTCAGACGGTAGTAACTGCGGTTGAAATAGACCAGGCCTTCCGTGGCCTCGCTGTGTTGCTGCAGTTCGAGAATTTCACAGTAGAAGATGCTGTGGGTGCCGACCTCGTCGACCTTGCTGACCCGGCAATCGAGGCTGACCAGTGCCTCTTCGATCACGGGTGAACCGGTCTTGAGCGTCTGGCAATTCACGCTGGAAAAACGCTCCTGCATGCTCAACTGCCGATTGGCGAACGCCCCTGATGTCGACTGGTGATCGCCGGTCAGGACGTTCACGCACAGCACGCCATTGGTCTTGAAATGCTCGTGATTGGACGACGAGCGATTGACGCACACCAGCAACGTGGGCGGTGAATCCGTCACGCTGCACACCGCCGACGCGGTAAAGCCGAAACGCCCCGCAGGGCCATCGGTCGTGACGATGGTGACAGCACTCCCCAGCATCGCCATTGCATTACGAAACTCCGTTGAATCAACCATCGCGTCACCTCATTCCATGTAGGTTTAATGGAGCCGATCCGTTCTTCCTTGTCCGTTGTCGTTGGGCGAAAACGGGTATCGGGCAACACGTTCGCTCTGGCGATATAGTACGTATGTATACGTACCTTGCAAGCTATTCCTTGAGCTTATTTTGCGGATGAAAAGATCAATCCCCGGGGAGGGCCAAGGCTTGCAACAAGGCTGTGGCGTAGCTTGGCAACGTGGTGAAATCCCGGGCACACAGCAACAGTTTGCGAACGGCCCAGCCTTCATTCATCGGCAGGGTCTTGAAGCCCCGCGACGCGGACCGCTGAACTGCCGCCAGCGGAACGATGCCAATGCCGGCACCCCGAGCGACCATGCGCATCACGCCATCGAAACCATCGGCGCGGATGCGGATCTGCATTCGCGAGCCGCTGTGCAGTGCCTGTTCCTCCAGATACACCGCCAGCGCGCTGTCGGCGTCGAGGCCGACGAAGTCGTGACGCAAGGCGTCGCTGAAACTGACTTCGGTCGCGTCAGACAGCGGATGGTCCAGAGGCAGAATCAGCACCAGTGGGTCGTCGCGAAAGGCTCGGGTCTGCAAGTCGGTGGTGTCGATCGCGTCGGACACAATGCCCAGATCCGCCGCCCCTTGGCGTAATGCATGCGTGATGCGGGCGCTGGGCAACTCCTGCAGATCGATGTCGAGGTTGGGATGCTCACGCAGGAAATCCGCCAGCACCTCCGGCAGGTATTCGCTGAGTGCCGTGGTGTTGCACAGCAAGCGCACCTGGCCTTTGACGCCGCGCGCGTACTCGGCCAGATCCTGTTGCAGACGTTCGGCCTGTTGCAGCAACACTCGTGCGTGTTGCGCCAGGGCTTTGCCGGCCGGCGTCGGCGTGACACCACGACGTCCACGCTCAAGAAACTCGGTGCCCAGCGACGCTTCCATCGCCCGGATCCGCGCACTGGCCGCCGCCAGTGAAAGATGACTGCGTGCGGCGCCGGCGGTGATGTTGCCGCTGTCGAGGATGTGCAGGTACAGGCGCAGGTCGGTGAGGTCGAAGTGCATGGGGCAGCCTCAATATCAGTGGTGTCAGCCCCGACGAAGAGGCCAGTGGCCGCAAAAAATCTACTAGCCTCAGGCAGAGCGAGAGGCAGTCTCAGTGTATGACAGATTTTCAGTTCATCCGCGCAAGCGCACAGTATCGCCATGAACGCACTCGCAGATTTCTATCAAAACCTCGGTCTGGCTCTGTCATTGCTGGTGATTGCGACCTTTGTCGTCGCCGGCATGATCAAGGGCGTGATCGGTCTGGGCCTGCCCACTGTCGCCATGGGGTTGCTCGGTCTGGCTATGGCGCCGTCGCAGGCTGCCGCGTTGTTGATCATTCCGGCGACGCTCACTAACGTCTGGCAACTGGCGTTCGGCGGGCATTTGCAGGGGCTGGTCAAACGCTTGTGGCCGATGTTGCTGGCGATCTTCCTCGGCACGGCCATCGGCACCTTGTGGATCGGCATGGCGGGCGGGCAATGGGTGGTGCGCGGACTTGGCGCGGCGCTGTTGCTCTATGCGCTGAGCGGATTGTTCCTGCCGACGCTGAGTGTCAGTCGCCGCCATGAACCGTGGCTGGGGCCGCTCTGTGGTGTGATCACGGGCGTCATCACGTCGGCCACCGGAGTGTTCGTGATTCCCGCCGTCCCGTACATGCAGGCACTGGGTTTGCGCCGCGATGAACTGGTGCAGGCGCTGGGCCTGTCCTTCACCGTGTCGACCCTGGCGCTGGCCGGTGGATTGCTCTGGCGCGGCTCGCTGGGCGGCCCGGAGTTGAGCGCTTCGTTGCTGGCGCTGATCCCGGCGTTGCTCGGCATGCTGCTCGGCCAGTGGCTGCGTCAGCGCATCAGCGCCGTGCTGTTCAGGCGGGTGTTCTTCATTGGTCTGGGCGCGCTCGGCGCCCATCTGCTGATCAGCGGCTAGCGGACGAATCGCTGAGCATTTCGATCGGACGGATGTCGAAATCCCGCTCCAGATACTCCATGCGCTGAGCGAGAAACTGCTGCATGTGCGGCAGGTTCGAGTGCACGTCCAGATGCGCCTGGGTTTCCCAGATCTCGTAGAAGATAAACAGCGTCGGGTCTTCCTTGTCGCGCAGCATGTGGTACTCGATGCAGCCGGGTTCGGCGCGGCTCGGTTCGACGTAGGCGCGGAAAAACGCTTCGAAAGCCTCGGCTTTTTCCGGGCGGGTCTTGGCGTGCAGGATGAAACCCTGGCGTTCGCTCATCGCAAAAAACTCCATTCAAATTCAGATGGCGGCCAATCCTACGGCAAGAATCAGCATTCGATTCGTGCGTTTTACTCAAATGAATTTTGCGCAACCGGTGCTTATTCCGCGCGAGGCGGGTCGCTAATCTGCCGCCATTCCATTTTTCCCCTTCTCCATCCAGCGCTCTGCGCTGCGCATCGGAATCCGATCGAGGCTCCCCCATGAAGAAAGTGCTGTTGCTCAACGGCGGTAAAAAATTCGCCCACTCCGACGGTCGTTACAACACCACCCTGCACGAAGCGGCGCTGAGTGTGCTGGATCGCGGCGGTGTCGACGTCAAGACCACCTTCATCGACGAGGGTTACGGCATCGCTGAAGAAGTCGCCAAATTCCTCTGGGCCGACGTGATCATTTATCAGATGCCGGGCTGGTGGATGGGCGCACCGTGGACCGTGAAAAAGTACATCGACGAAGTCTTCACTGAAGGCCACGGCAGCCTCTACGCCAGCGATGGCCGCACTCGTTCCGACTCCTCGCAGAAGTACGGCAGCGGCGGTCTGATCCAGGGCAAGCAGTACATGCTGTCGCTGACCTGGAACGCACCGCAGCAGGCGTTCGATGATCCGACCGATTTCTTTGAAGCCAAAGGCGTGGACGCTGTGTACTTCCCGTTCCACAAGGCCAACCAGTTCCTCGGCATGACCGGCCTGCCAACCTTCCTCTGCGTGGACGTGATGAAGCGCCCGAACATCGAGGCCGACGTGGCGCGTTACGAGCAGCATCTGAGCGAGGTGTTTGGCCTCAAAGCCTGACGCTCGGCTACTATCGAAGGCCTGAGCCTCCAGCAGGCCTTTCGATTCGAGGACACCCGTGAAAGCCAGATCCGATGAGTTGCAGATTTTCGTCTGCGTGATCGAATGCGGTTCAATCTCCGCCGCCGCCGAGCAGGTCGGACAGACGCCGTCGGCGGTCAGTCGCACGCTGTCGCGGCTGGAAGCCAAGCTCGACACCACGCTGATCAACCGCACCACACGGCGCATGGACCTGACCGAGGAGGGCAAGTATTTCTTCGAACAGGCCAAGCTGATCCTCGACCAGATGGACCAGCTCGAAGAGCGCCTGTCCTCGCGCCAGCAGACGCCATCAGGACGGCTGCGCATCAACGCCGCGTCGCCGTTCATGCTCCACGCCATCGTGCCGTACATCGACGAATTCCGGCAGCTGTACCCGGACATCCAGCTCGAACTCAACAGCAACGACCTGATCATTGACCTGCTGGAACAAAGCACCGACGTCGCCATCCGCATCGGCACCCTCGCCGATTCGACGTTGCATGCCCGCTCGCTCGGTTGCAGTCCGCTGCTGATCGTCGCCAGTCCCGCGTATCTGGAAAAACACGGCGCGCCGCTGGAAGTGGCTGACCTGAGCGCGCACACCTTGCTCGGCTTCACCCAGAACGAAGGCCTTAATCAGTGGCCGCTGCGTTACGTGCACGGCGACCGCTGGCCGATCACCCCGGCGATCAGCGCCTCCAGTGGCGAGACGGTTCGCCATTTGGCGCTCGAAGGCCAGGGCATTGCCTGTCTTTCGCACTTCATGACCATCGACGACATCCGCGCCGGGCGTCTCAAGGTGTTGCTGGCGGAGTTCAACAGCGGTTATCGCCAGCCGATCAACGCGGTGTACTACCGTAACTCGCAACTGGCGCTGCGTATCCAGTGCTTCCTGGATTTCATCCAGAGCAAACTGGCGGCTTACGCCAGTGCCGATTTCAAGGGCTGATTCGTGATCCCTGCGCAAGAGTGAATTGGTTGAGGGCGGGTTTTTCCACCGGGCTTGGCGGTCGATACTCGTTGCATCACTTATTCACGCAGGGAGTTTCTCCATGAACGTATTCGTCACCGGCGCTGCCGGTTTTATCGGCGGCTCCATCGCCACCGGTCTGGTCCAGGCCGGCCACACCGTCACCGGTCTGGTGCGCAGCGCCGAACAGGCCGATGAGTTGAAAGCACTGGGCATCACCCCGGTGATCGGCACCCTCGACGACAAGGCGCTGCTGGCCGAACAGGCCCGTGCCGCCGACGCGGTGATCAACGCCGCCAGCAGCGATCATCGCGGCGCGGTCGAAGCCTTGCTCGATGCCTTGCGCGGCTCGAACAAAGTGTTCCTGCACACCAGCGGTTCGAGCATCGTCGGCGATGCTTCGGGCGGCAAATCCAGCGACGTCATCTATTTCGAAGACAACCTGCCTGAGCCGACCGTCGACAAGGCCGCACGGGTGGCCATCGACAACCTGATCCTCGCGGCAGCGAAGGACGGCGTTAACTCGGCCGTCATCTGTAACACCCTGATCTACGGCCACAGCCTGGGCGTCCATCGCGACAGCGTGCAACTGCCGCGCCTGCTGAAACAGGCACGCAAAAGCGGCGTGGTGCGTCACGTCGGCACCGGCCGGAACATCTGGTCCAACGTGCACATCGAAGACGTGGTGGCGCTGTACCTGCTGGCCCTGACCAAAAACGTCCCGGGCACGTTCTACTTTGTCGAAAGCGGCGAAGCGTCATTCATCGACATGACCACCGCCATGGCCGAAGCCCTGAACCTGGGCGAGCCACAGGACTGGCCGCTGAAAGACGCCGAAGCCGAGTGGGGCTACGAAATGGCCAACTACGGCCTGGGCTCCAACAGCAGGGTTCGCGGCAAGCACGCCCGCGAATTGCTGGGTTGGGCGCCGAAGCGCACGTCGGTGGTCGAGTGGATTCGCCACGAAATGGTGTGAGCCCGCACCACACTTGAACCTGTTGGAGCTCACCGGCTCCCACAGGTTTTTTTATGCCCCGGAAAAGAAGGACAGGGCGCCGAGGCTCATCGAAGCGTTCAGACATTTCCTACTAGTCTGATTCCCGCACAGGCATGGCCAACGCAGCTGGCCGGTTTGTAGGATAGCGGGCACCCACTGGTTGTCTGGCCATGAGGCCAGGTCGGTGGGTAACGCCCGTGGAATTTTTTTGCAAAAGGAATTTGCGATGGCAATACGCACCTCTGCTGCCTGCTCGTAAAGGCATATCCCGGGCGAATCAGACGATTTCGCCTCCTCACGGTTCATGACACGGCGCCAAGCGCCCTGGCCGGAGCATTGCGCTCTTGGGTCGTGGGCACACTCATCCGCGAAATTGGCAAGAACAAGGAGTAGTTATGGTCATTTTGGGCATTACCAATAACGATTTGTCGGGCGCTTGCCTGGTACGCGATGGTCAGATTCTCTCGGCGGTCAGCGAAGAGCGTTTCACCCGTATCAAGGACCACAAGATCTGGCCCGCCAGGTCCATCGAGTTTGTGTTGAGCCAGGCTGGCGTGTCACTGGAAGATCTCGACTACGTGGCTTACGGATGGAATGCCGGTTTCAACGCCGATAAACATCTTGAGTTGTATTTCGACCGGATCGTCGAAGAGGTCCGGAACAACCCCGAGGGCCTGGCGCAGTTCCGCCAGCGTGTCACCGATGAAGTCCGAAACGATAAAGAGAAGCGCGCCGAATTCGACCGGTACATTGCCGCCAATGGCCTGGCCGGCAAGGCGTATTACATCGATCACCATGAATGCCATGCCCTCGGTGCTTATGTCTGCTCGCCGTTCGATGAGGCCTTGACCCTGACCTGTGACGGGCGCGGCGACTTCCAGTCCCTGACCGTGACCTGGTACAGCCCGACCGAAACCACGGTTTTGCAACGCGAAACCAGCATCGACAGCCTGGGTTACTTCTACGGCCGGATCACCCACTTGCTGGGCTACAAGCCGAACCGTCATGAAGGCAAAGTCACGGGTCTGGCCGCGTTCGGCGATCCGCAGAAGTTGCTGGGGGTGATGCAGCAGATGATCCGTTTCGAAGACGGGCGCATCAAGGCGAGTTGCGGCGACCTGTTCGTGCCGTCCTACAACAATTACAGCGAATCTCTGGAGACCCTGTTCTCCCAAGAAACCCCGGAGGACATCGCCGCTGCGGTACAGCGCCATAGCGAAGACTTGCTGGTGGCGATCGTCAAACATCATCTGGAACAACGCGGCAGCACCAACCTGTGCCTGGCCGGCGGCGTGTTTGGCAATGTCAAACTCAACCAGCGCCTGCGCGAGATTCCCGGCGTGAAAAACGTCTATGTGCTGCCATGCATGGGCGATGGCGGGCTGGCGCTGGCGGCTGCCGTCGGGGCGGCGTACCTGGAGAACGGCACCCGCTTCAGGAACCCGGCAATGACCCTGGGGCCGGACTCGCGCAGCGTTTCGCAGAACATCAACCTGATCCATCGCAACTATCCCGAGCTCGGTTACCACACCCCGTCGAACATCATCGACGTGTTGACCGACGCACTGATGGAGAATCAGGTGCTGGGCATGTTCAAGGGCAAGATGGAGTTCGGGCCACGTTCACTGTGTAACCGCAGCATCGTCTATCACGCGCAGGATGGCGAAGTGAACGACTGGCTGAACAAGCGCATGCACCGTACCGAGTTCATGCCGTTCGGTCCGGTCACCGCCATCGAACACGCGGCGGCCTGCTATGTCGGGTGGGACGAGGACCAGGTGGCGGCAGATACCATGACCATGACCTACGATTGTCATCCGCAGTTCAGCGAGGCCAGTCCGGCAGTCGTGCACATCGATGGCACGGCGCGGCCGCAGATCATTCGCCCGCAGCGCGATGCATTCATGCATCGTCTGTTGAATGCCTGGCATGAGCGGACCGGTCAGGCGGCGTTGATCAACACCTCGTTCAACCGCCATGAAGAGCCGATTGTCTGTTCGCCGCAGGATGCACTGGATGCACTGAAAGACGGGATGGTCGATCTGGTGGTGATGAGTGAATCACTGATTGTCTGGCGCAAAGGCAAAAACAGCTTCACCCAGCAACGCTTCGAATAATGGAAGGATGGTTACAGGGCTCCGCTGGAGCCCTGCTCAGGAGCATCGAGCGTATGGTTGACCCATGTATCTGATCTTTTTCGGGTTCTTTGCCGCGGAAGGCATCATCTATCCGTTCTGGCCGACCTGGCTGAATTCGCTGGGCTTCAGCGCCAGCCAGATCGGCCTGCTGATCGCAGCGGTCTATTGGCCCCAGGTCGTGACCGGCGTGTTGATCACCTACGTAGCCGACTGGCGCGTGGATCAACTGCGGCTGGCGGCCATTCTCGGATTTTCGGCGGCGTTGTGTACGTTGCTGTTCTATTTCCTGCCGGTGCACCTGTGGGGATTCGTGTGCCTGAGCATTCTGTTTGGCGGGCTGTGGATGGTGGTGTTGCCGCTGTCCGAGTCCTATCTGCTCAAGCGTGACAAGCAAGCCCTGCAGAACTATGGCTGGGTCCGCGCGGTGGGCTCTTCGGCCTTTATCCTGACATCGACCCTCGGCGGTCTGTTGTTTGCGCAGTACAGCCAGTCGTGGGTGCCGGTGGTGATTGCCGTGTGCATGTTGCTCACCGCGCTGGCGTGTCTGTGGCTGAAGCGTCAGGTCACGCTGGCGCATCTGCAACCACCCGAGCGTGGGACGAAGCGGCCCGACTGGAAGGCGCTGTTCGCTCAAAAGGGCCTGTTGATTGCGATTGCCGCCGCCAGTTTCATTCAACTGAGTCACACCCTGTACTTTTCCACGGCGTCGATTGGCTGGGGCGTGAAAGGCTATTCTTCAACCGCCATCGGGGTGTTCTGGTCAGTGGCGGTGATCGCGGAAATCACCTATTTCGCGTTCTCCAACAAAATCCTGTCGTTCTGTTCACCGTTGTCTATCGTAATGTTTTCCAGTGTCTGTGCGGCGGCGCGCTGGGCGCTGTTTTCCGACAGCGATGCAGTCCCGGTGATCCTGTTGGGGCAATGTCTGCACGCCCTGAGTTTCGCGGCGTATCACTCGGCGATCATGCGCTGCATTCGCGATCACGCTCCGCCCGATATCCAGGTCTTTACCCAGGGTGTCTATTACTCGCTGGCGGTTGCCTTGCCCATGGGCCTGGCCACGCCATTTGCCGGGTATCTGTACGAGACGCAGCCACAATGGTCCTGGTATGTCATGGCGTTGTTTGCCCTGATGGGAACCGTGCTGGCCTTCATTGCTCACCAGAAAATGCGAAGTGCAACCGATGACACAACGAACGTTTACAGCCGTCTGCTTTGATATGGACGGTGTGCTGATCCAGTCTCGCGAGGTCATCGAATTCGCCTGGACCACGGTGGCGCGCAACTACGGTGTTGCCGTCGATCAGGCGTTCATCGACGACCACATTCACGGCCGCCCGGGCGGTTACACCCTGCAGGCCCTGTTCGGTCAGTTCGACGAACAGACGCGCGTGGCCATCAAGAAAGAAGTCGACGCCCTCGAAGAAGTTTCGATCTGCGCGCTGGTGCCGGGTGTCGCTGCGTTCATCGCCCAATTGAATGGGCGAGTGCCGCTGGCGCTGGTGACCAGCAGTTGGCGAGCGCGAGTCGACCACGTCCTGCAGCAGCACGGCCTGACGTCGGTTTTCGACTGCATCGTCTGCCGCGACGATGTGCGCAGCGGCAAACCGGCTCCCGATCCTTATCGCCTGGCCGCCGCCCGACTGGAGCGTCAGAGCGATGAATGCCTGGTCTTCGAAGACTCCGTCAGCGGTGTGCAATCAGCGGTCAGCAGCGGCGCGCTGTGCATCGGTATCGGCGACGATCCGACGCTGAGCGCTCACGGGGCACTGCGTACGTACGCGGATTTCACGGCGCTCCCGGTCTCGCCGGGCGGGGTGGATACGCACCTCTATGCCGACGGCGGGCTGTTTATCAGCGGGCAGGTTGCCCAGAGGTTCGCACGCTCATGACGCCGACCTTGCGACACGCGACCGTCCTGTGGAATTTCCTGGGAGCAGGACGCCAACACAGCGAGTGCGAGCTGATTGTGGTGTGCGGCTCCTACGACCTGCGGGTCTGTGATTACGCCTGTCAGTTGCTGAAAAAAGGCGTCGCCCCGCATCTGTTGTTTACCGGCAACACCGGCAACTGGACGACGCATTTGTGGGAACGCACCGAAGCCGATATTTTTGCCCAACGGGCCATGGTGCAGGGTGTTTCGCCGGATCAGTTCACCCTCGAATCCCGCGCCACCAACTTCGCCGAGAACATCGCGTTTGCCCGAGCGTTGTTCCCGCAGGTGCGTCGGGCGACGTTCCTGACCAAGCCGAATTCGATCCGGCGCGTGGCGTTGACCTTGCCGGTTCAATGGCCAGGGCTTGAGGCCTGGGTGGATGCGCCGTCGTTCGGTTTTCCGGGGGAGGTCAGCAACCTGATCGGGGTCCTGGGACTGATCGACGAAATGGTCGGCGATATCCACCGGATCATGGTTTACCCTTCGCTGGGCTTTCAGGTCGAGCAAGTGATTCCCGAGGAAGTCGAGGTGGCCTGGCGCTACCTGATCGAACAAGGATTCGATCACCATCTGATCAAAGGCAGACACTGACGCCGCGCTGCCGCCGGAGACTGACATGCTGTACGACACACTGATTCGCAACGCCCTGGTCATCGACGGCAGCAACACCCCCGGTTACGCCGCTGACGTGGCAATCCTCGATGGCCGCATCGCGCGCATCGGCGATCCGGGCGATGCCCGCGCCACCGAAGAGATCGACGCCGCGGGCCGTGTGCTGGCGCCGGGCTTCATCGACGTGCACACCCACGACGACACCGTGGTGATCCGCCAGCCGCAGATGCTGCCCAAGCTCAGCCAGGGAGTGACCACGGTAATTGTCGGCAACTGCGGGATCAGTGCGGCGCCGGTCAGTCTCAAGGGCGATCCACCGGATCCGATGAACCTGCTCGGCACTGCCGCCGCATTCGTCTATCCACGTTTCAGCGATTACCGCGCGGCGGTCGAAGCGGCCAACACCACTTTGAACGTCGCGGCGCTGGTCGGGCATACGGCGCTGCGCAGCAATCACCTCGATGATCTTTTTCGCACCGCCACCGACGCTGAAATCGCCGCGATGCGCGAGCAGTTGCGTGAAAGCCTGGAAGCGGGCGCCCTTGGTTTATCCACAGGGCTGGCGTATGCGAGTGCGTTTTCGGCGTCCACCGATGAAGTCATGCAACTGACCGAAGAATTGAATGCGTTTGGCGCGGTGTACACCACTCACCTGCGCAGTGAATTCGAACCGGTGCTGGAGGCCATGGACGAAGCGTTTCGCATTGGCCGCCACGCCCGTTCGCCGGTGATCGTTTCCCACCTCAAATGTGCCGGCGTGGGCAACTGGGGACGCAGTGCGCAGTTGCTCGCGTCGCTGGAAGAGGCGGCGAAAACCCACCCGGTCGGCTGTGATTGCTACCCCTACGCGGCCAGTTCTTCGACGCTGGATCTGAAGCAGGTCACCGACGCCCACCGCATCACCATCACCTGGTCGACGCCTCATCCGGAAGTCAGCGGTCGCGACCTGACCGCCATCGCTGCCGAATGGACGATGCCACTGCTCGACGCGGCCAGACGCCTGCAACCGGCCGGCGCGGTGTATTACGGCATGGACGAGAGTGACGTGCGCCGGATCCTCGCCCATCCGCTGTCGATGGTTGGTTCCGATGGCCTGCCGGAAGACCCGTTCCCCCATCCGCGCCTGTGGGGGGCTTTCCCACGGGTGCTCGGCCATTTCAGTCGCGATGTCGGGCTATTTCCGCTGCACACCGCCGTGCACAAGATGACCGGTCTGTCGGCGGCGCGCTTCGGCTTGAAGGAGCGGGGCGAGATCCGCGAAGGACACTGGGCGGACCTGGTGTTGTTCGACCCGGCAACCGTGCATGACGTGGCGGACTTCACCGACCCGCAACGTGCCGCGCAAGGCATCGATGGCGTGTGGATCAACGGCGTTTTGAGTTATCGAGAGGGGCAGGTCAACGGGCAGAGGGCAGGGCGGTTTCTGGCGCGTGAGGGTGATCTGCGTGACAACTTTCACTGAGTTTGGCGGATTGCGTCACAGTGATGGCACATTGCGACTAAAGAAAGCCGTCACCAAGCCGAATTGCTGACATCTACCCCGGCTGCATGGCGGGGCCCATCAGTCAGGGAGCACCCCATGAGCTTCGGCAAAACCACCCCGATCCTGCGGATCTTCGATGAAGCCAAGGCCGTGGAATTCTACGTCGACTTCCTCGGCTTCAAGATCGACTGGCAGCACCGCTTCGAGCCCGGTTTCCCGTTATACCTGCAAGTCTCGCGCGGTGAGTGTGTGCTGCATTTGTCCGAACACCACGGCGATGCGACACCGGGTTCGGCCCTGCGGATCGAGACAGATGAGCTGGAGGCCTTCCAGCAGCAGTTGATCGCCAAGAACTACAAGTTCTCGCACCCGGGGATTCAGGCCATGCCGTGGGGCAGCCAGGACATGACCATCGCCGATCCGTTCGGCAATCGACTGGTGTTCACCAACGCGATCAGCCTCTGAGCCAAAAGCCCCCTCACCCTAACCCTCTCCCAGGGGAGAGGGGACTGACCGAGGTGTTTATCGCCATACATCGACCTGAAAGATCGTGACGATTATGGATTCACAGAAGCGTTTTCAGGTCGGCATAGATCGTGAGCATATTGCGGTCGGCTCCCTCTCCCGCTGGGAGAGGGCTGGGGTGAGGGGGGCTGTGAGTCGCACACTCATTCGGCACCACCACTGACCCGGTGAATCTGCCGAAACTCGCCAGGCGGCATGCCGCGCCGGCTCTTGAAGGTGCGGTGAAACGAGCGCGGTTCGGTGAAGCCCAGATACTGCGCAATATCCTGAATCGGCAAGGTGCTGTTGAGCAGGTAATGCTCGGCCAGCTCCTGGCGCAAGTCATCGAGGATCTGCTGATACGAGGTGCCGGCCTGATGCAACTGGCGTTGCAGCGTGCGCACCGAGACGGCGAGATGTTCGGCCACCTGTTCCTTGCGCGGCAGACCTTCCTTGAGCAACTGGCGCAGGATGCTTTTGACCCGCTGCTCCAGCGACGCATCCTCCAGCGTCGCCATCAGGCTCTGGGCGTGTTCCTCCAGCGTGCGCAGCAAATGCGCATCGGCCTGGCGCAGCGGCAACTGCAGATATGGCAACGGCACGATCAGCGCGGAATACGGTTGATCGAACAGCACCGGGCATTCGAAAAACTGCTCGTACTGCGTCAGCGTCGTGTCTGCCGGGCGTGAGTGCTCCAGCCACACCGCGGCCGGCGACAGTTGGGTGTCGGCGATCCAGCGTGCGTATTGCAGCCAGGAGCCGAGCACGTTTTCCACCAGATGCCGGCGAATCCGCGGGCGTTCGAAGCGGCAGCTCCAGATCAGGTGCACGTGGCTGTCCTGCACCTCGGCGCGACTGACGCCCATGTCGCCCACCAGTTTTTCGAACGGCATGATGCGGCTCATGGCATCGCCCAGTGTCGCGCAGTTCATGGTGATGTAGCCCAGCACGCTCCAGGAGTTGGGCAATACGAAATTCGCCGCGTTGAGACCGAACAACGGATCGCCCGAGTGCTCGCAGAAATAATCGAGCAACCGCTCATGGGTTTCACCCGGCAAGCGCAGGCTGTTGTCGCTCAACTGCTGCGACTGCAAGCCGGCCGCCGCCAACGCAGGCTCGATGGCCAGGCCCAGGTGTTCGGCATGGCGCAGGTACTTGAGCAGCGGCGGAACGGAGGTGAAGCCGAGCGATTGCATGATCGAATTCCCTTGATCGAGGCCACCACGGGCGGATGAACGCCCTGAAAGGTAATTTGAATCCACGACTAAAGTAAATGGCTGACGCTTGCGCGACGTTTGACTCAATTGGCTACTCGAACTGGCCGGATGCGACCGTGACACTTGCGGCCGGCTGACTAGTATGAGGGCCTGAAATCTCACTGATCAGACTGCACAGAAGGACACACGCATGCGACGCTGGAACGGCTGGGGAGATGCAACCACGGTGGTCGAACTGCCGACCCAGGGCGCAGGTTTTCTCCATGAGCGACTGGGGGAGGGACGCGCGCTGCCCGATGCGACACTCGAAGCGGCGCTGGCCCGCGTGCCGGTCTCGCGGCTGGCGGAGCACGCCTTGTACAGCATCGATGCCCATGATCGCTTGCTGCATGCCCGGGGCCAGAGCCTGCCGGACTGGCTGGCGTTGCGCGAGGGGGCGCTGGGTCACTATCCCGACGCCGTGGCGTTCCCGGAAACCGCCGAGCACATCCGCCAGTTGCTGGCGCTCGCCCAGGCCCAGGATCTGTGCCTGATTCCCTACGGCGGCGGCACGTCGGTGGCCGGACACATCAACCCGCCGGACTCTGCGCGGCCTGTGGTGACGGTGTCGCTGGCGCGGATGAATCGTCTGCTTGACCTCGATGAACAAAGCCTGCTGGCGACTTTCGGTCCCGGCGCCAGTGGCCCGCAGGTGGAGAGCCAGTTGCGCGCCCGTGGCTACACGCTGGGGCATTTTCCGCAGTCGTGGGAACTGTCGACGCTGGGCGGTTGGGTGGCCAGTCGTTCCAGCGGCCAGCAGTCGTTGCGCTATGGGAGGATCGAGCAACTCTTCGCCGGCGGAACCCTGGAAACCTTTGCCGGGCCGCTACAGATTCCAACCTTCCCGGCCTCGGCGGCCGGCCCGGATCTGCGCGAAGTGGTGCTGGGTTGCGAGGGGCGTTTCGGGATCATTTCCGAGGTCAAGGTGCGGGTCAGCGCGCTGCCGGCCGATGAGCGTTTTTACGGTGTGTTTCTGCCCAGCTGGAGCAAGGCGCTGCAAGCCATTCAGCAACTGGCCCAGGCGCGGGTGCCGCTGTCGATGCTGCGTCTGTCCAACGCGGTGGAGACCGAAACCCAATTGGCGCTGGCCGGCCATCCGCAGCAGATTGCTTGGCTGGAGAAGTACCTGAACCTGCGCGGCGCCGGGCAGGGCAAATGCCTGCTGACCTTCGGCGTGACCGGCAATCGCAAGCAGAATGCGTTGTCCCTGAGCCAGGCTCGTCAGCATCTGAAGGCGTTCGGCGGTGTGTTCACCGGTACGCTGTTGGGCAAGAAGTGGGCGCAGAACCGCTTTCGTTTTCCGTACCTGCGGGAGAATCTGTGGAACGCCGGTTATGTGGTCGACACCCTCGAAACCGCCACCGACTGGAGCAACGTCGACAACCTGCTCAACCTGATCGAAAACAGCCTGCGCGATGCCTTGGCGGCGGAGGGTGAACGGGTGCATGTGTTCACCCATCTGTCCCACGTCTACGGCGAAGGATCGAGCATCTACACCACCTACGTGTTTCGTCCGGCGGCGGACTATCCTGCGACGCTCGCTCGCTGGAAGACCCTCAAGCACGCCGCCAGCCAGACCATCGTCGACAACCACGGCACCATCAGCCACCAGCACGGCGTGGGCAAGGATCATGCACCGTACTTGCCGGGCGAAAAAGGCGCGCTGGCGATGGACACCCTGCAGGCGCTGAGCCGGCACTTCGACCCGGCCGGGCGCCTGAACCCCGGCACGCTGTTGCAGGAGTGACGGCGATGAGCGCGGACTGGAGCGCCGAATGGCGCCGGCAAATCCTGCCGACGCTGGCGGCTGAAACCTGGGACCTGATCGTGATCGGCGGCGGCATCAGCGGCGCCGGCATCCTGCGTGAAGCCGCGCGTCGTGGCTGGCGTTGCCTGCTGCTGGAGCAGCGTGATTTCGCCTGGGGCACCTCCAGCCGATCCTCGAAAATGGTCCATGGCGGTTTGCGCTACATCGCCAAAGGTCAGTGGCGGCTGACCCGCGATTCGGTGCGTGAGCGCCAGCGTCTGCTTGACGAAGCGCCGGGGCTGGTGGAACCGATGAGTTTCATGATGCCGCACTATCGCGGCGGCTTTCCCGGGCCGCGGGTGCTGGGTGGTCTGTTGTCGATCTACGACGCATTGGCCGGGCGCCGTGATCATCGTTTCCATGATGCGCAGCAATTGCGTTATCTGGCGCCGGGCGTGAAAGAACATGACCTGCTGGGTGGCACCTGTTTTGTCGATGCGCTGACCGATGACGCTCGGTTGGTCATGCGCGTGTTGAGCGAAGCACGGGCCGACGGCGCGGTGGTGCTCAACGGCATGCGTGTCGAGCATCTGCTGCGGGAAAACGGTCGGGTGTGCGGGGTTCAGGTCGAGGACTGCGAGGCCGGCGCCACACTGCAATTGCGTTGCGGTGTGCTGGCGGTGGCCACCGGGGCCTGGGCCGAACGCTTGCGTCCACCAGAGGCGCCGCGTCAGTTGCGCCCGCTGCGCGGCAGTCATTTGCTGCTGCCGGGCTGGCGCTTGCCGGTGGCGCAGGCGTTCACGTTTTTGCATGAGCGTGATCGGCGTCCGGTGTTCGTTTTCCCGTGGGAAGGCGCCACGGTGGTCGGCACCACCGACCTCGATCACCGCGAGAATCTGGACCAGAGCGCGAGCATCAGCGCCGAAGAACTCGACTATCTGCTCGCCGCTTGCCGACAGCAGTTTCCCGGCGCTGAAGTGACAGCGGCCGACGTGCTTTCAACCTGGTCCGGCGTGCGTCCGGTGGTGGGCAGTGCGGCGGGCGAGCATCAGGACAAACCGTCGAATGAAACCCGGGAACATGTGCTGTGGCAGGAGCCGGGTTGCGTCACGTTGGCCGGTGGCAAGCTCACGACGTTCCGCCCGCAAGCCATCGAAGTGCTCAAGGCCTGCGCCGACATGCTCGGCCGTTCTTTTGACGATGATGCCGCGCCGGTGTTTGCTGCGGTACCGCCACTGACGATCCCCGGACTCAGTCCCGGTCAATGGCGACGGCTGGCCGGGCGACATGGCCGGGACCTGCCGAGGCTGGCGCAACTGCTCACCGAACTGGGCCATGAAACGGTCGGTGCCACCGACACCTTGTGGGCAGAATTGGCCCTCGCCTGCGAAGCGGAAATGGTCTTGCACCTGGACGACCTGCTGCTGCGCCGAACCCGTCTCGGCCTGTTGTTGCCCCATGGCGGTGCGGAGTATTTCCCGGCCATTCGCCAACTCTGCCAGCCACGGCTTGGCTGGGACGACGAACGCTGGCAACAGGAACAGCAACGCTACCAGGCGTTATGGCAACGTCATCACGGCCTGCCGGATATCGCGCAGTGATGCCCCTCGAAGAGAGCTCCATGGACAACCACCCGAACAAGCGTTACCTGCTGGCCATCGACAATGGCACCCAGAGCGTGCGCGCGCTGCTCTTCGATTTGCAGGGCAATCTGCTCGGCAAGGGCAAGGTTGAATTGCAGGCCTATTACTCGACGCAACCGGGCTGGGCCGAACAGGATCCGGAATATTACTGGGCGAAACTGGGCGAGGCCTGTCAGCAGCTGTGGCAGCAGACCGGTATCGATCGCTCGCAGATTGCCGGCGTTTCCCTGACTACCCAGCGCGGCACGGTGATCAACGTCGACGCTCAGGGCAAGCCGCTGCGCCCGGCGATTCTCTGGCTCGACCAACGCCAGAGCGAAGTCGAAGGCGCGATCAAGGGCCCGTGGGGCTGGCTGTTCAAACTGGTCGGCGCACAGGCCACGGTGGATTACTTTCGCGCCCAGGCCGAGGCCAACTGGATCGCCCGCCATCAACCTGATGTGTGGGCGGCAACCAACAAGTTTCTGCTGCTCTCGGGGTTTCTCACGCATCGCCTGTGCGGGCGTTTCGTCGACTCGGTGGGCTGTTGCGTCGGCTACCTGCCGTTCGATTTCAAACGTCTGCGCTGGGCTGCGCCGCGTGACTGGAAATGGCAGGCGCTGGCGGTGCGTCCCGAGCAACTGCCAACCTTGTACAAACCCGGTGAAACCCTCGGCCATATCAGCGCCGAAGCCAGTCGCCACACCGGCATCCCCGAGGGGATTCCACTGATTGCGGCGGGGGCCGACAAAGCCTGTGAAGTGCTCGGCTCCGGCGTCGTCGACTCGGGCACGGTGTGCCTGTCCTACGGCACCACGGCGACGATCACCAGCACCCGCTCGCGCTATCTGGAAATCGTCCCGTTGATTCCGCCGTACCCGTCGGCGGCGCCGGATCAGTACAACTGCGAGGTGATGATCTATCGCGGCTACTGGATGGTCAGCTGGTTCAAGAACGAGTTCGGCCTTCGGGAAATGCAGCAGGCCAAAGAGCAGGGCATCGAGCCCGAGCAACTGTTCGATGCGCTGGTCGATGCGGTGCCGCCGGGTTCCATGGGGTTGATGTTGCAGCCCTATTGGTCGCCCGGTATTCGCGAACCGGGCGTGGAAGCCAAAGGCGCAATGATCGGGTTCGGTGACGTGCACACCCGCGCGCACATTTACCGGGCGATCCTCGAAGGCCTGGCTTATGCGTTGCGCCAGGGCATGGAGAAAATCGAGAAGCGCTCGAAGATCTCCGTCACCCGTTTGCGGGTTGCTGGCGGTGGCTCGCAAAGTGATGCGGCGATGCAACTGACGGCGAACATCTTCGGCCTGCCGGCAGAGCGTCCGCATATCTATGAGGCGTCCGGTCTGGGTGCAGCAATTTGCTGCGCGGTGGGGCTGGGGTTGCACGCGGACTTCCCCACGGCAATTGCGGCGATGACCCGGGTCGGCGCGGTGTTTCAGCCGCAGCCCGAGGCGCAGCAGGTCTATGAGCGCCTGTACAAGGACGTTTATCTGCGCATGTATCGGCAGCTCAAACCGTTGTACCAGAGTATCCGCAAGATCACCGGTTACCCGGCCTAGAAAAACTACACATTCCCTTGTGGGAGCGGGCTTGCTCGCGAAAGCGGAGTATCAGTCACCGATTGTTTCAATGACCCACCGCCTTCGCGAGCAAGCCCGCTCCCACAGGAGACGGAGGCGCTTTTTTGCGCCATGCACGTGGCGCTATCGGAGAACTTTTCTGGTGAGATCGGACAGTGTCAGGGGCGGGGTCGGTTGTTAGGCTCGATCCCCACGGCACATATAACAAGAACCAGAAGCAATGAAGCTGATCTCCCTCCTGCTGCTTTGCGCAATGGCCCCCACGGCGTGGGGCTGGTCGAACCATACGGTGGGCAGCTACCTGGCGTTGCAGGATCTGCCAGCGTTGCGCGATGCGCCGCCCGTCGTAGTCGAACCGCTGGAGCAGTTTCTTGACGAGCAATATCCGGCCATCGTCGCGTTGCTCGATGAGCAGGAACGCTTCGCCCGCGAGCACTTCAAGCAGTACCCGCCGCGCCCCGACAACCTGAAATTGCCGGCGGTGCCGAGCGACAATCTGCGCCACGATTTCCTCACCGCGTTGCGGATCAATCCACAGATTCATCTGGCGATGGTCATCCAGCCGTTGCCGGGCAAAGACCTGCCCGAGCGCGAGCATCTGCAGGCCGATCAGGTCATGGTCGAGCAGACGCTTTCACCGTGGAATCGCCAGCGATTCATTCGCGTGGCCGATCACGAAACAGTCGCGCCCCTGGCCGTGCTGGCGAGCGCCGCCGATGAGCCGGACTACGGCCACGACATCAATCTGTTTAGCGACAACCCCGGCGAAGTCGCCGCGTTGTACGGCTTCGGCCCGCAGCCGTTTGGCGATGAGCGCTTCCAATACAGCTCCCAGGCGCCGTTCCACATGGGCTTCTTTCATGAGAGCCCGGTGGTGTACGCGGCCGCCGGATTTCTCGAGCGCAGCTGGCCGGACTGGCGCGCCTGGCAGTACATGGGACTGGCGCGATTGGCGTTTGCCAGCGGCCATTCCTACTGGGGTTATCGCTTTCTCGGTTGGGGCCTGCACCACGTGCAGGACCTGACCCAGCCGTATCACGCCAAGCCGTTGCCGGGCGTCGAATTGCCGAGCCTTCTGCTGCTGGAAGGCAAGGCCCTGGCTGGTTTTGCGGAGGACAAACAGGCGTCCATCGAACGGGTCGCGACCCGCCACATGGAAGTCGAGAAATACCAGTCGACCTGGCTGCGCCGCGTGCTGCGCGCCGGTCAGCCGCATCCGATGCTCGACGCCTACGCCGATGCCGCCGGGGACGCGCATTACCCGCCGTACTCGGTGGACTACCTGCGCGAAGTGGTGAGTGCCGAGTCGGTCGACGACTCCGCCGCCTTCGATGAAGCCGTCGGCCAATGGCTGGAAACGGCGCCGGTCACCAGCGACTTCAGCGCGGGCAATCTGTTGCAGCGCGAGACTTTCGAGCATCCGGAACTCAATCAACAACTGCTCAAACTGCTCGGCCATTTCGGCGCCCACAGCCGGATTTATGTCAGCGCGGGGCTGGCGCCCTAAGCATCGCGGCAACACACAACAATAAGAACAGGGAAGGAGGAACAGATGATCAACACTCGATTGCGCCTGTCCGGCGTAGCGCTCCCCGGTGTCGGTTTGGCAGGGCTGCTGCAACTCTGCGCAGTCGATGCGGTGCAGGCCGCCGAGTTCAGCGTGCTGGACAATCAGGTCACCGGCTCGCTCGACACGACCTTGTCCTATGGCCGCCTGTGGCGGGTTCAGGGCCGGGACAAGAACAACGATGACGTCAACACCAACGACGGCAATCGCAACTTCGACACCGGGCTGGTTTCCGAGGTGTACAAGATCACTTCGGAGCTCGAAGCCAACTACCAGAACTACGGAATGTTCCTGCGCGGTACCGCGTTCTACGACACCCAGTTGATGGACAAGCGCAACGACTACTACCGCAACAACAGCCCATCGCAGCCGAGCCAGAGTTATCCCCAGGACGACCGTTTCACCGGCCAGACCCGCGACATTGCCGGCAGCCGAATCGAGATGCTCGACGCCTACGTCCATGGCAGCTGGGACGTCGCGCAAATGCCGGTCACGGCGCGGGTGGGGCGTCAGGTGTTCAACTGGGGCGAGGGGATTTTCTATCGCGGCGGGGTCAACACCACCAACCCGGTGGATGCCGCGAAATATCGCTTGCCGGGTGCCGAGGTCAAGGAAGTGCTGATGCCGGTGGAGGCGGTCAGCTTCAACATCGGCCTGAGCGACAACCTGACGATGGAGAGCTTCTACCAGACCAACTGGAAAGAAACCCGCATCGACCCGGTCGGTACCTTCTACTCGCAGACCGACCTGTTCGCCGACGGCGGCAACACCGCTTATAACAACTTCAGCGGCACCGCGCTTGATACGCCGGTGCCGGGGTTCGGCAATGTCATCGGCCTGTACGGCGCACTGGGCAACAACCCGTTGCTCGGCCCGGCGCTGAAATCCACCGGCCTCTATGCCAACGGCGTGACCCCGGCCTACGGCAACACCCTCAAGGTGGCGTCTATCGGCAAGGACTACAACGCGCGCAACGACGGCCAGTTCGGCTTTGCGTTTCGCTACATCGCCGAAGAACTCAACAGCACCGAATTCGGCCTGTACATGGTCAACTACCACGCCAAGGAACCGACCATCGCCGCCGACCTTGGTGGCTACAAGGGCATCGACATGAATGCCCTGACCAACATGCTCTCCAGCGTGGCCGGCAGTCAGGCCGGGGCCCTCGCCAACGGTCTGGCGACTGCCGATGTGATGGGCAACATCCAGGCCCATCGGCGTTATGCCGAAGACATCCGCATGTACGGTTTCAGTTTCAACACCACGCTGGGCAATGCTTCGGTGTTCGGTGAACTGGCCTATCGGCCGAACCTGCCCATCGGCATCGCGGCCACCAACGATCTGATCGGCGACCTGGCCAATGGCGCTGCGGCAGCGGTGTCCGGCAAGGCCATCAACGTCGGCGGGCAGATGGTCACCCTCGACAGCCAGATCAACAACGCCGAGCGGGTGGAAGCGTTCAACACCTCGTTGGGCAGCATCTACAACTTCGGCCCGACGCTGTCGTTCGACTCGATGTTCGGCATCTTCGAACTGGCCTCCGAGCACCTGCGCGGCAGCAGCCTGCAATACACCGCCTACGACGGCAGCACCCGTTACTACGCCGGCACCGGCAACACTTCGTACGTGTCCGGCGGCGATCGTGACGATCAAGTCAACCGCAATTCCTACAGCTACACGGTGATGTTCAACGGCACCTGGAACGACGTGTACGCCGGGATCAACGTCTCGCCTTACGTCGTCTACAAGGACGACTTCAAAGGCAACAGCTACCAGGCCGGCAACGCCATCGACGGGCGCAAGGCCTACACCCTGGGGGTCAAGGCCAACTACCAGAACAAGCTCGAAGCCGAACTGCAATACACCGAGTTCTGGGGCGGCGGACAGAACAACGGCATTCGCGACCGCGACAACGTCGGTTTCAACCTCAAGTATTTCCTTTAATCACAGCGCGCAGCCCGCTCCCATTGGCGATACGCGGCGTCTTGCTATTTCGGAGAACGAACATGTTTCACACTTCACGATTGACCAGAACTACGCTGGCGCTCGTCCTCGGCCTGGCTTCCGGCAGTGCACTGGCCGCCATCTCGCCCCAGCAAGCCGAACAACTGAAAACCTCGCTCACCCCCATGGGCGCCGAGCGCGCCGGCAACGCTGCCGGCACCATCCCGGCCTGGACCGGCGGCATCACCCAGGCGCCGGCCGGCTACAAACCCGGCCAGCATCACCCCGACCCGTACGCGGCGGACAAACCGCTGTTCACCATCACCAAAGCCAACCTCGACCAATACAAGGCGCATCTGAGCCCCGGCCAGATCGCGCTGTTCAACAGCTACCCCGACACTTTCCAGATGCCGGTCTACCCCTCGCGCCGATCCGGCTCCGCGCCGCAGTGGCTGTATGACAACACCCTGAAGAATGCGACCTCGGCCAAGTTACTGGAGGGCGGCAGCGGATTCGCCGATGCCTATGGCGGCGTGCCGTTTCCGGTGCCCAAGGACGGGGTCGAAGTGCTGTGGAATCACATCACTCGCTATCGCGGCATATACGTGGTCCGTCGCGCTTCCGAAGCGCCGGTGCAACGCAACGGCAGCTTCGCGCTGGTGACCTCGCAACAGGAAGGTTTTTTCAACTACTACCGCCCGGGCGGCCAGTTCGCCGATCTGAAAAACATCCTGTTCTACTACCTCGCCTTCGTGAAAAGCCCGGCGCGCCTCGCCGGTGGTGCCGCGCTGGTGCACGAGACACTGGACCAGCTCAAGGACGCCCGCCAGGCCTGGATCTACGACGCCGGCCAACGCCGCGTCCGCCGCGCACCAAACCTTGCGTATGACACGCCGATCGCCTCCTCCGATGGCCTGCGCACCGCCGACGACACCGACCTGTTCAACGGCTCGCCGGATCGCTTCGACTGGAAGCTCAAGGGCAAGCAGGAAATCTACATCCCCTACAACAACTACAAAGTCGGCAGCCCCGACGTGAAATACGCCCAACTGCTCACCCCCGGCCACCTCAACCCACAATACACCCGCTACGAGTTTCACCGTGTCTGGGTGGTCGAAGGCACACTCAAGCCGGGGGCGCGGCACATCTACTCCAAACGCGTGCTGTTCCTCGACGAAGACAGCTGGGGCGCCGCACTCGTGGATCAATACGACGGGCGAGGAGAGCTGTGGCGCGTTTCGATGGCCTACCTGAAAAACTTCTACGACCTGCCCACCACCTGGAGCGCTCTCGACGTCTTCCACGATTTGCAGGCGCGACGGTACTACGTGCAGAACCTGGATAACGAAGAGGCCTCCACCGTCGACTTCTCGCAACCGGTGCCGGAGGATTCTTATTTCATGCCGTCGGCGTTGCGGCAGCGGGGGACGCGGTGAATCAGACGAAATAGGCACCATCCCTTTGGCGGGCTTGGTGGCGAGTGCAGTGCACTCGCCACTTCGCTGAATACTCAGTCACCGGTTATGAATAGCGTTTATCAATGAGATTTACTCTATGTGGACAATGATGATCATGCAGTTGCGCGGTTTGTATGGAAAAGAAAACGGGAGCTACGTTGGCTTGCTTTTTCTTCTAGTCGGAAAGTATGTTTTTTGAGACATGAACGCTGGTGCCTGCATCGTACTGGTCGGTCTGCTGGAGTGCTCGGCAATAGAGCTGGAGATTTCTAGAGCAATTTTTGATATCAAATGGTTGGCATGTGTATAGCCAATTAAAATAAAAAACTGTCAATTCTGTCAGGTGTAATGAGTGCTCAACTCGCTAAATATGCTCGAGAGCGATCTTGCTCGGGATTTTTAAGGATTATTCTAATGGATACGTTAAGGGTTACTAATGTTCCGGAAGGCGCCTCGATAACTGAGCTGCAGCAAAAATTAAGGAAGGGTGGGTATGAGTTTGATAGTTTTCAGGAGTTCGGAAATGATGGTTATGTCGATTTTTATATAGCGAAATTTCCGCCTGTTTTAGAAAGGCCAAAACGTTTTGATAAGCCTGGGCGTCGTGAGATTGATTTCGATGAGATTGAAAAATAATTAATAGTTCTTAGCGGTTAATGTTGTAAGAACATCTTTTTAGTGTGCGAGTAATCCCGTTTTGTTTGCGGTGATGGGATGGAGAATTTAATGCTGCACGAAGTGGTAATTTAGGCTGCTGTGGAATTTTTCGGTACTCAAAAAGATGACTGCCAAGTCTGGAACCGTTGCACTTAGTGAAATGCTGTGGCGGGTCTAATCTCCTCGCCACAGCCTGGTGTCACTCAGTCGGTACCAGATTATCCAGCACCTGATTAACCGCCAGCTCTCCCAGCATGACAACCTGTGCAATGCCTAAAAGAGTCTTGCGATGGGTGCCGTCGAGCAGCGCTGCGAAGTCGCTAAGCATGACGCTGGCTGAACCTAGGGTTTCGCTGGCATCAACCAATAAGGCTTCGTTGCCAGACTTGGGGTTAGCCATGTACAGGCGGTTGGGTTTGTAGGGCGCGGCCATGATGTGGGCGCTGAGTGGGCCCAGGTGATAATCGAGGGCGCGTTCGGCGGCTTCGTTGAAGCGTTTCGAGCCGGGGCATTCGTAGGGGGATGCCGGATCCGGGATGATTGTGGGTTCGGTGAGCGGTGGGTTTGGCGTTACCTTGAACATGGGTGACTAACCTCTGGTTGAGGCTGCACCTTTTCGCCGCTAAGCAAAAGGGTGGCAGCTGTGCGCAAGTTAGCGGACCGGTAGTCACCCACAACCCGGCGCACCCGAAGGTGCCATGCGCACAGCCACCATCAAGTGCAGGCTGGCGCCTGACTGGATTCGACATGTGCAACCGTAGGGGGACATTCCGAACCGCTAAGTTCGATCACTGGAAATCAGTGACGCAATCAAATTACGCAGCCAGCCCAAGGCGCACAAGCCGGCGGATTCTGGCGTAGCCGTAGGCAACGGCGCAAGGTTTTGTGGGCTTCGGGACGTATCACCGCGTGTCCTTAAACACCCATGACCAAGCGTGTGTAATTGCGATTTAGAACGCGTCATCCAATTCCTGAAGATGGCAATTTCAGGGCAAAAAAGAAGGGCAGCTTTTCAGCTGCCCTTCTTTGTACATCGGCTTTCGTGTGCAGGATTTACACGCGGAAATGGCTCACCATCTGCTGCAACTGCCCACCCAACCGCGCCAGTTCAACGCTGGACTTGGCGGTCTCATCACTCGCCGCCGCCGTCTGTTCCGACACGTCGCGGACGTTGATGATGCTGCGGCTGATTTCTTCGGCCACGGCGCTTTGCTGTTCGGCGGCTGCGGCGATCTGCTGGTTCATCGACTGGATGTTCGACACCGTGCGGGTGATGTTTTCCAGGGATTCGCCGGCCTTGCGGGTCAGGGCGACGCTGCTGTCGGTCAGGGCGCGGCTGTTATTCATCACGGCCGAAACCTGTTGTGTGCCGTTCTGCAGACCGGCCACCAGGCCTTCGATTTCCTCGGTGGATTTCTGGGTGCGCTGGGCCAGGCCACGGACTTCGTCGGCGACCACGGCAAAACCGCGACCGGCTTCACCGGCTCGGGCGGCTTCGATGGCGGCGTTGAGGGCCAGCAGGTTGGTCTGTTCGGCCACAGCCTTGATCACGTCCATGACGCTGCCGATCTTGTCGCTTTCCTGTTGCAGCACGCTCATGGCTTCGGTGGAACGCACCACTTCGCTGGCCAGACGCTCGATCTGGGCGATGGCTTCGTTCACCACTTTGTCGCCTTCACGGGCTTCGCCGTCAGCGGCGGCTGCGGCTTGCGAGGCTTCCTCGGCGTTGCGCGCAACTTCCTGCACGGTGGCAGTCATCTCGTGCATCGCGGTCGCAACCTGATCGGTCTCGACCTTCTGGCTGTTCACGCCGGCGCTGGTCTGTTCGGTCACGGCCGACAGTTCTTCGGCGGCGCTGGCGATCTGGGTCACGCCGTCGCGGATGCCGCTGATCAGGTCGCGCAGGGTCACGCCCATGCGCGCGATGCCTTGTTGCAGCACGCCGAGTTCGTCGCGGCGGGTGACGATCACGTTGTGGCTCAGGTCGCCGCTGGCGATGCGGTCGACCACGGCCATGGTTTCCTGCAGCGGACGGGTGATCTGGCGGGTGATGATGAACGCAGCGATGACTCCCACCAGCAAGGCCAGCAGGGTGCTGATCAGTTGCAGGGTGCGGGCCTGGGCGCTTTCGATGTCACGACGGTCCAGCTGGATCTGATACAGCTGCTCGCTCAGGGTCACGATGGTCGCGCCCTGGTCGGTCATTTCCTTGCGTGCCTGCACCGCCTCGCTGTTGGCGTTCTTGAACGCCTGCAAGGCGCTGCGGTAGTTGGTCAGGGCGGTTTCCAGCTGACGCATGGCGTCCTGCTGGGTGCCGGAGAAATGCACGTTCAGTTGTTTCAGGCTGGCGATGGCCACATCCAGTTGGCCGACGGCTTTCTGCTCGGTGTCGGCATTGGCGGTGGCGGTGTAGCCGCGCACTTCGTAGCGCGCCAGGATGAACGCTTCCTTGGCGGCGGTGACAGCCTGGAACTGCTCGAAACGCTCATCGCTCAGTGGCATTTGCTGGACGCGGTTGCTCAGCGCTTCGATCAGGCCGTAAGCCGTCGCGGCGTTGGTGGCCATCGAGTCGCGCGCGGTGTTGCCAGTGCGGTAGGCGTTACGCATTTTGTTCAGCGACGTCTGGTACTCGGCGATGGTCGCCGCCTGCTGCTTGAGCAGTTTGACGTTTTCGGGACTTTTGAAAGTGCTGATCAGGTTCTGCTGCTGTGCAACGAAACCGTCGAGGGTGGTCTGCACGTTCTGCGCGGCGGCTTCGTCGCCGTTGGTCAGCATGTATTGCAGGCGCACCACACGCAGTTTGGTCAGGCCAGCGTTGAGCTGAGTGATGTCGCTCATCCAGTTGCTGCGGTCAATCAGACCGCCCAGGCTAGTCCAGCCGGTGAGCGCCAGGATGCAGGTCAGGGCCAGGACGAGGCCGAATCCGAGCCCCAGTTTCAGGTTCACGCTGATGTTGCCGAACCAGCTATTCATCAAAAATCCTCCAGAAAAACGTTGTGCATCTTGATCGTCGGTAAGGCTGGAAGATTGTTGTTTTTTTGAGCCAGCAAGGGTGTTAACAGGACTGTATCGGCCGCAAATCCGAGAGCTGAAAGGATTTTGTCCGACGGATTTTGTAACAACGGATCCCAAGACTTTTTTCACATGACTTTCACTGGCTGCCCACAGGGGCCTCTGTACCTTCGCCGGATCAAATGACAGTGCTGCGAACTGGCAAGGCGGATTTTTGTGGAATTGAGACTGAGTCTGTTCGGCGTCAAACGCTCGATCGACCTGAGGGGCCTGGCCCGTTTTCGGAACGCCGGGGTTGTTCTGGCGACGTTGGCGCTGGTGGTGCCATTGACCCTGTGGCTGCTTGCCCCGGCGGCGTTGCCTGATCTGGCCCACGGCAATGTGGCCGGTGCCCGGGCGTTGACGGCCGGTTGGGCCAAGGGCGACATGATCGTGCTGGTGCGTCATGTCGAGCGCTGCGATCATTCCCCGGCGCCATGCCTGAGCGGCAATGACGGCATCACCGACCGTTCGCGCAGTGTCGCGGTTGCCGTCGGCGCACAGTTCGAGCACCTGGGCCTGAACCATGCCGACATCTACAACAGCCCGATGACCCGCACCGTGCAGACCGCCGGTTACATGTTCAACCGGGCGACGGCCGGCGAAGACTGGCTGATCAGCTGCAAGGGTCGCATGCTGCAGGATGCGCTCGCACACAAGGTTGCGGGGCGTAACCTGATCCTGGTCACCCACAGCGAATGCATGGCGCAGCTGGAAAAAGACCTCAAGATGCCGGCCTCGACCCTCGGATACGGATCCTCGCTGTTCGTTTCGGCTGCCAACCCGGCGGCTCCCAAAATGCTCGGCTTCATCGAAGCCTCCGACTGGCGCACGGTGACCACCCGATGACTTCTCGTTTTTACACTTACAACTTTGGCATCCCGCTGTTTTGTGCTGCTGTGGTTTTTCTGATGTTCGACATGACGAACATCGACATCGCCTTCAGTAATCTGCTGTTCGATCCGCTGACCCATACCTTCCCCCTCGACAAGATTCACTTCTTTGAAAAGCTGACCCACAAGTGGGCGCGGATCATCCCGAACTGGACCGCGGAAATCGCCCTGATCGGCGCGATGCTGTCGGTGGTCTGGCCGTTGGTCAATCCGCAGAAGCGCCCGCGCCTCGCCGGGTTTCTGGAGCGCAGCAAAGTGGCTCCGGTCCTGCGTTTTGCGGCTGAGCATCGTCGGGATTTTCTGTTTGTGGTGGTGGCCTTCGCGGTGTGTACCGGCGTGATTCACTTCCTCAAGGCCCATACCAGCGTTTACTGCCCGATCGAGACGACGCTGTACGGCGGCAAAATGGCTCACGTCGAGTGGTACAACAATTTCCAGCTGTTCCATGAAGCCGGTGACGGTCGTTGCTGGCCGGGCGGACACGCCTCCGGCGGATTCACCATGCTGGCGCTGTATTTTGTGGCGCGGCGTTATCAGTGGCGCTTCTCCAGCGCCTTGTTGTGGGGCTCGCTGCTGCTCGGTTTCGTCTACGGCACCACACGCGTCCTGCAGGGCTGGCACTACATGTCCCACACGTTCTGGGCCGGTATCTTCGTGTGGCTGGCGTGTTTGCTCACTGCGCTGGCGTTTTATGGGCGGGCTCGTCTGGAACTGCCGGTGTTGAGCAAGCGTGAGCGACAGGTGTTCAGTGCACAGCCTGAGGCTGCTCTCTGAAGCGTCGCGATTGAAACGAAAAACCCGCCATCACCGGCGGGTTTTTCATTTGTGCATCGCTGTATCAATAGCCTACGAAGTAGTACGCCTGGCGTCCGACCATCATGGTCTTGAGCACTTTCAGCGGGGCGGCGGGCTCGCTGTCCCCTGACATTACCGCGATGTTCGAAGGCGAGGCACTGAGGAAATCCTTCAATTGCGCATCGGTGTCCAGCCCCTTGAGGACGCGCTGGGTGTAGAACACGCTGGCGCCGCCGACCCGTTCGTTGGCCTGGAACAGGGCGACCTGATGGCCGGTGGCTTGCAGGCTCTGGATGTGTTCGGTCAGGGGCAGGAACGACAGTTCCTTGTCTGCGTTCGGCAGGGCCCATTGCGCGGCACCGAGGTAGCTGGCAATCACCACCGTCAGGATACCTGCCGCCAATCCCTGACGATGACGGGCGATCCGTCCGACAAGACGTTCGGAGGTTTCGTGGCCCTTCAAACGCTCGAACAATACCCCCGCATACTCCGCCGCAATCACCGCTGCGGCCGGCGTCATCGACATCAGGTACACCGTGCGCTTGCTCGAGGCCAGGGTCAGCATGATGAACTGCGCAACGATCCACAGGCTGAAGAACAGCAGGTAACGATTGGCCTTCAATTGATTGCGGAAATGCCACAGCCCCAGATACACCAGAATGTTCCAGGGCAGGAACGCTTCGGGCAGTTTGGCGATGTAGTAGTAGAACGGCTCATAGTGCCCGGCTTCGACGAAGGAACCGCTGAAGCGCCCGACGCTGTTGGTCAGCAAGACCTCTCTGACGGCCTGGGCGCCGCCGTGCTGATAGAGCACCGCGAGCCAGATCAACAGCGGAATCAGCCCGAGCGCTGTCAACAGACCGGGCCGCAACCACTCGGTCAGTTTGAAGCGCTTGTCCATCAGGTTGTCGGCCAGCAGGTAAGCGAAAATCACCACCCCCGGCATCGCCAGACCGAGCACACCTTTGCTCAGGGTGGCGATCGCAATCCCGACGATAAACAGCAGTGAATTACCCGGCGTCGAGGCCCGTTGCGCCTGGAAGAACGCCAGCAGTGCGGTGGTCACGCCGAGTGCGAGCAACGCATCCTCACCGACCCCGCGCACGTTGCTCCAGTAACTGGCCATGGTTGCCAGCAGAATGCCTGCTGTCCACGCGATCGCTTTCGGTCGTCCGAAGCGCCGCAGCATGCCGTACAGAATCATCACGCTGAGCAGTCCGGCCACCGCCGACGCCAGCCGCACCGCCCACGGAGAAACACCGAACACGCGCATGGCGCCGGCGTCCAGCCACAGACTCAGCGGCGGTTTTTCCAGAAACGGTTCGCCGAACAAACGGGGCGTCACCCAGTCATCGTCCAGATGCATCTCCATGGCGATGCCGGCGACGCGGGCTTCGGTAGAGCCTTGCAGTTGATGGTTGCCCAGTGCGAAGAAAAACAGCAGGGCGGCAAGCAGGAACAGGGAAACGGCGGCACGCGACGACATAGGTTTCAGATAACCGGAAGGGGCGAGAGGCGTGAGCATACTTCGCCAATGCTTAACAAATTGTGAAACTCATGCGAGTCGTCGCGACCAGCGCTGATCCGGCGCTTCGAATGCCGGATTGACCAGCGCCGTCAGGACATGATCCTGCCAGCGCCCGGCAATGTTCAGGTACGCCTTGGCGTAGCCTTCTTTCTCGAACCCCAGGCGCTCAAGCAACCGTGCACTGCGTTCGTTGCCGGGAATGTAGTTGGCCATGATCCGGTGCAGGTTCTGGGTTTCGAACATGTAGGCGATCGCGGATTCCAGCGCTTCCTGCATCAGGCCCTGACCCTGATGGGCCGCATCAATGTGATAACCCAGATAACACGCCTGGAATGCCCCGCGAATGATCCCGCTGAAGTTGCAGGCGCCGATCATTTGATGGCTGTCCGGAGTCAGCAGCGCAAGGTGCACGGCCAGTCCGGCTTCGAAGGCGCTGGCCTGGACTTCGAGGCGGCGGCGGATCTGTTCGGTGGAGAAATAATCGGTGGTGCGAATCGGTGACCACGGGGCGAGATGGCGCAGGTTGCGTTGATAGAAATCGCTTTCCAGAGGCGCCTGATCCGGGTCGAGCACCGCGAGCGTCAGGCGTTGGCAGGGCAGGGTCAACAGCGGCATCGGGGGCTCCGGGTCTCGGGATTGATCACCAGAATTGCGCGGTGGGCGGGAAAATACAAATCGCGGGTGGTTTGGCTCGATCTATAAATTTGCGCTATTCGCTGCACAAACAGGCATTGGTTGCCGTGTTTTAAGGGCCTATTCAAGGAGGATGTGGTGGAGTTTGCGTTTATGACAGGGGGCGAGTCACTGCGGGTCAGATCCCCGGTTCCGGCGTTGTACCTTGTGTTTCAGCGAGCGCTGAACGTCAGTTATCCGGAGCATTCGGAGTTTTTGTCCTGGGCTCGTGTGCACACCACCGAGGAGCAGGCGCTGGAGTTCTTGCATAAGGCTCATGATGAGTTCGACAGCGAAACCGGCGAGCGCAGGTTTTTCATCGTTGCTGCCGATGGGACGGCGATCATTGGCTGCATCGGCTTGAAACCGCGGGGGCGTAATCGTTACGTCGTTGGTTATTGGGCTAACAGCGAACATTCGGGTAAGGGCTATATGTCTGCCGCGCTGACTCAAGTGCTGGGCCGATTTTCCGATGCCACGTTTTACCTGACTACGTCTTCAGCCAATTTGCGCAGTCAGCGTCTTGCTGCGGCCGCTGGCTTCGTGTTGATCAGGGTTCATCCCCAGGCCCGGCATTCGCAGCGACACGGCGTTCAGGATACGTATCTGTATCGCTTAGCCGCCAAAACCCAGGCAAAAAAAAGCCCGCAGGAGAGCGGGCGAACCGTAGTTTCTTGAATGAGCGAGCGGACTTTACAGCTTTGGCGGAAGCGGGGCAGTGAAGAAAAATTCATCTCCCTGCGCATTGGCTCAAGACGCCAGGTCCCCTGATTTCGGCTCATTCAAGAAGCTCAGTGGCAGAGAACCGGCTTCGGCTCGGTCGTCTGCTGCAGTGGGTCAAGCTTGCTCAGGGCGCTGCTGACCAGCATCTCCGCCAACCCCGCCAACTGATGCATCGCGACGATCCGCGCCCGTTGCACCTCATCCGGTCGGTGGACGAGATCATGCGCCATCATATTGAGCGCCGCGAGATTCTGGCTGGCGTGGGTCAACAGAGTGACCAGGTCGACGTCGGGACGCACGCTGAGGATCTGATCGACCGGAAGAAGCCGGGAGTTGCGCCTGCGGGCAACGGTAATTGGGCGTTCGGAAGCCGAGACCGTCCTGGACTCGGTAACCGGGGAATGTTCGGATGGATCGGGGGTGTCTTTTTTCATGACCGGACTCCATGTGAGGGGTGATCCTTGCGCTTCGGCGGGGTAGTGCCGTTCACCTGTTTGTTGCGAGGGGTGGAGGGTAACCG
>NZ_JAFGYZ010000033.1:0-55474 GCF_017491585.1 Pseudomonas sp. 58(2021)
TTGTATGTGAGCTTGAGTCTGTTTCAGGAGGCGCAGGCGGGGACGGTGATTTTGGCGATGTTGGTGCTTGTGTGGGGGGTGGATTCGTTGAGTGCTTGGAGTCGGGGACGGTGGGTTAAGGCGTAAGTTGGATAGTAACGCCGAGTAAAAGCAGGCGTTCGCCGGGGTCCGCTTTCGGCCAGAAGCAGCCATTCGAAAACCTCGTCTGGCTGGTTGCTGCCTGCAGCGGAGGGCAGCAAGCGATCCAAGGCTGCCGCAGGTTACCAATCGGGGGGCCCGAATGGAGCGTCAACATCCTTCTACTTAGCTTTCAGGTGACTTCTATCCCAGCTCTGAGAGATTATCTAAATAGTCTCAGACGTGGAGAAGAGCATGGACGAGAGGATTTTGCAGCTAATCGGAGATGCTCAGTTCGAGCGTGAGCTGTATGAAGCCGCGACATTGAACCTCGAAGACAGCAGGAACAAGTTGCGTTTTCATAACTTCGCCTTCGCTATGCGCGAACTGGTGGGTCACACGCTGAAGCGCCTTGCTCCAGATGCTGAAGTGAGAAAGTGCATATGGTGGCAGCAAAAGGCAGAAGGTGTTGTCCCGCAGGTAACGCGAGTCGAGCGGTGTGTTTATGCAACGCAGGGCGGACTTTCCAATCACTATGTGCGGACAAAGCTGCGGCTTGACTTCGCTCAAGAGTTCAAAGAGCTTCGGGATGCCGTAATCCGTTTGAACGAGTACGTTCACATCACACCGGAAGTTTTCCAGTTGGAAGACGACGACATCAAGCACCTCGCACTGGAAACAACCGAAGCCGTGGCCGTTCTTATGGCATGCATTCAGGAATGCAGAGCCGCGGTTGGAGATCGGTTATCACGTGCGATCAGTGATGTAACAGTCCAGCAGATTGTCGGGGAAAGCTTGGACTCTGTAGATGAGCTAGCTACGCATTATTCTCTCGAGCAAATCTATGTGGATTCGCATGAGGTTACCTGTATCACCTCGGAGACCGTACATATCAAAGTTAGCGGTAGCCTAGGCGTGACACTCCAGTGGGGTTCCAATTCTGATCTCAGAAGGGGCGACGGGGCCGAACTGGATGAATCCTTCGAATACACCTGCGAATTGACCTGTGAAGCGGCAAATCCAGATCCTGAGGCGCTTGAGTTCGTCGAAGACTCGTTAATGGTAGACACGCGAGACTGGCACGATCATGAGGATGAATGGAGCGCCCCTGCAGCAGATACCCTTCAGGATCACGAGCCTCTAGACGCGACTGATATGCCGTCAGACTTCTAGTCTCAGTTATTTATCTATCCCACACGGATAGCTGTTATGGGTCAATACTTGGTTGCCGGTGGCAACTGGCAGCCATGGCTCGTAAGCGGACGCCCACAGCAGAATCGGCCGTTCGATTCTACATTTTTTTTGAAAGCAGAAATTCGCTTATGTGAAAGACGGCTTCGGTGTAGATCTGAGGTGATCTCATATTTCGATAGGTGGTTGCGGAGTCTATTGTAAGAAACGAGTTTTTCAGCAGAGATATATTATTCTGTCTCTGAGACGGCTACATTTAGATGCATCAACTCATTGGGCGGCGCAACGTTCAGGTAACTGAAGATGAAAGAAAAGGAAAGCTTGTATTTAGGTCTCTCAGGGCTAGATTTAGGTGGTCAGATATTCGAACTCGGCGAAGGTATACAACTGCGTTCGACTTTCGCTCATGTCTTCTCGAGTGACATTCTCGCTTTCGAGCGACCAGCCACCCCCACGTCGTTCCATCCAGGGCCGTGGCAAGCGGTATCTCATAAGGCAGGTATCGACATACTGGCCGAGCTCTACATTCCGAAAGAATATGCTCATCCCCGGCTTTCAAATTTAGAAATTGGTCATACCATCATTTCATTGTTGCGCCTCTGGGCGGATCCTCAAATTACTTTGCAGGTACTTGCCCATGGGCCAGTTTCGGAATTAAAGGAGCGACAAAGTAAAAATGGCGGGGAGTTGGTAGCCCTGCTCTATTCCCGGCGTGAACGGCACGTTAATATCGCCTTGATCGACAATGAAAATGTACTGGATGGTATCGATTGGGTAGTCGATCACTGGAAAGACGCGATAGAACTTCGCGGTCTTAGCCCAGAGTTCAATCTTGCGATCGACACTTTCGATAACGCGCAATGCATACCGAGTACTGCCATGGCACTCGTATCTATTTGGGGGGCGCTAGAAGCAATATTCTCGCCTCACAAAGCAGAACTTGTGTTCAGAGTTTCTGCTCAGCTAGCTGCATTCTTGGAGCCTCGAGGCGTTGGCCGTCTGCAGAAACAGAAGGAAATCGTCAAGCTTTATAATTTAAGGTCAGCCGCCGCGCATGGATCCCCGAAACATGGTGGTGATGACCTAGTCACAACCTTAGAGTTATTACGTATTGCAATCATCCGGATGGTTGAACGGAAGGTAGTACCTGACAAAAGCATGCTCGAAGAGCTACTTTTCGTAAGTTAGCTAAAACTGAGATATTCTGATTTATGGAAATATTTACTCTGTATTTAAAATATGCCGACTATCGTGCATAAATTAAAATACTCCGCTTAGCCAATATCAGACCGTCATAAGCGCGGCCTGAATCAAGGACTGAATGCAAATGAATCTCATCAAGCAAGTTGAAATTGCATATTTCCGGTCCATTTATAAGGATCAACTGAACAACTGTACCGGCACCAATATTATTTTTGGAAGAAATGACGCTGGTAAAAGCAACGTTTTGCGAGCGTTGAATCTTTTTTTCAACAATGAAACAAATCCTAACCAAGTTTTTAGATTTGAGCGCGACTTTTCTCATACGCGCCAATCTGAAGCTACACCTGAGAAAGAAATTAAAAAATTCGTATACGTGAAGGTGTGGTTTACGCCCCCTGCCAACTGGCGTGCCTCATTGGGAGAGTCATTCTGGATTAAGAAACAGTGGAGCGTAACTAACCAAGACACTCCTAAGTTTTACTCTTCAATTTCAGAACCTCGACTTCAGCAATATTTGACGAGATTTCTTAATAAAATTCAGTTTCACTACATACCAGCAATTAAAGATCGAAAAATATTTGAAAGGCTTCAAGCGGAGATTTACAAAGTAATTTCCGAGCATGATGAATTTTCTGGCTCGCTGAGAAACTTCACAGATGCTTTGCGAAATAGAACGGAAAAGTTAACGGAAGGCTTGTTAGCATCCCTCGGTATAAATAGTTCTGTTTCTACACCACGTGATCTTACTGACCTATTTAGGTCGCTCGACTTCGAGACAAAGTCCGAAAACGGAGATTCTTATAGCCTTACGTTACAGCGCGGTGACGGGATTCAAGTTAGACACATCCCACAAATTCTTTCTTTTCTGTCGGATCACAGCTCAAAGGAATTTCATATTTGGGGCTTCGAGGAGCCTGAGAATTCGCTTGAACTCGCAAATGCGATTGAAGAAGCGAAGACGTTTATGGCGCTAGGCCGATCAAAGAATAAACAGGTTTTCCTGACTAGCCATAGCCCGGCATTTTTCTCTCTGAAAAACGATCAGGTGAGTAAATACTTTGTTTCTAAAACTCAGAAGTATGAAGGCCGCTTAAATTCTGTTATTCAGGAGCTTGATAGTGACTCGAGTCATCTCCCAGGCGAGTTGATGGGTGAAACTCCACATCTTCCTGTTATCAGCAGCTACCTACAAGAGGCGCATGCCCAAATCGAAAAATCGAAAGCAGATCGAATGGCTCTTGAGCACGAACTGCTACAGCGCAACACGTCCATCGTATTTGTGGAGGGGGTGACTGATGCAGCAGTTTTCGAGAAGGCGTGGGAGCTTTTCGTCGGTGGCGACATGCCATTCATCTTCGAATCTGGAGGTGGCACAACGAAGATGCATGCATTGGCTAAGAACGGTCAGGTAATCAAAGCGCTGGCTCCTGGCCGTGCTGTTTTCGCGTTGGTCGATAATGACAAAGAGGGCCGCGAATTATATAGCACTGGTAAGCTTGGGGATGGTGGGATATGGAAGCAAGACAACTCAAACAAAGTGTATTGGTGTCGCTTACCGTTTCTCGATGAATTGCGTCAGCTTATGGCTAAATGCAAAGTTGAAAAGTCTGCATGGCCCGGCTGCCTTGAAAACCTTTTCACCGTAGCGGTAAAGCATAAAGCGGTTCAAGCAGGGGTGCTTGCAGTTACAAAGGCACCACACAACGAATTCCTTAGTGATCACTACGCCAAAATTACTGACTATTTGCGTGACAGGGATGATTATCTTCATTACCACATTCTTAGCCCGGTTCCTGAAAATAAGGTCACTTTCGCAGAGTGGGTGGTCGAGCAAGCAAATGATACTCCTGAAATTCTTGAACCCCTTCGAGAAACTATGATCGGCCTCCGCGATATTTTGGATTTGATAAGAGCAGAAGCCGAGCTACCTAAAGAAGTCAATTGAGCTAGTTTGAACGAAACGAGGTTCTAGCAAACATCCCACCTTGCAAAAAATAACAAAGACTGAATCTGCCCTAATTTACTAGACGGCATTGACTGGCTTTCTTCGGGCATAAGCGGTCGCTTCCGAGCATCCGCTTCAGGCCGTTAGCGGTCGCTTGTGAACGTCCGCTAATGGCCGATAGCGGACGCTCGCAACGAGCAACGCGGTCTTGAATCGCACCTTGATAGGTGAGCTGGCTCACGTTCCTCATGTCGATTATCAGCGGTTTACACAGCCACGTTTAAAGTCACCACTCGTAACCTCCCCAAGGCTACAACGCCTTGCGTCATTGCCTACGACTACGCCAGAATCCGCCGGCTTGTGTGTCTACGACGCGGGTCTTATCGTTTCCCGGTCACTGAAAAACAGTGATCGGGTTTGGTAGCCCGAGACAAACACAAGATGCAGAGCACACCATCGTGGCGGTCGATCGTCTCGGTTTTATGGTGGCCATGCACAGGGCACTTTCGAGTGCGCCGGTCTCCTTGTGTCCCGGTCTACCAACCTGCGTATGGCCGCCACCCATCGTTTGGTAGCGAGTGGGTGATGGCTCCTTATAGCGACACAAGGAGTTTCACCATGATCAAACCAACACCCAACCCGCCCGAAACCGACCCAACCTCCCCCTACGAATCCCCCAACTCAAAAAAACTCCACGACGCCGCCGAGCGTGCGCTGGATCACTACCTCTTCCCCGCCGCCGGGGTCATGTCGTCCTGCAACGAACCCGAGCGGATGTACCTGGCCAATCCGAAGTTCAACACCGAATGTTTGCTGGCCAATGCCAGCGAAACCCTGAGCTCTGCGAGCGAGATGCTCAGTAACTTCGCCGCCCTGCTCGATCCGTCGAACCGGAAGACAGCGCTGGGTATTGCGCAGGTGGTGATGATTGCCGAGCTGGCGGTGAATCAAGCGCTGGATCACGTCGAAGTGGCGTAACCGGTTGGCTCCTGTAGAAGCAGTCGATGGCTGCTTCTACAGCGCCATTCGTTGAGCGCTTTTGTTGCAGGAACGGATGCGATTTCGCCGGGTATGCGATACCTTGCGGCCAAGAAACCGGCTTGTATTCATGGAGGAAAAATTGCGAATTTACATTGCAGGGGCTTCGTGTGCGGGCGTGGCCACGCTGGCTCGAAACAGCGTTGGCTCAATGTCGGCGAATGTCATTCGTGCGTTGCCGCAAGCATGAAGCTAAAACCGCTCCTCATCAGCCTTCTCTGCTGCATCAGCCCCCTGTCCCAGGCAACCGACGTCCCGATCAAAGAACGCATGCCTTTTGTAAATGCCCGAAAGGCCTTGATCAAAAACGGCTGGAAGCCGAACCCGACCTACACAGGTGAATACGGGTTCGAAAACATCCTCCAGAGAAAAGGTTTCACTGAAATCGAGTCGTGCACGGTGGGCCTTCAATTCTGCAGTTTCAATTACGTCAGGAAAGGCGTCTGCCTGGGTGTGGCGACTGTAGGGGAAGAGGTCAAAGACATGAAGGTCTATTCCTGGAACTTCAAATGCCCTGACCAGGATTGAGATCCCTTTTTAATGGTCACGCCCCAAGCGGACATCTAAATACCTGCACTTGTATATTCCCGACAGACAGATCTTCACCACTAACGCGCTGAATCAGGAAGGCACACGTTTATGGATCAGAAAAATGGCCAGGCTGGCAATGTCGACTGGGTCATCCGCAGTGTTCAACCTGGAGGGATCGAGCGAATCGAAGCGTGGTTTGGCAGCCACGGCTACGATCCACATCGCCATGACACCTATTCGATCGGTCGAACGTTGGCAGGCGTGCAGAGCTTTCACTACAAAGGCTCTCTGCGCCACGGTGTTCCCGGCAACACGCTCGTGCTTCACCCCGACGAACTCCACGATGGTATGGCCGGCACCGATGCAGGCTTTCGTTACCGTATGGCCTACGTTGATCCCGCACTAATCCAGAACATCCTGGGGGGAGAACCCTTGCCCTTTATCGCGGGGGGAATTTCGAGCGATCCGCGTCTGTTCCATGCCAGTGCAGCTTTCATGCAAGCAATGGATCATCCACTGGAGACACTGGAGGAACAGGACGCGCTATTTGACTTGGCAATGGCGTTGCGTGCCGTCGGTGGCAAGCCACGCGGGCGCAAGCGTCTGGATTACTGTGCAGCCGAGCGCGCCAGAGCGTTCATCCTGGAACATCTGCATTCATGCATTACGCTGGAGATGCTGGAGCGTGCCAGTGGGCGCGAACGCTGGAGCCTGTCACGCGACTTCAGAACGCTTTACGGTACGAGCCCTTACCGATTCGTCACCCTGCGCCGCCTGGATCGGTTCCGCGCATTGGTGCTTGAAGGTTTCACTCTGGTGGATGCCGCCCTCGTCGCGGGTTTCCACGATCAAAGTCATATGACGCGACACTTCACTCGCTGCTACGGAATACCCCCCATGCGCTGGCTGGAACGATTGCGGGCCGCACGCTGACTTGCAGGATCGTACAAGAGTGCCCTGCTCCATGCGCTATAGGCTGGCGACTTCAACCACAGAGGATCCGTCATGTCAGTGCACCGTCATCACCAATCATCAGTTCCTGTAAACCTGATACGCAAGGCTTCGCTCATCGAACAGCAATGGAGCCCCAGGGTTGTTGCAGAGATGAATGACTACCAGTTCAAGGTTGTGCGAATCGAAGGCGAATTCATCTGGCACTCACATCCTGAGACCGACGAAGCATTTCTTGTCCTGGAAGGCACCCTGCGCATAGACCTGCCGGAAGGCTGCGTCTATGTGAATCCGGGTGAACTCTATGTGGTACCCCGTGGCGTTGAACATCGGACGGCTGCTAAAGGTGAAGCAAAACTGATGATGATCGAGCCACGAGGTATTTTGAACACCGGACATGAAGATGACGAAAGAACGGCCTTGAATGACGTCTGGATATAATCCAACGCACATCCCGCCATGTGAATGGAAGGCCGCAGGTCGCGCAGGTTTTAATGGGGAGCTCGCTTTTTTTCACAGCGACTCCCCATCGTCCAATTGCTTGAGCAACCACTCGCCGCGTTGCCAAAGCGCCTGTTGTCTGGATTCAGGCATGCGGTCGAGGTTTTTGTAGATGATGCTCATGCGTTGGTTGCCGCGCAGTCGGTCGCCATGACGCATTAGAAAGTGCCAGTAGAGCGAGTTGAACGGGCAAGCGTCGTCTGTGGTGCTTTCGCTCACTTTGTAAGTGCAGCCACGGCAATAGTCGGACATGCGCTTGATGTATTGGCCGCTCGCACAATAGGGTTTGGAACCGAGATAGCCGCCATCGGCGTGCATGACCATGCCCAGGGTATTGGGTAGTTCCACCCAGTCGAAGGCGTCCATGTAGATCGCCAGATACCACTCACATATTTCACTCGGTGCGATACCCGCGAGCAGTGCGAAGTTGCCGGTCACCATCAGTCGCTGGATGTGGTGCGCGTAGGCATGTTCCAGGCTCTGGCTGATGGCCTGGCGCATGCAGTTCATCTGCGTTTTACCAGTCCAGTAGAACTCTGGAAGCGACCGCGTATTACCAAAGGCATTTCCATGGGCATAGTCAGGCATCTTCAGCCAGTAGACCCCTCGGACATACTCACGCCAGCCGATCAGTTGTCGAATAAAGCCTTCGGCGGCGTTGAGTGCAATGCTGCCGGACCAATACGCAGACTCCACATCACTGCAAAGCTGGCGAAGATCCAGCAAGCCGATATTAAGTGCCGCGCTTATACGAGCATGAAACAGAAACGGCTCATCGCTGGCCATGGCGTCTTGATAGTCGCCGAAGGCTGCCAGGCCCCAATCGAGAAAGTAATCCCACAGGGTCTGAGCTTCGGCGTGGGTGACCGGATAGTCGAACGTGTCGAGGGCGCCATAGTGACCGGAGAAGTGTTTGGCAACTAACGCCAGCACATCCCGGGTGATTGCGTCTGGCGTAAAACGGGCCGGCGAAGGCGGCCTGACGCCCTTGGGCAAGGCTTTGCGGTTTTCCGCATCAAAGTTCCAGGCGCCTCCGACCGGGGTGCCGTCACCATTGAGTAACAACTTGCTCTTGCGGCGCATCTCTCGATAAAAGTACTCCATGCGCAGCTGTTTTTTGTCCTGCGCCCAGTGAGCGAAATCGGCACGTGAGCAAAGAAAGCGACGATCGGAATGCCACTTGATCGCCAAGCCACAGTCCCTGATTGAATGCTCCAACCGCCAGTCACCGCACTCCGTGATGTGCAGTTCATCCGGTTGCAGGCGTGACTGCCAGCGGCGTAATTCGCTCGGCACGGAGCCGGTATTTTCCGGATCATCGAGCGTTACGTACTGCACCCTGATTCCCCTCTGCTGCAACGCTTCGGCGAAATGACGCATAGCGCTGAAAATCAGGACAATCTTTTGTGGATGATGAGGAACATGGCTGGCCTCTTCCATCACCTCGACCAGAAGCACCGTATCGCGCTCTTGATCCAGCCCCTGCAGAGAGGCGAGGTCGAAAGATAATTGGTCGCCCAGGACGAGGCACAATCGGCGAGTCGTATTCATCAATCAGGTTCCAGTTGATGGGGGCGTACAGGCCCAATGACTGCGTAGATGTGATCCACAGAACGGCTTTCAAGAAGTGAGGGCTTGAATTCTTATACAAGAAATCAGAAATGTACAATTTTATTGCAGAGTATCGACTGCGACACGCCAAGCGCTTCACCAAAACCAATACGGCAAAAACTTCGGCGTAGGCTCGATCATGAGTTCCAGGTGGTAGGTGATGGGGTTGAAGAAGAACATATCCAGTATCAGAAACGCCCCTACCCCAAACGACAGTGTCATGAACTCACGGTAGCGATGCCCGGCGAAGTACTCGCGCCTGGCATGGTAAAAACTCAACAGCGCAAACAGCCCTGAGCCTGCACCCAGGTAGTTGGGCTGCAATGGGACTTGGGCGAAGTTGTTGTACACCAGCACCGACAACAGCAGGCCCAAACCCAACACTGGCAACTTGAGACAAAACTGCATCAAGCCGTTTTTAGCGCGTACGAATGTCGCTTCATGGCTGACAAAGAGGTAGGCCGCCAACAGGGAAATGGCCGGTGTGATTGCCAGTATGTAGCGTGCTTTCTTGGAACTTGGGATCGTGAACAGTACGAGCAGTACCAACAGCCACCCCGTTAAATAGAGCAGCAGGTCGATGTCTTTATCGCGGGTCGAGCGGAAGAACAGTTTGTACTTCTTCAGCATCACGTTGATGGCGTAAAACACCGTAATGCCATAGGTAAACAAGCCTGCGGAGAAGTAGAAGTAATAGCGCGGCGCGTGGTCGGAACCGAAGCGTCCGATGCCCTGCATGTTCAGCACTTCGTCCAGGAACGATGGCCCCCCTTGTGCGTAGGCTGCCCATGCCAGCAGCACAACTCCAACGGCCAGAATCAGGCCCGATAGAAATGAAAACAGCAGCAACATGCGCCATTGGCGGCTCAGAACGTAGTAAGCGCCAATCACACTTGCCGGCGCGATCAAACCGATCGGCCCACGAAACGCAAAGCCCAGCGCCAGGCCCACGAACAGAAACGCCAGGCGCCGCGGGTCTTTTTTCATTTCGGCCGAATAGGCCACGTAGAAGCACATCACCGTAAACAGCGCCGGATAGATATCCAGTGCCAGCGAGTTCACGCCATCGAGAAAGGCCCAGGTCAACAGGCTGAAAAGTACGCCGTAGGCGCCCCACTTCTTGCTGTGCAGCGCCCCCAACCGATAGGTGAACACCAGCATCAGCGACGCGGCCACACAGGACGGAAATCCCATTGAAAGAATGGACACCCGGCCGAACGGCAAGGAAACCAGATAGACCAACAAGGTATTGAGGACGGTGTAGTCGGGATAAGGCTTGAGGTCGTCGGCAATGGGGAACAGCGTGACGCCGTGCAGCAACATGTACTCGGCAAAGTCGACAAAACGTGTGGTGTAGTTGAGAACAGCCGGTTTGTACTGCAACACCATGAACACGGCCAGTGTCATGAAGAAAATGCTCAGGCATGGATTTCTTGCAATCAATCCTTTCAACATGCCTGCCCGCCAAGTGCGCTCTACAACAAGCGGGGCATCAGATCGATCCATCGTTAACCCTTTAGTGAAGTTGTTCTTTTTGGCCAGAATCCTGAAGTTCCGATAACGCAGATATTGAAGTTATGTTTTCCGGAAAGTTGAATTTGAGCCTAGCCCACGGCAGGGACTATTCAAGCATGACGCGCCCCAACACTCCCTGAACAAGACGGATGAAAGTCAATAAAAAGCCCGGCCAGACACCTTCGTCATTGACGAAGAGTATCCAGCCGGGCTTTTGGCTGTTCAGTTACTGGTTATTGACGGTGATGTAGGGGTCCCAGGTGTGGTCCGGGCCAATCTGGTTAAGGTCACGGTCGTACAGGGCAAAGTTGATGGTGTACCAGAGTTTGCCTGGATTCAGAGCAGTGGCTTGCCACATGGAATACGTTACATCGGTTTTGGAAATACCGCCGGGAGCCCCCTTGTTCAGATAGATCACCACACCCGGTACGTTGAAAGAGACCGGTGACGAGATGGTGCCTTTGTAATCGCCGCCCTGATGAGGATCGCCGGGCTGGACGTTCTTGATCTGGGCGATGCGGTCGAAGTTGCGCGACAGCGTAGTGGCACGCCAGCGGATGTTGTCGCCGGTTTTGACATCGATCCACAACTCGTTGCCGCCTTCGCCGGTGTTGCCACTGGCATGGGGATCGACGGCATCGCGCGTTACCAGCATGGAAATCGCACCGCCGACGTCACCGGGATGGGCAATCAGGTAATCGGCATCGATATTGACGAGCACGTCGTAAGTATTGGTCGCACTGGACATTTTGCTGCTCCTTGTTGGAATGGCAGAAACGACCGCGCCCGTAAAGGCTGTCCGGCTCATCCGGTCCCTGGATGCGGTCTGCGGAGAACGATAGGAGATGGCTTTGTGATGTCAACGTGCGATCAGTTGACGCGGGGAAAACGCAGCGAAACACGCCGTGACCAAAGTGTTGATCCAGGGCTGCCCGGGTCGATCCCCTCATCGACTACAAGGCAATTTCTGACAGATTGAACTGCAGAAGACGTACAGACTTTGCTGGCGTTTGCCGGGCAACAGTCCCCTTCAGCCTTCATCAGCTTTTTTTGTCGCTGCCTTTTATGTTTTCAATCAGGTCAACCACATAGTCCTGGTTGAAACCCGCGACAAATGACCAGAACAGCAACTTGGCGTAGGCCGCGTACCCTTCTGCATGTTGGCAAAAGATGTCATTGAAGATTTGCTTCAGACATTGTGGATCTTCATCCGGAACGATCACCGGAAACAGATCGCCCCGGATAACGCCGGACAAGAACAAGAGGTACAACAGCCCCGCCAGTATCCCGCCTATGAACGAAGGCAGGATCAGCGCGAACCATGACCGGGAGACGTTTTCGATTTCCGGGTCGGTGAGTATCGACAGTCGTCGGTGAAACCCTACATAGCCTCCAACGTTCCCGGCGATACAAACGATAAAAGGCACTTTGTAGTCGGGCAGACTGTAAGTGACGGCAATCGCCAGCACCAACAGGGCGATGAAAATCCAGAATATGCGCTTCCAGATAACGTTGAGGTCTTCCTGACGATTCATGATCAGCTCCCTGATCCTGGCCGTGTACTGATTTTCTAGACGATAGACGAATCCTGTCGCGCACAGGGGGGATCAAACCGGAAAATGCCTCGAAGGCCCGCTTCCGAAGCCAGGCGCACCCTCGCGGGAGGCCAGATAAAGCAGTCGATACGCCGTCACCAATTGATCCTGATTGAACGCCAGATTGCGGCCGCTGGGGTTGGGCAGGATCCACACATTTGCTCCGCCGAACGTCCTGTCCTGCGCGCCCCATCCAAACGTTTTTTTCCCGGACAAACCGGCATAGGCAGCCTTGCCGAGAAACGCCACATAACGCGGCGCATAACGTTTGATCTTGCGCTCAAAGTCCCCCGCCGCTGCGGTGAATTCCTGCGCCGACAGTTGATCCGCCCGTGCCGTCGGCCGCTCGACCACGGCCGTCAGCCCGCAGTGAAACTGCAGGATCGAGCGATCGTCCTGCGGGCTGAGCTCGTGGGGCGTGAAACCGGCCAGGTGCAAGGTGCGCCAGAAGCGGTTGCTGCGTCCGGCGAAGTGATGTCCCTGCTCTGCCGCCAATAACCCCGGATTGATTCCGCAGAACACCACGGACAGGCCTTCGGTCAGGATGTCCTCAAGCCCGTTCAACCGCAGATCACCTTCACCGCATCGCGCGCCTGACCCGCCAGTTCTTCGCGGGATTTACCGGCGCGGGCGCGGATCGAGATGCTGTGCAGCAGCGATGATGCGAGCATGGCCCGCGCCGCTGCATCGACATCGCCGGTCAGTTCACCGGATTCGATCGCCCGTTGCAGACGGGCTTCAAGATCGGCATCGAGCTGGCTAAGGCGGCGGGACAGCACGTTGCGGATTTCCGGGTCTTCGACCGCTTCGGTGGTGGCTGTGCCGATGGCGAAACAGCCGCGTGGCTGGCCGTCGCCGGAAAAGTAGATCGCCAGTTGCCCTTCGTAAAATGCGATGAGTGCCTGTTCCAGGGTCAGGCTGCTGTCGTTCAGCGCGGCCTGCATGGCGGCGTGGGCGGAGGCCCAGTATTGGTCGAGCGCCTTGATGTAGAGCGCATGTTTGTCGCCGAACGCGGCGTACAGGCTGGGACGGTTCATGCCGGCGGCGCTGGCGATGCTGTCCAGTGAAGCGCCGGAATAGCCGGTGTTCCAGAACACGCCAAGGGCCTGCTGCAGCGCGGTTTGCGGGTCATAGGCCCGTGGCCGGCCACGGCCTTTTCCTTCTGTCGGTTTATTTTGTGCCATGTCGTACAAATTCCTTGCGGGGAAATGAAGTCGCTCATATTCTTACACCATCGCACAAAATTAAGGAATCAGAAATTCCTTGATCGGCAGGTTTGTTGTAACAGCGCTCGAACCGGGTCCGGCGACGACGAAAACAGCGGCACGGAGTGATCCTCCCCCGCCGCGAATGGATTTGATGACTCACGCATTCAATGCCGTCCAGGCGCCCAGCCTTTTGGAGAGCCGTTCATGACTCAGCAATTCGATCTCACCGCAGAACAAGCCCGCGCGCACCCCGTCGACGCGCCGCCGAAAATACCGCTCAAGCAGAGACTGCGCCCGGTCTTCATGTGGGGCCTCCCCGCGCTTTGCGCCGCGATTGGCTACGGCCAGTACGTGGCCAACGAGCCCTTCGTCTCCACCGATAACGCCTACGCCCGCGTGGCCAAGGCCTCGATCAACGCACGGATTTCCGGGCAAGTGGTCGAGATCGCCGTGGACGACAACCAGCCAGTACGCAAAGGCCAGGTGCTGTTTCGCATCGACCCCAAGCCGTTGCAGATCGCCGTTGACCGGGCCGAAGCGCAACTGGCCAACGCACGCCTGCGCATCGACGGGCTCAAGGCCAGTTATCGCCAGCAGCAAGCCGAGCTGCAATCGGCGAAAGCCTCGGCGGATTACGACCAGAAGGAGTTCGCCCGCAAGAAAGCCTTGATCGCCACCGAGTTCGTGTCGAAGGCGCTTTTCGAGCGCGCCGAAACTGACCTGAAAGTCTCGCGCCAGCGCATCGCGTCCATCGAGCAACAGATCGCCAACACCGTCGTCGCGTTGAACGGTAACCCGGACATCGCCCTCGACAATCACCCGACCGTGCGCGAAGCCAAGGCTCAGCTCGATGAAGCGCAGTTGTATCTGTCCTACGCCACGGTGACGGCGCCGGACGACGGCATTGTCGCCAAGGTCGATGATTTGCAGGTGGGCAACTACGTCAACAATGGCGCACCGGCGTTTGCGCTGATTTCCGACCGGGAAATCTGGGTCGAGGCCAACTTTCGCGAGACCCAGTTGACGCACATGCGCCCCGGTCAGACCGCGACCGTCACCCTCGACACCTACCCGGATCTTCCGCTCAAGGCGCACGTGATCAGCATGAGCCCCGGCGCCGGTGCCGACTTCGCGCTGCTGCCGCCGGAGAACGCCACCGGCAACTGGGTGAAAGTGGTGCAGCGGGTGCCGGTGCGTCTGGAACTGGACGAGGCCGACTCTGCCCTGCCGCTGTTCTCCGGCACCAGCGCCACGGTCAAAGTCGACACCGGGCATCGCTCGCCCTGGTGGCATCCGCTCAAGTCGTTGTTGTCTGCGGGTAATTCGTGATGAACAGCTCAACAGCCGATGCGCGGGCACTGCGGTTTGTCGTCCTGCTCGCCACCTATATGCAGTCAGCCAACCTGCCGTTGCCGAACGCCGCGCTGCGCTTGATTCAGGGCAGTCTGTCGATGACCGACGATCAGGCCGGGTGGATTTTCACGTCTTATCTGGCCGCGAGCGCGATCACGATGCCGGTCGCGCAATGGCTGGCCGGACGCTTCGGTTTGAAGCGGGTTTACCAGACCTCACTGCTGCTGTTCGCCCTGGGTCTGTGGCTCGGCACATTGGCCGGCACGCCGCTTGAATTCATCGCTGCCCGCATCCTGCAAGGTCTGGCCAGCGGCGTGATTGCGCCGTTGTCGATGGCCATCGCCCTGGAGACATTGCCAGCAGAAAAGCGCCCTGCGTTCGGGCCGAAATGGACGGCGCTGGTGCTGTTCGGCATCGTCAGCGGCCCGAGCATTGGCGGTCTGATCTGCGAGTATTTCGACTGGCGGCCGATGTTCTACCTCAGCCTGCCGCTGACGGCGTACATCTTCATGGTGGTGACTTTATTGCTCGCCGAGAAGAAAGCGGACCCGCGCCCGACGTTCGACTTTTTCGGTTTCGCCAGCTTCACCGCCGGCATGATCGGCCTGCAGATGCTGCTTGATCGCGGCGAACGGCTGGACTGGTTCGACTCGCCGGAAATCTGGATCGAAGCACTGACCTGCGCACTCGGCCTGTACCTGTTCGTCGTCCATACGCTGACCCGCAAGACGCACTTTCTCAGCAAGGGCTTGTTCGGCGACCGCAACTTCATGCTCTCGACTGTGATGTTCTTCGCCTTGGGCTTCGTGCTGTTGTCGACCATGGCCCTGACCTCGCCGATGCTCGATGAAATCCTCGGTTATCCGCCGGACACCACCGGGTTGCTGACCGTCCCCCGTGGCATCGGACTGGTGGGGGCGTTTCTGCTGATGATGCGCGCGCCGGCGTGGATCGATGCCCGGTTATTCGTCGCGGCCGGCATCGCGCTGGTGGTGTACGCCAACTGGCTGATGCTCGGTTACTCGCCGCTGATGGACTGGACGCCCGTGGCGGTCAACGGGTTTATCCAGGGCGTCGGTCTCGGCATCCTGATGCCGGCGCTCAGCAAGACCGCGTTCAGCACCATCGACCCCAAGCTGCGCCCGGAAGCCACCGGTTTCTTCAACCTGATGCGGGTCTACGGCAGCACCCTCGGCGTGGCCGTGGTGCAGATCTTTTTCTTCAACAACACCCAGACGGTGCACTCGGCGCTGGTCAGTCAGCTGACGCCTTATCGCGTGGCCCTGCCGACGTCGTTGCCGGCGCTCGAAGGCCTCAACCATCTGGTCACCCACCAGGCGGCGTTCGTCGCGGTGATGGGCCAATTCAAGATTCTGATGCTGGCGATGCTCGTCGTGAGTCCGCTGGTGATGTTCCTGCGCAAGCCTGTTGCGGCCAACTGATGACGTGGAGTCTGAACCATGAAAGCTTCTATTCGCTTCACCCCGCTGGCGATGCTGGTGATGTTGTCCGCCTGCACCGTCGGCCCTGATTTCCAGCGGCCTGCCGAGAGCCCGTCGCAGCATTACGATCAAGCGGCCGAACAACATTTCGCCATGGGCCAGCGGATCAACGGCGACTGGTGGGCGGCATTCCGTTCGCCAAAACTCGATCAAGTGGTACGCCGCGCCATCGACGGCAACCTCGAACTGGCGGCAGCCGATGCCACCCTTCGCCAGGCCGCCGCTTCGGTCGCGGCGGCGGAAGGTGCGTTGTATCCGCAGGTGGATTTCGCTGCTTCTGCCGGGCGCCAGCGCACCCACAATGGGCCTGAGCCGGTGGTCTCCAATTTCTACGGGATCGGGCCACGGGTCGCGTTCGATCTGGACGTCTTTGGTGGCAACAAACGCGCGGTCGAGCAGCAACAAGCGCTGACCGATCTGCAAAAGCATCGCTACGAAGCAGCCTGGCTGACCTTGACCGGCGACGTTGCCAGTCAGGCACTCGTGCTGGCGTCGGCCAACGCGCAAATCCAGGCCGTGGAAACCCTGCTGGCCAACGACGCGAAAAACCTCGATCTGGTGCGCAGGGCTCAAACGAGCGGCACCACCACCCAAATCGACGTGTCGCTGGCCGAAACCCGCCTCGCACAGGATCGCACGCTGTTGCCACCCCTCGCCCAACAGCGCGATGCGGCCCGTCACGCATTGTCGATTCTGACCGGCAAAGGGCCGGCGGACTGGATCGCGCCGGACTTCAGCCTCGATGAGTTCGCCTTGCCGTCGAACATCCCGGTCAGCCTGCCATCGGCCATGGCTCGTACCCGGCCGGACATTCTCCAGGCTGAATCCGAACTGCACATCGCCAGCGCGGCGGTGGGCGTCGCGACTGCCAATCTGTACCCGCATGTCGAGCTGTCGGCCTCGCTGATGCAAGCCGCGTCGGGTAATGGCGGCGCCGCACTCTGGGGATTTGCCGCCGGTCTGACGGCGCCGATCTTCAATGGCGGCACGCTCAAGGCTGAGCGCGAAGGCGCCGTCGAGGGCTACAACGCGTCGCTCGCCCGCTATCAACAGACGGTGATTCAGTCCTTCGGCCAGGTCGCGGACACCTTGCAGGCGCTCAACCACGGCGCCGAACAAAACCTGGCGCAGGACGACGCCTTGCGTGCCGCCGACACCAGCCTGCGCCTCAATCGCCAGGCCTACGCCCAAGGCGAAACCAGCCTGCTGCAAGTGCTGGAAGCCGAACGCGCCTATCAACAGGCGCTGCTCGGGCAGATTCAGGTGAAGACCGCGCGTTATCTCGACTCGGTGCGCCTGTTCGTTGCGCTGGGTGGCAACTCGGTGGGTGTGCTCGATCAGAAGCTCGCCGCCCGCAAAACCTCAACACTTCTTTAACGGCAGATACCGGAGACGCAACATGACTTACGAAGCTTTCCACGATGAACTTCGCGACACCCGCATGCCGTTGAACAACGGCGCAGGCTCGATGCCGGCCGTGGGATTCGGCACGCTGTTTCGCGACTTGAGCACCACCACCGAAGCGGTCAAATGCGCGCTGGAAGTGGGCTTCCGCCACTTCGACTGCGCCGAGCGCTATCGCAACGAAACGCTGATTGGCGAGGCTTTTGCGCAAGTGTTTTCGGTGGGCGAGATCCGCCGCGAAGACGTGTTCATCACCACCAAGCTGTGGAACACCAACCATCGCCCCGAGCGAGTGAAACCGGCGTTCGAAGCCAGTTGCCAGCGGTTGCAGGTCGACTACCTCGACTGCTACCTGATCCACACGCCGTTTGCCTTTCAGCCCGGTGACGATCAGGATCCGCGGGATGTATTCGGGCACGTGATCTACGATGGCGAAACCCGTTTGATCGACACTTGGCGTGCACTCGAAGCGCTGGTGGATGAAGGCCGCTGCAAATCCATCGGCCTTTCCGACATCACCCTCGATGCGCTGAAGGACATTGTCGCCGCCGCGCGGATCAAGCCGGCGGTGGTGCAGATCGAATCCCATCCGTACCTGCCCGAGTGGGAGATGCTGGAATTCTGCAAGGAATACGGCATCATCCTGCTCGCCTTCGCCCCACTGGGGCATGGCATGGAGCCGAATGTGCTCGAGGATTCCGTACTCACCGGGATTGCCCGGCACGTACGCAAAACCCCGGCGCAAGTAGCCCTGGCCTGGGCGGTGCAGCGGGGTACGGCATTCCTGACGACCTCGGCCAACCCGAGCCGGATTCAGGAAAACTTCGATATCGCGACCTTGCCGCATCGGGCGATGCGCGAGATCAAGGAAGAGATCACGACGCGAATCCGCTTCAACGCGGTGGTCGAGACGGGCGTACCCGGTTTTATCCCCCGCAAAAAGTGACACATGGCAAAGGGGCGGCCTCCTGCGAGGCCGCCCCTATACTCTTTCCACTCTGACTGTTGAGACGACACCGATGGACGTCTTCCAAAGCATGCGCTTCTTCATCGCCGTCGCCCAAAGCGGCAGCTTCACCGCCGCTGCCGAGCTGCTGGACACCAACACCACCAACGTTTCCAAAGCCATCTCGGCTCTCGAAGCTCGCCTGCACACCCGGCTGATCAACCGCACCACCCGCCGTCTGGCCCTGACCGAAGCCGGTGTGCGCTATCTGGAACGCTGCGAAAAAATCCTCGATGACGTGCGCGAAGCCGACGAAGAAGCCGGCACCGCCCGGACCCTGCCCGTCGGCCGCTTGAAGATTCACACCATGTCGGCCATCGGCAACCACTACGTGATCGACGCCATCGCTCGCTATCGTGACATCCACCCCACGGTGATGTTCGACCTGACCCTGACCAACCGCGTCCCGGATCTGCTCGAAGAGGGCTTCGACATGTCCATCGTGCTGGCCCGTGATCTGCCGGATTCCGGCTTCGTCGCGCAACGCCTGGGCATCACCTACAGCGTCCTCTGCGCATCGCCTGCCTACGTGGCAAAGCGCGGCCTGCCGCAAACACCCGGCGAACTCTGCGAACACGAGTGTCTGCGCATCGTCAACACGGTGATGCCGGTAGAAAACTGGACGTTCGAAGGCCCCGAAGGCATGGAAACCATCACCATTCCCGTGTCGCCCTTTCACATCAACACCGCCGACGGCATGACCATCGCGATCAGAAAAGGCATGGGTATCGGCATTCAGCCGATTGCTTCGGCCGTGGACGGTTTGAGGGCGGGAACACTGGTGCGGATATTGCCGGAGTACCGGCTGGAGGAGTTGAACCTGTTTGCAATCTATCCGTCGCGCAAGTTCGTCGATGCGAAGATCAAGACCTGGGTGGAGTTTCTGAAGCAGTCGATCCCGCAATTGCTGGCATCGGATGAAGACGTCGTTGGAACGAAAGCATTCTGAGCGTGGCTGGCATGGAGTGTCGACCCTCCATCCCTTGCACCGGGCTCAACTGGAACAGCCAGTGCCCATCACTTGATATTGCAGAACGTGGCGCTCGCCATGGGAGTCTTCGTAGGTCATCTGCACCGGCACCGGGGCGCATTCGTTGGCCGGTTCAGTGATGGAAATGACGTGTTCGATGTCCAGATTTGTCGAAGAGCTGTAGGTCTCGACCGGGAGATTCGCCGCGTCCGCGTTATCGGCGTAAGCGTGCGCACCGAAACTGCCAAGCATTAAGACCAGCGCGATTTTCTTGAGGCTCATGATGTTCACCGTCTCGTTGAGGACCGTGTTTGTTCACGGATTGGAGACGATGCTAAGGGTTGGAGTGGTGCTGAAAAATCGGCTGGCTGGACAAACACTGTTGCTGGATTTCGTATGAATCAGCGTTACGAATGCTCTTGGCGCTTCAGCACTTAAACACCAACGTTTAAACATCTGACATTCGATACTTGAGCCTACAAACCCTTGGGCAAGTACCTACAAATTTGCCAGAAAGCGCCGGCTTACAGAGCTCGCCCTCAAGCCGTATGCTTTTTCCGTCACTGCCCATCGAGTGAACACGGTAGACATTCAAGGTCGAAGGTCGAAGGTCGAAGGTCGAAGGTTATCCCTTGATCGACTCAAAGAGTGAACGGTTGACGCCATCGTCATCGCTCCCTAATCTGCCCACATCCCGCCCAAGGCAGTAAGCCGTCCTAATCATCCAGGACGCGCCAAACCCTTGGGCGTTTTTGTTTTCAGGAAGAACGCATGCCCACAGCGGTTCTGGTTGACGGCGCCTACTTCATCAAGCGATTTCGAAGGATCGAGCCCCACAACGCATTCAATGCCGAACGTGCCGCTGACCTCGTCCATCGATGGGCGACGGCGCATCTGACATCGAGGGTGCCAACCCGTCCAAACTGCCCGGTCTCAAGACTGCAACAACCCTCCAGAAAAGACCTTTACAGAATATTCTTCTACGACTGCCCTCCTCTGGACACCAAGCAGCACAACCCCATCACAAAAAAACTCGTCGATTTCTCCAAATCAAGAGAAGCCGTATTTCGAAGAGAGCTGCACATTCGGTTGCGAAGCAAACGAAAACTGGCATTGCGTCTGGGACACCTTTCCAAAGATGTGAAATGGACAATCAAACCTTCAAGGATTGCCGAGCTGCTCAAGGGAAAAATCCAGATAGCAGACCTGACCGAAACCGACGTCAGTATCGAGACCCGGCAAAAAGGGGTTGATATGAGAATTGGTGTCGATGTCGCATCACTTTCGTTCAAGCAACAGGTCGATCAAATTGTCCTGATTGCAGGTGATGCGGATTTTGTACCTGCGGCGAAGATGGCTCGGCGCGAAGGTGTTGATTTCATACTGGACCCGATGTGGCAAAGCATTCCTGATGGCTTGATGGAGCATATAGATGGACTGCGTTCAACATGCCCCAAGCCAGCGCTTCGACCAGTATCAAACGATAACACTGCAGCTTTGAGTTCATCCGAGTGATCCATCCTCTGGCGGGTGGCCAAGGCGATGAAGCTGTTGTGAGAAGGGGTCAGCGGCGGGCGCTTCCTCCCTCAGCCAATAACCCGCGCCAGCGGCGCCCATATATCCCCGGTGTCGCCGAAACCGTGCAACAGCACCCGAAACCACTCAAGCGATTCGCAGGTTTATTACGCAGTGAATGCCGTTCAGCACACCTGAGACCACCGAGCCCAATCATTGACTGCATCAATAACAACCATTAATTCAATGAAATTCTCATATTGAATCCAAAGCGTAGGATCTGCTCCATACCAACCCATTGCACACGGAGTACAGAACCATGAAACGCCAAACTATCCTCGGCATCGCCTTCTCGCTCTTCGCCCTGAATGCTTTTGCGGCGACCGAGACTGACCCACTGTTCAGCGATGCTGTTGCCTCTGCGACCCAAACCGATCCACTGTTCAGTGACGCCGTCGCCGCGACTGAAACCGATCCGCTTTTCAGTGATGCGGTAGCCGAAGGTGGTTCTGACCGTCTGATCGAAAGTCGTAACGCCTGAATGCAGGGTTTTACCGCAGTACCCGACGAAAGCCCGGCCTTATCCGCCGGGCTTTTTCATGCCTGAGTCCTATTGGGGACAGATTTATTTTTCAATCGAACGCACCATTGAGCACTTCATAAATCAGCCCGGTAGCCAGCGCGACCAGAATCAGATCGGTGCCGACCTGCTGCCATTCGTAGCCATCGTAGTGCGGCAGTCTGCCGACCAGTCGACCATCGAGCTTCTTCGCAATACCGGGCGGCAGCGGCTTGCCGCGGGCCAGGTTCTTCTGGATGCCGGGCGGCAACGCGGGGCCCGGGGTCCAGTAGCCGCGATACCCGTCAACAATCCCGATCACCCCGGCGTGGTCGATACTCGGGCCATGCCCCTGATAACCGCCTCCGCCTTTTTTTCCCTGATTGCCATGATCCTGGCTGTTATGCGGATTGCCTTTGCCCTGCCCCTTTCCGTTGCCTGGATCGGCCAGCGCGGTCACCGAACTGCTCAGCAGCGCAATACAGGTCGTGGTCGCAATCAACGTGCGTAAACCGGACATGGGTCGCTCCTTGAATGAATGGGTGTGTGTGGATTCTAGTCAGTTTTTTTTACAGGTATGGAGAGATGGCCCTGTCATCGCGGTTTGTGACGATTTTCGATGCGTGCAGCTTTCGGTGCTCCCCGATTCGCGCTTACCATGCGCCCGACTCGTATTATCGCGGGGAAGAAGTCTGGCGCCGCCCCGACTTCAACGAAAAGGAATTCACCCCATGTTCGAACGGAACAAACTGGTTCCAGAATTGATGGTCACGCATCTGCAGGCCAGCCTCGCGTTTTGGGTCTCCTGCCTGGGCTTCAACATCGCTTATCAACGCCCGGAAGATGGCTTCGCCTACCTCGACCTGAATGGCGCTCAAGTCATGCTCGAGCAGGTTGATCCGGATGCAGGCCAGTGGCTGACGGCGGAACTGAGCAAGCCCTTCGGAAGAGGCGTCAATCTGCAGATTGACGTTGAGGCGGTTGCCCCCATCATCGAAAGACTGGGCACCGCTCAGGTCTCACTCTATAAAACCTGCAAAGACACCTGGTACCGCGCTGACGCTGTCGAAGTCGGCCAGCGTGAATTTCTCGTTCAGGATCCGGACGGTTATCTCGTAAGACTGGTAGAACGTCTGGGCGAACGCCCTGTTTGCCCGATTTGATCAAGGAAGATAAAAACAATGAAAAACGCTTTCCGCATTCTGCTACTGATCTGCCTTTCGGCCGGCGCAAACGCTGATGAAAACCCCATCGGTTTCCGCTCCGCCACGCTGGCGGACGCGCGCAACGAGCGCCCGCTGGACATGGTCGTCTGGTATCCCGCCAAGACCACCGCTCCCGCACAATTGATTGCCGACGACGCGGTGTTCGTCGGGACGTCGGCGGTGCGCGAGGCGCCGCCAACAGCCGGCGATCATCCATTGCTGGTGCTCTCGCACGGTTTCAGGGGCAACTGGAGCAATCAGGCGTGGCTCGCCAGCGCGCTGGCCCGTCAGGGTTACATCGTCGCGGCGGTCAATCACCCCGGCACCACGACTCATGACCGCAGTCCGAAAGCCGCTGCACAATTGTGGCAACGCCCTGCCGACATCAGCCGTGTGATCGATGCGGTCACGGCTCGGCCGGAGCAATTTGGCGCAGTCTCGAAGCAGCGAATCGCAGTCGCCGGCCATTCCCTTGGCGGCTGGACCGCTCTGGAAATCGCCGGCACACGCTTCGACCCTGAACGCTTCGCCGAGGACTGCGCGGTCCATCAAAAACTCGCCAGTTGCTCGGTCTACAAGACGATCAACGTCGCCGACACACCGCAAGCGAAGAGCCGGATCAGTGCAGACTTGAGCGATAAACGCGTCAGCGCCATCGTGTCACTGGACCTGGGCCTGTCACGCGGGATGACCGACGCCAGCCTCGCCGCGCTGGCGGTTCCGACACTGGTGATCGGCGCGGGCGTGCCGTCCGAAGAACTTCCCGCCCAACTGGAATCGGCGAATCTCGCCAAACGCTTGCCTTCGGCTACCTCGCAGTATGTCGAGATCAGCGACGCCAGCCATTTCAGCTTCATGTCCCTGTGCAAGCCCGGCGCCGTGGCGCTGCTCGAAGAGGACTCGCCAGGCGACGGCATTATTTGCGGGGACGGCGGCGCTCGTTCCCGTGAGGTGATCCAGCAACAGGTGGTGGCGTTAATTGATGGGTTTCTGAGCCGGTCGGCGCAGAACTGATCACCGTGACGCTAGACGACGGCGCCGTCGTCGAGGCTTTTGTCTACGCTCTGCGGTAGCCAACCATACCGAGGACGCCTGTGGCTGACCGCGAGCAACTCCACCAAAATGGCTACATCCTGCTGCGCCGAGCGATTCTGCCGGAATGGCTGGAGACACTTCGCGCTGCATTCGATGCGGGCGTGAAGCCTTCAAACCAATGGCCCGTGCCCCGCGGCATCGACTGGCGCCATTCGCAACTGGACACTGACCCGGTTGTTCAGGCCCTCTGCCGATTGCCACCATTGCTGGCGATGGTGGGCGAGTTGATCGGCGAACGCTTCTTCCTCTCTCAGGTCGAGGGCCGCGAACCGCTCATCAATGGCGGCCACCAACAGCTGCACCGCGACTTGTCGGCGCAACGCCCCGGCGACACTGTCAACGCGCTGGTGTATCTCGACGACTACGGCCCGGAAAACGGTGCAACCCGCATCGTCCCTAGCAGCCATCGCCCTGCTCTGAGCGAGCCCCCGTTCGATTTAAATGACGAGTCCCGATCCGTGCAACTGACGGGCAGCGCGGGCGACATCCTGATCTTCGATGCCGACCTGATCCACGCCGGCAGCCTGAACTCCAGCGGTGCACGCCGGCGCACCCTGTTGATCACCTGGTTTTCCGAAGCGCTCTACTCAACGCATCTGGAAACGGTGGGCCTGCGCAACATACAAATGGACACGACTGAGCGGTTCGATCCGGCTGATTTTGCATTCGGGATCGTGACATCATCCATTTGACTTGTTTGCTTCAGGCAACTATATAGTTGCCTAAGGCAAACATATGGGTATCACGCCATGTCCACGATCACCGACCGCGCCGACAGCGTCCGGCAGTTCAACCGCTTCTACACCCATCAGATCGGCGTGTTGCAGGAACACTTGCTGCAAAGCGACTACTCGCTCACCGAGCTGCGCATCCTCTACGAACTCGCGTCCCGGGGCGATCTGACCAGCACCGACCTGCGCCAGATGCTCGGCCTCGACGCGGGCTACATGAGCCGCCTCATCAGCGGCTTCGACAGAAAAGGCCTGATCCAGAAAGTCCCCTGCGCCACCGACGCACGCGCCAGTCAGTTGCACATCACCGACCTCGGCCGCGAAATCCTCGCCCCGCTGGAACAGGCATCACGACAAGAAGTCATCACCCTGCTCGAACGCCTGTCCGAACCGCAGCAACTGCAACTGATCGCGTCGATGAAGCAGATCCAGACGCTACTCGAGGGCGGCCAGTCGACGACCTACCTGCTGCGCGACCCGCAACCCGGTGACATGGGTCTGGTGGTGCATCAGCAGACCGCAATCTACAGCCGCGAGTACGGCTGGAATTCAGAGTTCGAAGCGCTGGTGTCAGAGGTCGTCGCCAAATACCTGCGCGAATTCGACCCCACGGGCGAGCGCTGCTGGATTGCGGAGAAGGACGGCAAGGTGGTGGGCTCGGTGTTCGTCATCCGCCACGACGAAACCACCGCGAAACTGCGCATGCTCTACGTGGATGCCAGTGCGCGGGGCCTTGGGATCGGCAATCGGCTGGTCGAGGAATGCCTGCGTTTTGCCCGGGATGTCGGCTACAAAAAGATGATCCTTTGGACCACCAGCAATCTGGTGGACGCCCGCCGGTTGTATCAGCGGGCGGGGTTTGAGCTGGTTGAGGAAGAGCCGATTCACAGCTTCGGCAAGGAACTGGTGAGTCAGACGTGGGCGATTGAGTTGTGAGGTCTACGCCCAGTCGTTGTCAGGCAGGACGGGGCACAAACCACGGGGGATTGCGCCCGGCACGGCTCAGTGCGGACTGGCCGTCGGACGAACCACAATCTCACTCACATCGACATCGTCGGGCTGCTCGATGGCATAGGCAAGCGCCCGCGCGATAGCGTCTGCATTGAGCGCCACACGCCGGAAGGCTTTCATTTCCTCGCGGGCCACATCATCCGAAATCGTATCCGCCAACTCGGACTCGACGACCCCCGGGCACACCACGGTGACCCGGATCTTGTCCGTTTCCTGGCGCAGGCCATCCGAGATAGCCCTGACCGCAAATTTGGTCGCGCAGTACACCGCGGCTGTCGGAGAAACCGCGAGGCCACCAATGGATGAGATGTTGATGACCTGACCGAAACCCTGCGCCTGCATGTCCGGCAAGACGGCGGCAATACCGTGCAGTACGCCACGAACGTTGACATCGAGCATCTGGTTCCATTCGTTGACCTTCAACGAGGCCAGGGGAGACAACGGCATCACGCCCGCGTTGTTGATGATCACATCGACCTTGCCATGTTGCGTCTTGGCGAATGCCACGAAGGCGTGCATCGATTGCAGATCCGTAACGTCCAGTGCGCAGGCACTTGCGGAACCACCTACGGCCTGGATCTCGCTGACCAGTTTGTCCAGACGCTCCGTACGGCGGGCACCGAGGACCACATGCGCGCCTTTGGCGGCGATCAACCTGGCCGCCGCTTCGCCAATACCACTGCTTGCACCGGTAATCAGGACGACTTTGTTTTGAATGTTCGACATATCCGTAGCTCCTGCTGTCTGCATTGAGGTTCAGCACCGACCGCTCAAGACGCGTTCGTTGCTGCGGGGTACGTCGAAAAGATTAAGGGCGCGGGCCTCGTCGGCGCGTGCCGAAACCTGCGCAACTTTTGCCTATTCGTGTCTGTGTGCATCGCTTGCAAATTTGTAGCGTAGGGGCGCTCAGGCCCCACGGAACTCGCTGGGCGTTACGCCCACTTCACGCCGGAATACCTGAGAGAAGTGACTGGGGCTTGAGTAGCCGACCTCCAGCCCGACGTCGATGACGCTGAGGCGGGTTTCCAATAGCAGGTGCCGCGCACGAACCATGCGCAAGCGAATGAAATACTGCGATGGCGAGAGCCCCGTCGCACGCTTGAACAGGCGACTGAAGTGGTACTCGCTCAGCTCGGCAAGACCGGCCAGTGTTGCCAGGCTGAATTCAGCGCTCAGATGCGCGTTCATGGCGTCGGTGACTTTGCGCAGCTTGTAGGCTTGCAAGGCGTTGACCCGACGCCCGGGCTGGCTTTCAGCGAGATAGCTGCGCACCAGATGCACGGCCAGCGCCTGCGCCAGAGAACGGGCGAAAAGCGCGCTGGGTGAGCGTTCCAGAACCAGTTCAGTGCGCAGCTGCTCCATGACAAACGCGACGCGCCCGTCCCGTGCCCCTGAAACATCGCGCAAACGCACAGACCCTGCGTCCTGACCCGATTGCTCTCGAGACGCTTGCTCGATCAGCGGCAGCCCGAGATAAAGATGCATGACTTCGAAGGTATCGCCTCCGTGCGTCTGCCAGCGCATTTCATACGGCTCATCGGAACTGGTGAGGAAAAAATCGCCGGCACTGACCTCGGCAGCTTCCCACTCGCCCCCCAATGCGCGCTCCTCTACCGTCGCCGCCCCGGCCAGAACCAGAACGAGCAGCGGTTCCACCACTGCAGGCACGAGAATGGGCTCAGTAACGCTGCGATGGGTGAACAGCTGAATCACGACGTCCGTGATTTCCGGGCGCGAGGGTAACGCCTGCGGTTCGCCTGGCAGGAACTCACCCATCGACTCGCCGGTGATGCGCAAGTCTCGAGAAGATGTCGACATCGGTTCCTGGGAGGTGCGCCCGGTATTTGCCATGAACTTGTCCTTTTCAGATTCGGCTGTGCAACGCCAGACAGGACTCGGATGCTTGCCCGCACGCCGCGTCACGCAGACCGGTCGATGATATCGGGCTTTTCCCGTTGGTTGAATCGAGCGCCGAACCTCCCTCACTGACATTCAGCGCAAAACCCCGACAGCGTGGGCAATCTCACGAAAGCCGCGTTCGCCTCGCTGCGAGACAGTAGGCCCGTCGCCGATGACAGCGCCTCCCCGGCGCCAACACGGCTTGTCCCTACTTGATCAAATCGCTGGAGAACATCATGTCCGACTTCAAGAACAGCACCCCAAACGAAGTGGCCGGCAAAGTCGCGCTGGTCACTGGCGCGGCCAGTGGCATCGGCAAGGCCATCGCACTGTTGCTGCATGCCCGCGGCGCCCAGGTCATTGCTGAAGATATAAACCCTGAGGTCGAAGCACTGGCCCGCCCCGGCCTGGTCCCCCTGGTGGCCGACATCACTCAGGACGGCGCAGCCGAACGCGCGGTCGCCCTGGCCGTCGAGCAATTCGGACGGCTGGACATTCTGGTCAACAACGCCGGCATCATCATCAACAAACTGGTGATCGACATGACCCGCGAAGACTGGGAACGCATTCAGGCGGTCAACGCCACGGCGGCCTTTTTGCATAGCCGGGAGGCGGTCAAAGCGATGATGCCCAACAAGTCCGGATCGATCGTCAACATCGCGTCCTACGCCTCCTATTTCGCCTTCCCCACCATTGCCGCCTACACCGCCTCCAAAGGCGCGCTGGCCCAGCTGACGCGCACCCTGGCACTTGAGGTCATTGGCCACGGCATTCGGGTCAATGCAGTCGGTGTCGGCGATGTGGTGACCAATATCCTCAAAAATGTGGTCGATGATGGCCCTGCCTTTCTCGCCCAGCATGGCGAAGCCGCGCCGATCGGCCGCGCCGCCCAACCGGAAGAAATCGCCGAAGTGGTCGCGTTCATCGCCTCGGATCGGGCCAGCTTCATGGTCGGTTCGGTGGTCATGGCCGACGGCGGCATGACCGTCACGGCCGGCTGAGCCGCAGCACAAACGCGCCGCACGCCATGCCCGACCAGCCCGAGAGGATCAGGCAAATCTGCGGCAGTTTCGTCCTAACACCGCTGCGCTCGGCTACGTAATCTGAAAGCACGCAACGGATGCACACACAGGCCACGGCAGGCCGCTCAGATGAACAACGTCAATGAGGACTGAACAATGAAAAACGCAAAACGGCTTTCCCTTTCACTGGTGATCGGCGCGATGGTGGCCTGCGCGATCAACCTTTCCTCGACCAGCCTGTACCTGGCCGCTGACGGTTCTGATCGAACTCCCGGCATGCGCGTAAGTGAAGGTGGCAGTGATCGCACCCCCGGATTCCGCGTTGCCGCAGATGGCTCGGACCGCACGCCCGGCATGCGCGTAGCTGAAGGTGGCAGTGACCGCACACCGGGTTTTCGCGTTGCCGAAAACGGCTCTGACCGCACGGCTTTGGGTCGTATCTGCTGAGCCGGACAATCGCGGAGAAAAGATGATGAAAGATGCCAAAAAAACCACTCAGGACCATCGTTACGCAGGCATGTGGGTCACCGCAGATGGATTCATCCGTCATGAGCTTCTGACGACTGGTCGTTACGACGAGGCCCGTGGTAAAAACAAGAGCGCCTATCAGGGCCGCTACGAACTGGTCGGTGATTACATCCAGTACTGGGACGACACCGGCTTCACCGCTGACGGCCACTTTCATGACGACGTGCTGTATCACGCCGGAATGATCCTCTATCGGCAATGAGTACTTTGATGATGTCGGGTGAATATCGTCTGCCCGGGCAGTTCCGGGCAGACGCTCATGAACACTTGTGAGAGCCTTGAAATGGAACAAAGCGATGCTTTCATCCTTCAGAACACGGCCATCTACCGTGACGAACTGGTTCGCCTGCTGACGCAACGGTTTACCACACCCGGGATCTATGAGACCGCCATAGCCCCCCTGCATGTGATTCGTTTCGATGCGCCTTCGGAGCTGATCCATACCGTGCACAAACCGGCACTTTGCCTGATCGTGCAAGGACAAAAGGAAATCGGCCTGGGTGACGACCACTACCTGTACGACCCCCTCAGCTACCTGGTGGTTTCGGTCACCCTTCCGGTGTCCGGTCGCGTACTGATGGCCAGCCCGGAGGCGCCCTACCTGTGTATCCGGTTTGATTTCGAGGCCACGGAAATCGCTCAGGTCATCGCCGACGCTCCGCCGGCGGGCGTACCGGACGAGCCGGAGCTTGGCCTTTTTCTTGAGAAAGTCGATGTGCCCCTGCTGGAAACAATGCTGCGGCTGGTCCGGCTGCTGGAAACACCGAAAGACATCGGCATGCTGGCACCGCTTGCTCTTCGCGAGTTGTATTACCGCCTCCTGCGGGGTGTGCATGGACGTCGTCTGTACGAGCTTGCCCTCGGCGACTCGCAAACACGGCGAGTAACACGGGCCATCGATTGGTTGAACAACCACTACACCCAACCCTTGCGCATCGAAGAACTCGCCCGGGTCGCCAATTTGGGCAACTCCACATTGCATCATCGCTTCAAGGCCGTGACCGCCATGAGTCCGCTGCAGTATCAGAAACAACTGCGCCTGCAGGAAGCCCGCCGCCTGTTGCTTGGCGAGGGGCTGGATGTGGCAAGCGCCTGTTATCGAGTGGGCTACGAAAGTCCTTCGCAATTCAGCCGGGAATACAGTCGCCAGTTCGGATGCCCGCCCTCCAGAGATGCCAGCCGGGTTCGGCATCCTGCGTGATCGCCTGGCCGGCGGCCTACGGCTGATTTTGAGTCCTCGCGGCCAGAAATATCTCTTCGAAATCACTGTCGGGCAGCGGTCGGAGGCTTAAGTTTCTCCCGGACAAAACGGGTTGCCAGTTGAAGTCGTGCCCTGGGGCTGATTGCCTCCTCGGCTTACCGTTTCTCTGAAGCGTGTTGGCGCAAGACAAATATGGATGCGCCAGGCGTATCCACAGGAAAAGCCCGGCATTAAGCCGGGCTTTTGATTGCACCGCAGGTTCGTCTGTCTATTTGTTCAGGCCGCCATATTCGACCCGTTGAGGCTTTTCTTCAGTGAAGCTTTCATCACTTCCATTTCCTTGCCCAACGCCTCGAGCTTCGCATTGCCCAAAAGCTTTTTGGCCTGGGGAAACATCTCGGTTTCCTCTTCCTCGATATGATGTTCCAGAAGCTCTTTGACCACCTTCACGCGGCCGGCGAATTCGGGTGTAGAAGGATCGGTGGATTTCAGGTCAGGCAATACCAGTGAATCCACGGTGCGATGCTCTTCTTTCGCCTCGTAGTACATTTCATCCTGTTCCTTACCGCCTGCTTCCTTGAAAGCCGGATACAGAATCTGTTCCTCAAGCTGGGTATGAATGGTAATTTCCAGTTCAAGCTTTTCGAGCAACTCCGCACGCTTTTTTAATGCGCGATCAGTGGATTCACTGAGCTGATTCAGAATGCCCTTAACTTTTTCGTGGTCAGTTTTCAGAAGGTCGATGGCGTTCATTTGAGGCCTCTGTCACGGATTATTGTTCGCCGATCCAGGTCGGCAATTTTCGCGTAATTCCAGACAGACCTCGCATATTGTGTGCCAGCCCCTCAGATTTTAGAGGTCATTAAACATCAACGGGTTGCGCAAGGTGATGGCCAAATATAGGCATGCACTCTGCATGAATAGGGGTTGAGGTTCTTGCAAATAGCGGAAGCAGCCCCGGCCCTCATCGTTTCAAGCTGCCGGTCACGCTGGCAATTTCGACCCCGCCTCATCTCCCTGCTGGATCCCCCCGCCTGAAACCGCTACCGTTCCCCATCCAGAACAGGAAACCCAAGCGCCATGTCCATCGCCGACAACCTCCTGGCCTTCACCCTCGCCGCCACACTGCTGACCCTGACACCCGGCCTCGACACCGCGCTGGTCCTGCGCACCGCCACCGTCGAAGGCAAGCAACAGGCCTTGCGCGCGGCGTTGGGCATCAATGCCGGTTGTCTGTTGTGGGGCGCGGCGGTGGCGTTTGGGTTGGGGGCATTGATTGCGGTGTCGGAGCTGGCCTACAACCTGTTGAAGTACTGCGGTGCGGCGTATCTGGCGTGGCTGGGGTTGAACATGCTGCTGCGCCCTCGCCGCTCGCTGGCGCCCGCCGAAGTCAATGGCAAGCCGAGGGGCAGCTGGTTCTTGAAGGGCATGCTGGGCAACGTGCTCAATCCCAAGGTGGGGATTTTCTACGTGTCGTTTCTGCCGCAGTTTATTCCGCAGGGGCAGCCGCTGGTGCCGTGGACGTTCGGGCTGGTGAGCATTCATGTGGTGCTCGGGTTGATCTGGTCGCTGGTGCTGATCGGCGCAACACAGCCGCTGTCCGGGTTTCTGCGACGGGAGAAAGTGATTCGCTGGATGGATCGCACCACCGGGATGATTTTCGTGCTGTTTGCGGCGCGGCTGGCTTTCAGCAAGCGCTGAATCGCCCGAACTTACAGTCAAAAAACAAAAGGGGGATTTTGAATGCTTATTCAAAATCCCCCCTCTTCGTTCAATGGCTGAAAGCACGGTACTTCACAGCCATCGCGTCAATTTTGTCAGTGCACACGCTTACCAACGACTTCACCGGTCGCCGCATCTTCCAGCCAAACCTCCAGCCGGTTGAGACCCACATATTGCGAGCGGGCGATGATCTTTTGACCGGGTTTGCCTTCGAACTCCAGATCGGCGAACAGGAAGTGCAACGGCAGATTGTATTCCAGTTGAATCGTGTATTTCCCCGGGATCAGCACTGCACGCTGGGGGGAATCATTCTTGTAGTAGTAAGTGGAAAACGGAATATTCCCCACTTTCTTGTCGTTGATTCTAATGATGTTCAGGTTTGGCTCGCCGTCCCCCCAGGAGCGCTGGGGCCTTCCTGCATAGGTATCGGTTTCGATGACGGTGTAACGGGATTCGTCGCTCGGCTCACCGGACTTTACGTTCGAATACGCAGGCATTTCTGCACAACCCTGCAGGCACAGCAGCAGGACGAGCGTCGGTATCGCAATCTTGATCATGGGTAAATCTGCATTGATTGAAAATAAAAAACCGAGGCGCTGAAAGGCAATCAAGCCAAAGCGTTGCTGGTTTCGCCGCGCAAATAAGCAATGAAGCCAGCCCAATCGTGCTGCTGGTATTTTTCCAGCATGCGTTTGGGCAGTTTTATCTGAGACAGGCGCCAATCAATGGATTGCGCCCACTCGGATTCGGCCAGAATTTGCTGGCCCGTGAAGTAGCGAACTTCATCGGCGGTGGTGTTGTAGATCAGAAAGATCCGCTCGGGGTTCATGCTGACCGCTGCGCGACTGAGTCCCCGCTGGTTGTTCCAGTTCACGCCGCTTTTGACTTGCACTTCGAAGTATCGGCCGTTGTGCCCGACGATTCCGTCAATGCCTTTATCGTCGACCAGGGATGGGAAAACGTCGAAGCCGGCTTCCAGTAGATAACCCCAGATGGCGAACTCATTGCGTTTGCCGATGGCCAGTTTGTTCTTCATGCCTTGTATCCTTGCACGCTGTCCGAGGAGGCTGTTTGCCAGCCTCACCTCCATGAAGGCCACATGCTATCACTCGCCTCAGAAAAATTCAGACCTTGCCCGACACATACGGAAATCCGTATATTCGGCTTTCCACATATATAACGGCACTCCCATGCTTGACCCTACCTCCGTTTTCAAATGCCTCGCCGACGAAACCCGCGCCCGGGCCACGCTGCTGATCACTCGTGAGGGTGAGTTATGTGTCTGCGAACTGGTCTGCGCGCTGGACGACAGTCAGCCGAAAATCTCCCGCCATCTCGCGCAGCTGCGCACCTGTGGTCTGTTGCTGGATCGTCGCCAGGGCCAGTGGGTTTATTACCGGCTCAACCCTGACCTGCCCACCTGGATCCGCACCCTGCTTGAAACCACATTGGCCGCCAACACCGCCTGGCTGGAAGCAAACAGCGCGCGTCTGGCCACCATGGGCGACCGCCCGCTCAATACATCTGCCTGCTGCTGAGGACCGATCATGCGCGTTCTATTCATGTGTACCGCCAACAGCTGCCGCAGCATTCTGTCCGAAGCGATGTTCAATCACCTGGCACCGCAAGGTTTCGAAGCGGTCAGCGCCGGCAGTTTTCCCAAGGGCCAGGTGCTGCCGCGCAGCCTGACCACGTTGCAGGAGGCCGGCATTTCCACCGCCGGGTTGAGCAGCAAGGGCAACGAAGCCTTCGAAGACAACCCGCCGGACATTGTCATCACCGTGTGCGACAAGGCCGCCGGTGAAGCCTGCCCGGTGTACTTCGGCCCGGCCCTGAAAGCCCATTGGGGACTGGAGGATCCGTCGGAAATCCGCGGCGACGAAGCTGCCATCAATGCAGCCTTTCACGCCACCCTCGCCCGGATCGAAACCCGCTGCCGCGCCTTCCTCGCCCTGCCCTTCGCCGAACTTGACCGCGATGCCCTCAAGCGCGAGCTCGACCGCATCAGCACGCTGTAACCGGAGCCGACATGACCGACCTGCCCAATCTCGATCCTTCACTGGTTCAAACAACCACGCGTGACGAAGGCGCCCACAAACCGCGCATCCTGTTGCTCTACGGCTCGACCCGCCCGCGTTCCTTCAGCCGTTTACTGGTGGAAGAAGCCGCACGACTGCTGGAGCACTTTGGCGCCGAGACACGAATCTTCAATCCTTCGGGTCTGCCGCTGCCGGACGACGCACCCGGCGATCACCCGAAAGTCCAGGAACTGCTGGAACTGATGCAATGGTCCGAAGGCCAGGTCTGGTGTTCGCCCGAGCGTCACGGCGCGATGTCGGCGGTGTTCAAGGCGCAGATCGACTGGGTGCCACTGGCCCTCGGTGCGGTGCGTCCGACCCAGGGCAAGACCCTGGCGGTGATGCAGGTCTGCGGAGGTTCGCAATCGTTCAACGTGGTCAATCAACTGCGCGTGCTGGGCCGCTGGATGCGCATGTTCACCATCCCCAATCAGTCCTCCGTGCCCAAGGCTTATCTGGAATTCGACGAAGGCAACCGCATGAAACCCTCGGCGTTGTACGACCGGGTGGTCGACGTGATGGAAGAGCTGGTGAAATTCACGCTGTTGCTGCGTGATCGCCCGGACCTGGTGGATCGCTATTCCGAGCGCAAGGAATCGGCGGAGGAATTGATGCAACGGGTCAATCAGCGGTCGATCTGAATAACCGCAACACTGCGAACGGTGGCCCGTCGCCCGGGTCACCGAAACTTTTCCGCACCCTCCGGCCCCATCACCTAACCTCAATGTTTGTGTGATCAACCGGACTCGCCCATTCCCATGCGCAACGCATTGAAGTCATTGATGTTCGTCACCCTGATCCTGATCGGCCCGGGGCTGGCCATGGTGTCGGCGGCTGAAGCGCCGGGCGCGGCCGACAGCGGCGCCCCGCTCCCCGGCGTCACCCAGAATGATCTGCAAGCGTTGCAGCAACGCCTTGACGGCCTCAAGCAGCAAATCTCGTCCGCCAACAATTACAACCAGCTCGAAGGCCCCCAGGATCGGGTGCAGGCGTTCATTCTGGACATCGACCGGTTGTCGACCTCGCTGTTGCCACAACAGGCGCAGCTGACGGTACAACTGGGCGTGCTGGGCGCAGCGCCGACGGAAACGGTAGCCGCCGAACAGGCCGATATCGCCGAACAGCGGGCGGCGCTGATCGAGCAGAAGAACAAGGTCGATACCGCACTGAAAAATCTGGCCACGCTCAAGCAGAACGCCACGGACCTGATCACCCAGATCGCCGGCATTCGCCGCACGTTGCTGGAAAGCGAACTGACCCTGCGCACCGACAGCGTGCTCAGCCCTGATTTCTGGTCGCCGATGATCGATCCCGATCCTGCCGATCGCCAACGCTTGCAGATGTTCGTTGACCAGATCAAGGAAACCGGTACCGAGGCCTGGCAGCCGGAGCAACGGTTCTACACCGGCGTGCTGGTGGTGCTGTCCTTCATTGTCTGGACCCTGGGCCGACGTCTCGCCGACCGTTGGCTGGCGTGGGTGTGCATCCATCGCATGCCCGAAGGCCGGTTGCGCCGCAGCTCGCTGGCCTTCGCCTCGGCGCTGGCGACACTGGCGACCACCGCGATAGCCCTGGAACTGCTGTATTACGCCTGCACCCGGCACGTGCCGCTGCCACCGATGCTGGCGACGTTCTCCGACGAATTCCAGAAAGTCGTGTACGCCTGCGTGATGATTACCGGCCTGAGCCGGGCGTTGCTGTCGACCGAGCACCCGTCGTGGCGGCTGCCGGTGATTGCCGAACCGGTGGCCCTCACGCTCAAGCCTTTCGCCAGAATCCTCGCCGCGACGCTGCTGGTGCTGGTGACGGCGGTGCAGGTCGGCAATGCGTCCGGTATGAGCAGCCAGATCGTGATCACCGGCCGCGGTGTGATCGCATTGGTGGTGTTGGGCATCATCACGGTGCTGCTGATGCGCGTCGGCGAGGTGCGCAAGGAGTTGGCGGCGACAGGAGATGCGCAGGTGACGGGCAATACCCTCGCCGGGGTGATTTACACCGTGACCACGCTGGCGATGGTCATTTCACTCGGCACGTTGTTGACAGGCTACGTATCGCTGGCGCGGTTCATCACCTATGAGTTGGTGTGGGCGTTTATCGTGCTCTCCGGTTTCTACCTGCTGATGCAGTTGCTCAAGGACAGTTGCGAATACTTCTTCTCGCCCCGCCACTCCAGCGGCAAGGCCTTGAAGCAACTGCTGGGTGTCGGCGACCGGCGACTTGAGCAGGCCTCGACCCTGCTGGCCGGCGTGGGCCGGGCGGCGTTGCTGTTGCTGGCTGTGATCACGCTGTTCGTCGGCGGCATCGGCACCACGCTGGGTCAATTGGCAAACAACATCGGCACCATTCTGGGCGGTGCCGGCCTGCGCAAGCTGAACATCGTCCCCGGTCACTTGCTCAACGCGATGCTGGCCCTGTTGATCGGTATCTACCTGATTCGCGCCCTGCGCCGCTGGCTCGACAACGAGTTCCTGCCCAAGACCGACATGGACCCGGGCATGTGCGCGTCACTCAGCACGCTGTTTTCCAACATCGGCTACGCCGTGGTGATTCTGTTGACGCTGTCGTCGCTGGGCGTGCAATGGACCAACCTGGCGTGGATCGTCAGCGCCCTGTCGGTGGGCATCGGTTTCGGTCTGCAGGAGATCGTGAAGAACTTCGTTTCCGGGCTGATCCTGCTGACCGAACGCCCGGTCAAGGTCGGCGACCTGATCAGCATCAGCGGCGTCGAGGGCGACATCCGCCGGATCAACGTGCGTGCCACCGAGATCCAGCTCAGCGACCGCTCCATCGTGATCGTGCCCAACTCGCAACTGATTTCGCAGAACCTGCGCAACGTCACCCTCGGCGGCAGCGCCCAGGGCGTGGCGACGCTGGAACTGATGTTCCCGCTGGACATCGACCCCGAGCAAGTCAAAAGCCTGCTGCTCGACACCTACAAAGAGCACGAAACCATCCTCGGCAAACCGGCGCCGTTCGTGCGTTTCAGCAAACTTTCACCCGATGGCATCACGCTGACCGTGACGGGTTATGTCGACAGCCCAAGGATTGTCGGCAAGACCAAGAGTGATCTGTTGTTCGAGATACTCAAGCGGCTGGGGGCGGCGGGGATCGAATTGGCCAAGCCACCGCAGTCGGGCGGTTGAGGCCCTTGAGCCCAATGAGCCGATACCCTCTATAGTCAAATCGCGCACCTCATGGGGATTCGTCAGAAGTTTGCTGTTGGCCGTGTTCGATCAGAACGCCAGTTCCCCTGACAACCCAAGTGAAAATGGAGAAAGTCATGGCCTTGGTCGATCCTCGGAACAACGAATACGACGTGAACAAACTTGGCACTGCCAGCATCGTCGGGCATGTAAGCACTGACAGTGCTCGAATCTGGATTCGCGTCTATAAGGCAGGAGAATGGGCGCTGGTCTGGTCCGAAAAGGCGTTGGTCGGGGACCTGTTCACGCTTGACGACAAACCCATTGAACTGTTCCTCAAAAACCAGGGGGGCGACCCGAAAAACATACTGTCGTACAAGTTCAGTGAAGACTCGGACCTGACCAACACCTTTGACATAGCCAATCTGAAACCGAACACCACCTACTACTATTACTTGATGAGTCAGAAGCCAACGTCCAAGAGTATGTGGCGCAGAACAGAAATCGGATATCAAAAGGTCTACTCCTTTACCACCATGGCGCAATCCATGCCTGATTTCAGCTTTGGATTCTATAGCTGCCATGACCCGTTCAACGCCAATAACAGCAATGGTGCGTGGCCATTGTTTCTCAGCAGGGCCAATAACGCGAAAGTCAGATTTGTCATTGGCGGTGGCGACCAGGTCTATGTGGACTGCCAGGAAAACAAATACTTTCCAGACATCTGGGAATGGCTGCAGAACAACAAGGACGATCTGATCACGGCATTCACAAAAGACGGAAAACTGCTCACCGCTGGTCTTGATGCCTACCTTCTGAGCCTTTACCGCTGGTATTACCGTGTGTACTGGAATTTCCCTCAAATGCAGGAGATCTTTTCGAAAACGCCTCAATACATGATTTGGGATGACCATGAAATCATGGATGGCTGGGGATCGCGAACCAACAAGGAGCGTCTGGAAATTCTTTCAAGGTACTTCAAGAAAGACGACCCAGACATTGACCAGCAACTTATAAACTCGATGTGGAATGCCGCAAGAACAGCCTATTTTGAATATGGCCACAGTCACAACCCTCCCACCAACATTGTCAGGTCGTTATTGAAAACACCCGAAAAATGCGTCTGGGACTATCACTTCATGAAGGGGGCAACCCCCTTCTATGTGCTCGACCTGCGCGGGCATCATGATGTTGAAAGGGCCAAAAACAGGCTGCTTGGAGATGATCAGGTTGACCGCTTTCTAGGCTGGCTGGATACGCCGCCCGTCAAAAAATCAAAAATCGTGTTTGTGGTCAGTTCCGTTCCAGTCGTTCACTGGCGATCCATCGTCCTGACGGCAGGGTCCTTGATTAACAGTCTCAAGGACGACTTCATGGATGAATGGGATCATCCCTCCAACCATGTTGAAAGAAACCTTCTGCTGGAAAAGATATTCGCCGCCTTCGATGCCGAAGGCCGGACCCTGGTGTTTTTAAGCGGCGATGTGCATTGTGCTGCCGCCTTCAGGTTGCAGCACCAGATCTATCGCAGGGCCAACGTTTACCAGATTACCTCGAGTGCCATTTCGCGAATGCCCGCCGGGCAGACTGTTTCTGGCGCAATAGCCAAATCCGGTACGCTGAGTGGTAATGACAATGTCCAGTTCGAGCACCTGTTCAGCCATTCGGAAGACAAGAACTTCGCCATTTTCCACGTGAAAAACAGTGATTCGATCACCGTCGATCTGTGCTGGCCTGGCGGCACCGAAGGCGAAGCCGTCATCAAGACCCTCGAGTTGAAATAGACCACAAAAGGGGCCAGCCGAAACGGTGCTTTGATTCAGGAGGGACTACTGCTCTGGGCACTCGGCTCGATTTCGGTACACGTCGTCGCCTCGCTCGCAATGACTGCGGCGGGGCTGTTGTCCCATCAATTGATTGGCACGCGTCAAGGAGACAAAACCGTACGATGCGGGCGCTTTGTATCTGCTGCGTTAACCTGCATCACTCTTCAGTGGAAAGGCTCGGCGCCTGGCTGGCTTCAGCTTCCATCTTCAAGCGGTCAGCCTTGCTGATGTATTTGGGTTTGTTGCTTTTCGGCGCCAGTTTGGCGTTGGCCTTTCTGGATTTTTCCTTGAAGAGTTGTTGCAGTTTCTTCTGACGGTTCATGGTGTCTTGCCTGGCTTGAAAGTGGATGAATGATATCAGCGTTGGGTCTGTCTCACCCCAGCACGTCATTGATCCAGCGCACCTGCCGCACCAGATCCTGCACCTTGTGCTCGCACACCCCGTGCCGCGCCCGCCCGAAGTGGTTCAGGGTCTGCTGCTTGTGTCGCAACCGGTGCTGCCACTTTGTGACAAACGCAGGGCTGCGCGCCTGCAATTGATGCGGGCCGAAGTACAGTTCTTCTTCGGTGTAGGTCACCGGGTCGCCGCGTTCGGCGACGATGATTTCGTAGTCGAAGCGATTTTCCCGCAGGACTTCTTCGCAGAGGATCCGGTAGTCGTTGTCCATCAGCCATTGCCGCAGGGGTTGCTCGCCGCCGTTGGGTTGCAGAATCAGGCGTTCGTGACCGCTGAGGCGCACCTTGCCGGCCTCGAGGATGTCGCGGATGGTCTCGCCGCCCATGCCACAAATGCTGATCGCGGTGATTGCGTCTTGGGGCTCGATGGCCGTCAGGCCATCGGCCAGGCGCACGGTGATCTTTTGACTCAGATCGTTCTCACGCACAGTGCGCTCGGCCGAGCGAAACGGCGTCAACGCCATCTCCCCCGCCACCGCCGCCTCGATGGCGCCGCGACGCATCAACGCCACCGGCAGGTAGCCGTGATCCGAGCCGATATCGGCCAGGCGCGCACCGGCGGGTACGTGCGCCGACACCCGCTCCAGGCGCATGGACAATGTCTGTTCGTTCAACCGCAACCCCTTTCACTCTGAACGCCCGGCGCGGGTGGCCGGATCGGGGCGCGATTCTGGGGGGCAACGGCGGAGATTTCAAATGCGTGTGGTCGGATTCGTCGCTCGGCCCCGGATCAACGCACTCGACGCGTCAACCACGCGCCCCAGAACAGACTGCTGAAAAACCGGGTGGCCTCGCCGAACCCGGCTTCATGCAACAGCTTTTGAACCGCCGCTTCGGAATGCGGAGGATCGGCGCCCTGAAGAATTTTCCCCAGTTTGGCCTTCACCTCATCGGCGCTGGCCCCGTTCTGGCGCCAACGCTGTCCCCACGCTTCCAGTAGCAACGGTTGGCTGGCATACGCGTAGTGATTGCCGGCCACGATCAGCGGAGCCCCCGGCTTCAAACGAGCCCGAATGGATTGCAGAAGCGCTCGCTTGGCCTCATCGCCTTCCAGATGATGCAGAACCCCGATCACCGTGGCGGCGTCGTATGACTCATCGGCAGGCAAATCATCGACCGGCCCGAGATGCAGATCCGTTCGCGCCAGCAAGTCGTGTGTCCGCAACTGCTCGGTCGCCGCCGCCAACATCGGCTCGGAAGGATCAACCGCCATGAATCGCCAGCCAGGCTCCAGACCTCCCATGGCGATGATTTCCTGAGCTGTCCCGCCGGCGCCCACCGCCAGAATCCGTGCCGAGCCCGCGTTACCGAGGCTGGCCGCCAGCATGCACGCGGCAAGGTCATGGCAAGCGTCATAACCCGCCAGCGCAATTCGGCTTTGCTTGCCGTATTCATTGGCGCGGGAGGTGTCGAATTTTCCAGTGGAATCAGATTTCAAGGCAGTTTCTCCGTGTCCTTGAATCACCCTACGTCACGAGCATCGATAATAGAAATTCATTGATTTTATGCGGTGCATTCCTGTCAGGAATGCGCAATGCATCCCCTGCGCCGTGCACGAGCGAAATGTCAGTTACGCCTGCGACCGCAAAATCAGTAAAGTGGCCACCCTGCACCCGGACAACGACAGAAAGGATCATTGCGTGACATCTCCAAAGGACTGGTGGGACCGGCTGAGGAACAAACCCGTGACCGAGCCCACATGGGCGGAGTATCGGCGCAACGAAGCACTGGAACTGCTCGCAAATGCCAATGGCAGCGCTACATGGATTGAACTCAGCACTCACCACAACGGCTTCGTCCGGGAAGTTGCGGTGAGAGAACTCAGTCGCGATTGCTCCCCGCAGGCGCTTGTAGCCCTGATAGAACGGCTCAACGATTGGGTGCCACAGATTCGCGATCTGGCGTTGTCCGGGATGAACAACTACCTGAATCCCGCTCAGGCACCTGCTTTGCTGTATGCGCTGAACTCGATCATGGCGCTGGTGGCGCGGCAGCGGGTTGACCATGCCCCCACCTACACCGCCGTACGCACTGTTCTTCAATCACCGGAAATCCGCGATGAAGTCTTCGCAGACTTTCTCGCGCGACAAGGCAAAGCCGCGCGCTACCTGTTCATGTTGCTGCTGGAAACGGATTTCGACTCGCAAAGACTTTTGCGTAGCGCCTTGGCTCATAGAGAGCTGACCGTAAGACTGGCTGCCGTGTCGGTCTGTCAGGATCTACCGCCAGCGCAGGCCTCGCCTTTACTGCTTGAGGCCCTGTCGCGTCCGGGTGCCAAGGTTCGTGTCAACATACTCCGCGCGCTCCTTCCCTTGTCCGATGATCTAGGCCAACTGTTGCCGATGGCTTTGCTCGATCCTTCGCCCTCGATTCGCAGCCTGGCGCGTTGGGCTGCGCCACGTTACGGGATCGATGCAACTAAGGTACTGGCACAGCGACTCAGCCAGGATTTCCCCACCCGCAAACGCGAATGGCTTGGCGTACTGGGTCTGGCAGCCGAGCTTGAAATCGGGCTCCAGAAGCATTGGCTGACTGAAGCGCTGAGCTCCATCTACCCCTCCGTGCGGCAGGCTGCTGTTCGCGTGCTGGGCGATGAAGATCTGTCGCTGATGCTCGGGGCGTTGAGTGATCCTTCGGAAAAAGTGTACCTCGCAGCCTACGCGCTATCAGACAAGCAGCCTTGGGCCGTGCTGAATACCAGGGTCGCCGCGAAACTGGATTACGAATGGCATGACCTGCCCCCGCAACGCAGCCGGGCGATCTTGCGTTTGATGTCGAGTTGGCAGCAGGTCGCCTATCTGCTGAAACGGCTGGAAGCAGAACCCGTGGTCGAGACATTCTGGCTGCGGCAGGTGGATCTCTGGTGCGATCGCCAGTATCAGGTAGTCGACCCGATCACCTCAAAAGACCAGCGCAACGCGTTGGTACAACGGCTCAGAGCGCTGGCCGCCAGCGGCCTTATCCAGAGTGACAGGGTTGCGCTGTTTACCAACTGAAGTCTGAACCTAGACCAACACCGCCAACCAAGCCGACAGCAACAACAAAAACGCCAAACCCGCATTCATCCGCCGTAATGCCCGTGGCGATCCAAAGAACCGCGCGCTGCCCACGCCCAGGAGCGCCCACGCCGTCATGCACGGTAGGCAGACCATTAGAAACACCGCCGACAACAGCAGCATCCGCGCACTCTCGTCGCCATTGCCGCCAAACACACTCACCACTGCCACGGCCATCATCCACACCTTGGGGTTGATCAATTGCAGGCCCACGGCGCCGAATACGCTGAAGCCGTCATCCGCCGCTGTCGCCGAGTCCAGCGACGGCGGTGTGCTGCGAAAGATCTGCCACGCCAGCCAGCTCAGCCACAGCACCCCGGCCCAGGCCATCGCCTGCTGCACACGGGGATAGCGCAACAAGGTTTCCCCCACGCCGAGCCCGACCACCAGCACCACCAGTGCCGCCGACAGACAGGCACCGAAGATGATCGGCAGCGTGGCCGTCAGACCGCGTCGCGAACTGTGGCTCATCACCAGAATATTGGTCGGCCCCGGGGTGATCGAGGCGACGAAGGAAAACAGCAGAAAGGGCAACAACGATTCCATGGCATGGACTCCGGATCAGAACAGGAGTCCATGGTCGCGGTTGCATGGGGTTCAGTCTGGAAGGTTTGAGCAGCGTTTGCGGTAGTCGGCTGGCGTCAGGTGATAGGCGCGACGAAACCAGCGACCCAAATGACTTTGATCGGCAAAGCCCAGCGCACTGGCGACGTCGGCAGGCGTTTCGCCTCGCGCCAGCAATTGCCGGGCCCGAGCCAGCCGCAACTGGATCAAGTAACCATGGGGCGCCAGCCCGAAGGCCGACTTGAAGGCCCGGGTCAGCCGAAAACGATCCACCCCGCAGGCCCGGGCCAGATCATCCAGTCCGATGTCTTCGAAGGCGTGGGCATGCAAATAGTCCCGCGCCACCTGCGCCACGCGGGGCAAGCGTGGATCGAAGGCCTGACGCTTGCGCCAGTCGAGGTGGGACGTCAGAGCACCCAGCAAGTGGTCGACAGCGCTCTGCCGGACGATGCGCAGGTCGCCGTGATGCAGGGACTGAAAGGCCTGATTGATGGAAGTGGCCAGACGCGGATCCTGGCTCAGGGTATCGGTGAACCCGAGCTGGCTGTTGTCCGGCGCATGCTCGAACAGCACACGCAATTCGCGCTCCAGCCAATGCGGATCGAGATAGAGCATGGAATAGGTGAAGCCCTCCTCCGTCGGCGCGTGCCCGTCGTGGATCTCCCCCGGCTCCAGCATGAAGATCTTGCCTGGCGTACTCAGATGGCGCACGCGCCGGCAATGAAACTGCTGCACGCCCTGCTCGGTGACGCCCACCAGAAAGCTGTCATGCCAGTGCGGATCGTAGGCATGACCCTGGAAATGGGCACGAATCGACTCGATCCCGGTGTCGGCATCCTGGGACAGGTCGATCCAGTTGCGTTTGTCCACGCAAGGCTCCGAAGGCAGTGTTGGTCGTTGAGGACGTCTACGTTACCGCGACTTTGCCGATCGGTTTAGAACATTTGTGCACGTGGGCCAGGCAGGTCATCAAGCAAATTTAATGAACCCTGAGTGGCATGCCGCGCCTAACCCAATGACCATCAGGAGGTAGCCCATGCAACTTGAAACCACGTGGATCGTACTGGCCGTCGTTCTTTTGCTCATCGAATTGTGGGCGATCAACCGGGTGCGCAAGAGTGAGGGGAAAGCCAGCAATAAAGGCGTCTGGATCGTATTGATCGTGTTTGTGCCGCTGTTCGGGCTGATCGCCTGGGCACTGGCCGGGCCCAAGCACGTCACTCAGGCCTGAAACCCAAGGCAAGCAAAAGCCCCGAACATTCGGGGCTTTTTGTTGGCCGCAGGTTTGTATCCCAGTGTGTACGAACACCTCCCGGATACATCCCTGCGCATCAGCCAACGAAAACGGAAACAGCGCAGATACGTGGCCAGTCTTTAATGGACTCCAGATTCGAAGGGTTCAGCCAGAACCCGGCCCTCGCCGATCATAAGGAGACTAGCCATGACGCACGCACCACACGCCACTGTCACCACCGGGAAAAACCGTCGCCGCCTGCTGGGCCTGTCGATTCTTGCCACCGCGCTGTTGCAGTTCGGCGCGTTCGCTCAGGCGCAAACCGCAGCACCCGAGCCGGTCAAAACCGAAGCTGCCAGCGTCAAAGCCGACCTGCCCTTCGGCCCGCTGAAACAGGTGAAGGCCGGCCTGCTGGACGTCGCCTACGCCGAAACCGGCCCGGCCGATGGCCCGGTGGTGATTCTGCTGCATGGCTGGCCGTACGACATTCACAGCTACGACGAAGTCGCACCGATTCTGGCAGCCAAGGGTTATCGGGTGTTGATGCCGTACGCCAGGGGTTATGGCGACACGCATTTCCTGTCCGACAAGACCGTGCGCAACGGTCAGCCGGCGGCGCTGGCCAGTGACGTCATCGACTTCATGGATGCGCTGAAGATCAAACAAGCCGTACTCGGCGGCTATGACTGGGGCGCGCGTTCGGCGGACATCGTCTCGGCGCTGTGGCCTGAACGGGTGAAGGCGCTGGTGTCGGTCAGCGGTTACCTGATCGGCAATCAGGCGGCCGGCAAGAACCCGCTGCCGCCCAAGGCCGAGTTGCAATGGTGGTATCAGTTCTACTTCGCCACCGACCGTGGTGAGGCCGGTTACACCAAGAACACCCATGATTTCGCCAAGCTGATCTGGCAACTGGCGTCACCGAAATGGGCCTTCGACGACGCCACCTTCGACCGCAGCGCCAAGGCCTTGCAGAACCCGGATCACGTCGCGATCACCGTGTTCAACTACCGCTGGCGTCTGGGCCTGGTGCAGGGTGAAAGCCAGTACGATGCACTGGAACAGAAACTCGCCACCGCGCCGTCGATCAGCGTGCCGACCATCACCCTGGAAGGCGATGCCAACGGCGCGCCGCACCCGGCGCCGGAGGACTACGCCAAACGCTTCACCGGCAAGTACCAGTTCCGCCTGATCAACGGCGGCATCGGTCACAACCTGCCGCAGGAAGACCCGAAAGCCTTCGCTCAGGCGATCATCGACGCCGATCACCTCTGAAGCGGCACGCCAAACGGCTCGTCATTTGACGAGCCGTTTTTCCTTGGACGGTCGATAACCGAAATAGGCGCTGTAGCACTTGCTGAAATGGCTCGGTGAAACGAACCCGCAGGCCACCAGCACGTCCACCTGCGACAGTTCGGTGTGTTGCAGCAGACGCCGGGCCTCGGTGATGCGCAGTTCCATGTAATAACGCTGCGGCGTGGTGCCCAGTTGCTCCTTGAACAGCCGCTCCAACTGACGCCGGGATCGGCCGGCATACACCGCCAGTTGTTCAAGCTCCAAAGGTTCTTCGAGGTTGGCGTCCATCAGCTTCACCACTTCACGCAACGGCGCGCTGACGCAGATGTTCTCGGTCGGTTTGATCCGCCGGTAACGCGATTCCTCGAACGCCAGAATGTCTTCGATGCCCTCGACCAACGCCTTGTCGTGCAGGCCCTTGATCCAGTCCAGCGCCATGTGGAACGCGCCGGATGGACTGGAAGCGGTCAGCCGGTCGCGGTCGATCACGTAGGGTTCGCTGCTGACCTGGGTCGCCTTGGAAATTTCCGCCAGCGCTGGCCGATGCTCCGGGTGAATCGCACAGCGATAGCCTTCCAGCACCCCTGCCCGGCCCAGGAACCACGCGCCGTTCCACAACCCGGCCAGCATCACGCCGGCCTCGGCGGCCATTTTCAGCAGGTTGATGAACTCGTCGCTCGCCTTCAATTCCGTGCGGTAACCGCCGCAGATCACCAGCAGATCCAGTTCCTGTATCGCACCCGCATCCAGTCGTGAATCAGGGCGGATCACCAGCCCCAGATCGCTGATCACTTCGCCGTCACTGAGGCCGAAGGTGCGCGTGGAAAACAGACCGGGGCGCAGCAGATTGGCGGTGACAAGGGTGTCCAGCGCCTGGGTGAAGGCCGGCAGGGAAAAATGCTCCAGCAGCACGAACCCGGTGCGGGTCATGCGTCCCGGCCCGCTGGCGGGCTCGTTCAGGTAGCGAAGGTTCTTGCCCTTCATGCCACCGCTGAATTGGCGTCGTTCGATCAAGGTGGGGTCCATCGGTTTCATTGTTGTAGCGCCATGCTAACCGGCGCCGCGGTGAAATACTCGGGAATGAGCGCAATTGCCCCAACCTGAACGAACGTACCTGCGGCCTGCGTCCCAACGTCGCAGGCCCGGCACCTTGGCAAACGCCCCACAAGGCTTAAAATCGCGCCTCCTCTTGCAGTCGCCCGAACGGCGCCTGCCCGCAGCCATGACAACCCTCAGGTTTGAACAGCCGGCGACTTTCACGAAGTCAGCCTGGCTCAATCGTCCTGCCCGTTCGGCGGTCGTTTGTCTTCAACACACTTCGGCTTGGCACTCGCATGCGCAGAGGCGCACGTTCCGCTGTTCGATCACTTGAGGTTTTTATGACACCGCGTTTGCTGGCCATGGCGCTGGCGCCCCTGCTCGGGCTATTCATTGTTGCGCTGGGCAACGGCTTTCTGTCTTCTTTGACCACTTTGCGCCTGGGCGCTGCCGGCGAATCGGCGACGATGATCGGCATCGTGTCCTCGGCCTATTTCATCGGCCTGACCTTGGGCGCGATTTTCAATGACCGGTTGATCCTGCGCATCGGCCACATCCGCGCCTACAGCAGCTTCGCCTCGCTGATCGCCGCGACCATCCTGCTGCAAGGGCTGTTTTATGACACTTGGGGCTGGGTCGTTCTGCGCCTGATCAACGGCTGGGCCACGGTCGGCGTGTTTCTGGTGATCGAGAGCTGGCTGCTGCTGGCCGGCGACGCGAAGATTCGCGGCCGTCTGCTGGCGCTGTACATGATCGTCCTCTACGGCGCCGGCGTGCTGGGTCAGGCGTTTTTGGGGAAAGTCACCGGGCTCGGCGACACCGCGCCGTTCATGGTCGCCGGCATGCTCGCGACCCTGTCGGTGCTGCCGATCGTGATCCTGCCGCGGGTTTCGCCGCTGCTGGAACAGGTCGAACCGCTCAAGCCACGGGCCTTGCTCGGCGTGTCGCCCACCGGTCTGGTCGGCTGCTTCGGCTCCGGCGTGACCATCGCGGCGATCTACACCCTGCTGCCGCTGTACCTGCAACGCATCGGCCTGAACGTCGGCGAAGTCGGCAGCATGATGGCCTGGACGATCCTCGGCGCGATGCTCCTGCAATACCCGGTCGGGCGCTGGTCCGACCGCAAGGATCGCCTGCAAGTGCTGACCGTGCTGTGCGCCGCGTGCACCGTGCTGTCGCTGGTGATCGTGCTGGTGCCGCTGTCCTCGGCCATGCTCGCAGCGATGCTGTTCCTGCTGGGTGGCGGCGTGTTCGCGCTGTACCCGGTTGCGGTCAGCCATGCCGCCGACCGTGCGCCGGTTGAAACGCTTGTACCGATGATTCAGGGCATGCTGCTGATCAACTCGCTGGGCTCGGCGATGAGCCCGCTGCTGATCTCGCCGGCAATGAACGCCCACGGCGAAACCGGCCTGTTCTGGGCCTTCGCGCTGGTCAACCTGAGCATGGTGACGTTCTTCTTCTGGCGCCGTGGCAAGCGTCCGGTGCCGGCCAATCCGGCGCCGTTTGCGGCGGCTGCGACCTTCTCGCCGACTGGCGCCGAGCTGCGGGTGACCGAAGACTTGCGTCAGGCAGCGCAGGAGCATCCGCCGATGGTCGATGCGTTGAGTGGCGAAGCGGCACCACCAACGGCATCGCGCTACGAAGCCAGTTGAGTTTCTGGCAGGCATAAAAAAACCGGTGACTTGCGTCACCGGTTTTTTATTGCCCTTGAATCAGTGCGGTGCCCGAGGAATGGTCTTCATCAGGTCTTCAGGGCTGATATGCCCCACCACACTGCCCGGCTGCGGCAGATTCAGGATGTGGCCCTTCATCTTGCCGATCACGTGCATCTCGCACGGTTTGCAGTCGAACTTCAGGGTCAGCACTTCGTCGCCGTGAATCAGCTGCATCGGCGCGACTTTGGTTTTCACGCCAGTCACGCCTTTGGCCTGTTTCGGGCACAGGTTGAAGGAGAACCGCAGGCAGTGCTTGGTGATCATCACCGGCACTTCGCCCGCCTCTTCGTGTGCCTCGTACGCCGCGTCGATCAGCTTCACGCCGTGACGGTGGTAGAAATCGCGAGCCTTCTGGTTATAGACGTTGGCCAGGAACGACAGATGCGCTTCCGGGTACACCGGCGGTGGCGTGGTCTCGGCCTTGCGCGAACCGCGCGGGTGGGCGGCAACGCGGGCGGCGGTCAGCGCTTCGATCACTTCACGGCGCAACGACTTGAGCTGCGAATTCGGGATGAAGAACGCTTGCGGCGCATCCAGATTGATCGAGGTCGCGTGGTACTCGGTGGTGCCGAGCTGACCGAGCAGGTCGTGCAGAGTCTCCAGCGCCTGTTCCGGTTTGTTGGCGACGCCGAACGGGCCTTCCAGCGCGACGCTGGCGCTGATGCCCTCTTCGCTGGTCACGGTCAGTTCCAGACGCTCTTCGCGCAGCTTCGCCAGCCAGCTCACGCCGATACGGCGCTCGGCGGAGGTCTTGAGCAAGGCCTGCTGCCAGTTGTGGTCGAGGTTGCGGTTCAGCGGGTGGTTCGGGCGCAGCTTGTACAGGCCTTCCGGCATCTCGTTCGGCTCGACGCGGTAGCGATAGCGTTTCTCGCCTTCTTCCTCGAACTCGCCCTTGGCTTCGGCGATGTTGGCGCGGAACCCCACCACTTCGCGCTTGACCAGCACGTTGAGGCCGTCGCCGTTGGACAGCGGCTCGTGGGTGATGACCTGCATGTCACGCTTGCCGACTTTCTCGACCACGCCCACCGCCAGACCGGTGAAGGTCGGCGAATCGAACGCACCGATGTCGATCTTGCGCTCGCTGACGAAGTAGTCGGTGCTGCCACGGTGGAAGGTCTTTTCCGGGTCCGGCATGAAGAAATGCGCGGTGCGGCCGCTGGAAGCGCGGGCCAGGTCCGGACGATCGTTGAGCACGTCGTCGAGGCGCTGGCGGTAATAGGCGGTGATGTTCTTCACATAGCCCATGTCCTTGTAGCGACCTTCGATCTTGAACGAACGCACACCGGCCTCGACCAGCGCGCGGATGTTGGCGCTCTGGTTGTTGTCCTTCATCGACAGCAGGTGTTTTTCGTAGGCGATCACGCCACCCTTTTCGTCTTTGAGGGTGTACGGCAGACGGCAGGCCTGGGAGCAGTCGCCCCGGTTGGCACTGCGCCCGGTCTGCGCGTGGGAAATGTTGCACTGACCGGAAAACGCCACGCACAACGCGCCGTGGATGAAGAACTCGATGGCGGCATCGGTTTCATCGGCGATCGCGCGGATTTCCTTGAGGTTCAGTTCACGGGCCAGTACCAGTTGCGAAAAACCGGCCTGATCGAGGAACTTGGCCCGCTCAAGGGTGCGGATGTCGGTCTGGGTACTGGCGTGCAGCTCGATGGGTGGAATGTCCAGCTCCATCACGCCCAGGTCCTGGACGATCAGCGCATCGACGCCGGCGTCGTACAACTGATGGATCAGCTTGCGCGCCGGCTCCAGTTCGTTGTCGTGCAGGATGGTATTGATGGTGGTGAAGATGCGCGCGTGATAGCGACGGGCAAATTCCACCAGTTCGGCGATTTCGCTCACCTCGTTGCACGCGTTATGGCGCGCCCCGAAGCTCGGGCCGCCGATGTACACCGCGTCGGCGCCATGCAGGATGGCCTCGCGGGCGATGGCCACGTCACGGGCGGGGCTGAGCAGTTCCAGGTGATGTTTGGGCAAGGACATATGTTTTTTTAGTCAGGCTGTCACGGTTGAGGCGCGCATTGTAGCCGCGAAACGCGTGGGCGGCACGTCTGTGCTGCCGGGTGGCTGCTATAAATCCGGCTACAGAATCTTGCGCCGTTACCTACAACTACACCGGAATGCGCCGACTGGAGAGTTTAGAGCGAGTTCCTTACCGTTCCTGACCACAGAAAAGAACTGATCGATTTATCGAGTGCGTACTGGTTTGCGGTACCCCAGTTCGAGCAGTTGCTTACACATAAAGGGTCGCAAGTGAACTGGATCAGTTACTACTTAAAAACTTTCAAGATCATATCGAAGAACTATCGAGGATTCGTGACGGGTTTCATCGGGGTCTCCACGATATTCATTGCATGCAGTTCCTTGAGTTCGGCCCTCCCCATTTTGTTGAAAAATGCAGCCAACGCTATTAATGAAATACAGAGCGCACAGACTCAATTCCTTGTTTTTGCCAGTGCCTATGCAATCCTGTGGACAGCATCACAGATTCTCTCCAATGTTCGCGGGGTATTTTCAGCGTGGATATTGGCCAAATGCGATGCAACCCTTTACGAAGAAATAGTTTCCAGGGTTTTTAGATACTCCCATCGAAAGCAGCAGACCCTTGACCCTGGATACATTGTCGCCGATATAAACAGATCAGCAGGCAGTTTCAGCATGGTCACCATAGGCATCTTTTGGACAATCGTTCCCATCGCATTTGAAATGATTATTGCAATGAGCGTTCTTTTTACGACCATGGGTTATTTCTATGCAATCCTGTTTTTTGTTTTTTGCATTGGTTTGATTTTGATAGCCGTCCACGTAGCCAAATCGAGCTCACATATTCACAAGTCCATATTTGAGGCTGACAATGAGCTTTCCAGCTACACCATTCAAAGGCTCGGAAGAATTTATGACATCAGGCTCAACAACAGCCTCCCCAAAGAACTTCTTTCGGGGCGATCCTTCTTCGACAAATACGTGAAGACAATCAGAAAAGCAAATCTTCACATGGGAATGCGCCTCGGCTTGCAGGGGCTGGCGATCGGCACCACACTAACCTTTTTTGTCATACTTTCGGGGATGAGCGACCCTACTCGCCTTACCGCCGGTGACTTTGTCATGATTGTGGGCTACATCACCATATTCACCATGCAACTACATATATTGGCCGGAACGTTAATCAATCTTCAGGCAAATCTCGTATCTTTAAACATTGGAATTAAATACATCGAAGAGAATATCAATAAACCGTATTACCCAACAAAGCACAAAGACACACTTCTATTCTCCCTGCATGGTGTATCACTCACCAAAGACAACAAAATCATCCTAAGCAGCGTCAGTTATAAATTTGGACCAGGCATACACATAATATCTGGCCGATCCGGCACTGGAAAAACGACACTCATAAACACCCTGCTAGGATTTGAAGACAGCTATAAAGGTACAGCCCACTATAAAGGACACCCCATAGATGAATCATTAAGTGAGTACATACTGTCCGAAGTTTCTGTTGTACCACAGAATCCGGTGCTATTACCCGGAACGCTAAAAGACAATCTGCTTTATGGAACTGAAAGTGCCAGCCCACAAAAATTGGCTTTGATTCTTGAACTTTTAGGATTCTCTAGAGACAACGCTGACATTGAAGCTTTGCTATCCACCGCCATAGACATTTCAGGAGGAGGACTTAGCGGCGGAGAACGACAAAGAATTGTCATAGGGCGAGCGATTTTAAGAGAGAAAACAACAATAATCCTGGATGAACCCACCTCGGCACTGGACAGAATAACGGCCAAAAGAATTATGGACTGGCTGATTGCCAACATCCCTTGTTTGATTATTGTTACTCACGATGAGCTTCTGAAGAAAAAATACGGAGTTGCCATAGAACTTTAGAGCATCTATTTAATTCGCAAAAACTGAATCTCAAATCTGAATTTCAAATGGCGGCCCGAGTCGTTTGATTGATACTCAATGCCGCCATGCTGTTATCTGAAATAGCCGCTGACGCGTAAATCAGGCCTTGGCAGCCATCGCAGTCACTTCCACCTTCATCCCTTCAACCGCCAGCGCCGCCACACCCACCGCCGCTCGCACCGGCCAAGGCTTGGCGAAGTAGCGCTTGTACACCTCGTTGAACGCAGCGCGATCAGCCATGTCGGTCAGGTAAATGGTCAGGTGCAGCACGCGATCCATCGAACTGCCGGCCTTTTCCAGCGCCACTTTCAGCGCCTGCAGGGTGCATTCGCTTTGCGCAGTGACATCGCCCAGTTCCAGGCTGCCATCGGCACGGGTCGGAATCTGGGTCGACATCAGGATGCCGTTGAATTCGGTCACGTCCGAAGAGATCGAGTCTGCATCCGGATCCGGGGTGTAGGTGATGTCTTGGTTGGCCATGGGAAAGTCCTTCGCTGGCAGTGAGGACGGCGCGATCGCGCGCCGTTTCGGGCGGCCAGTTTACAGACACAACGGCGGGTTTGAAGCCATGGCGGCTTTCAGGGTGGATTCTGACGGATGTTTCAGTGTGTTTTGTGGGCCGCTAAACACGTTTCGATGCGTGTGTTTAAAGACACTTCGAGTTACGCGCAATTGCCCACAAATCCTTGCGCCAGCGCCTACGGCTACGCCAGAATCCGCCGGCTTGTGCGCCCTGGGGTCGGCCGGTAACTTGGATCGGGTCACTGATTCGCAGTGATCGGGTTTAGTAGCCCGTTGGTAATTGAAGAGTGCACAGGTGTCTGTCAGTCAGGTATTTCCATACCTGGATTTGATGGTGGCTGTGCGTAGGGTGCCCTCGGGCACGCCGGCTTTCTTCTTTTCCCCGGTCTACTAACCTGCGCACAGCTGCCTCCACCCTTGTTTAGTAGCTCGGGTCTGGCGGCTTCACCATAGGAAAAGAATGAACATGTTCAAAGTAACGCCAAATCCCCCGGTCACCGAACCGGCCAGCATCACCGACCCAACTTCCCCCTACGAATGCCCTGATTCGAAGAAATTCAACGAAGCTGCCAACCGCACCCTCGACTACCACCTCGGCCCGATGACAGCCCACATGATGTCCGCGCCCTACTCCCCCAACCGCCTCTACCAGACCAACCCGACCAGCAGCAACGAATCCCTGCTGGTCGACGCCGCCGAAACCCTCGGCTCGGCCAACGTCATGCTCAACAACTTCGCCGACCTCCTCCAGGGCCCCCACCGCAAGACTGCGCAAGGTATTGCGCAGGTGGTGATGTTGGCGGAACTGGCGGTGAATCAGGTGCTGGATAAAGTCGTGCCGACGGAATAAGCCGCAGCGGCGAGGTTTGTCTTCGCTACCACTTAAAATCAAAAGGGGACGATTAAATAAATCTGTCCCCTTTTGATTCAAGTGATTGGAGTAGTTTGCGCCCGCACAGGTCCGCTTAGAGCGACAATCGACGCCACCAATGCACTCACGATAGATTGATTCATAGGGTCACCTTTCTAGAAGACGAGAGTGTAAATAAAACACATCGCCCGGATACGCCTCCCTCCCAGGTGCTCGCTTGAGAGTCAATGCCTGAGGCTTAGCCGAAATTTCTGCCACGGCGTATCCTCGTTCTTTACCGCAAAAAAAATCAACGCCCAGCAACTCAACTTTCAGGCTAGAGTAAATACTTTCGGAAAGTAGTTGCCGATTCTCTGAAAGAGGCAAGTTGCAAATTAATATTTTTTCCATTTTTTCACGCTCTCCCGCGCTTGCCAAACATTAAAAATTCAATTAAAGGGGACAGATTTATTTTCTGCATTCCCACGAGCAAAGTATCAACACAAAAAACCACAACCACACCTGATAGAAATAACAGTTTTTAATACTGATTCAGAACAACCAAAATTCTGAAAAATCATAAGAGCTCGCAGACACAGACTTATTTAATTCATTCCCTCAGCCCCCGCGGTTACATTCTCTGACACATCCTGCCTGTCTATACGTCGCCACCTTCTAAGCTTCATCCATCAAAACAAGGACGTAGGAAGACTCATGCCCAGAACGGGACGCATCGTGCTACCGCACTATCCGCACCATATCGTGCAGCGCGGCCACAACAGACAGGTCGTTTTCGCAGAGCCAGCGGACTTCGAGCGCTACCTCTCTGACCTGCGCGAACTCAAAGAAGCATTAGGTATAAAAGTTTATGCCTACTGCTTGATGACCAACCATGTCCACTTGCTGCTTGCCCCAGGAGAATCAACGTCCAGCCTTGGGCAGCTCATGAAAGCCCTCGCCGGGCGGATGACGCGGTATCGCAACAAGGTCGAGGGGAGAACCGGGACGCTGTGGGAAAGTCGCTACAAATCCAGTGTCGTTCAATCCGACACTTATCTGTTGGCTTGTAGTCGATACATCGAGTTAAACCCAGTGCGAGCCCGCATGGTGGCGCGTGCAGAGGATTATCGCTGGTCAAGTTTTGCTCTGCGCCTGTGCGATTTTTCTGAATCCACATGGCTGGACAAAGATCCCTGCTTTCTGAAGCTAGGGCCTACGGATGCCATACGGCGTGAACGCTATAAATCGTTTGTTGAGATGGCGACACACACGAATGAATTGCAACTCATAAGGGGCGCACTTCAGCGGGGCCAACTGACTGGCAACATGAGATTCGTCGACGAAATCGAGAAAATCACCGGAAGTCGTATTCTTCTCAGAAAACAAGGACGGCCAGAAAAAACAGCTTAACGTCAAAAGGGGAAGATTAAATAAATCGAAAACAAAGGGGACAGATTTATTTTCCGCCCCATCCACCAGACAAAGTATCAACACAAACAGCAACAACGGCACCTGATAGAAATAACAGTTTTTAATACTTATTCAGAACAACCAAAATTCTGAATAGCTATAAAAACTACGGACGCAAATTCATTTAACTCCCTCCCCGAACCAACCAATCCATCTCCATTCCGACCCACACCCAACGCCCTCCACTGGAT
>NZ_JAFGYZ010000034.1:0-53481 GCF_017491585.1 Pseudomonas sp. 58(2021)
GATCCCGCCCGCCCTGCTTCGCCGCATAAACCCCTGAATCCGCCCGCAACAACAGCGAATCAGCGCCCTCCCCCGGCCGCCAGCTGGCAATCCCGAAACTCGCCGTTACCACACCGACCACATCCACCGGCGCCCCGCGCAGGCCTTGCCACAACTCCACGGCCAGCATGTACGCATGATCACCGTCGATGTCCGGGCACAGCACCATGAACTCTTCACCGCCCAAGCGACAGAACACGTCGGTACGCCGCAGCCGATGGCCGATGCGCTCGCACACCGCCTGTAACACCCGGTCGCCGACTGCATGGCCGTACTGATCGTTGATCCGTTTGAAATGATCGATATCGAGCATGATCACCGACAGTTCGCCACCTCCACGCTCGACCCGGGCCATTTCGGTCGTCAGACGTTCCTGGAAATAGCGCCGGTTGTGGATGCCGGTCAGTGAATCAGTCACCGACAGTGCGCGCAGTTCTTCCTCCACGCGCTTCAGGTCGGAGATGTCCGAGATGTAGCCATGCCAGAGCACGCCACCGCCCGGCAGTTCCTCCGGGGTCGCTTCGCCGCGCACCCAGCGCAGGCCGCGCTCGGGCAATTGCACGCGGTACTCCTCGCGCCACGGGCTGAGGTTATCCGCCGAGGCACGGATCGACTTGCGCACGCGGCTGACATCCTGCGGATGAATCCGGGTAAAGATGGATTCGGCATTGAGCAGCAGCACGTCAGGTTCCAGCTCGTAGATCTCGCGGATGCCCTCGCTGGCGTAGATCACGCTGAAGCTCCCGTCGAATTCCATCTTGAACTGATAGATGCCTCCGGGAACGTGAGCACTGAGTTTCTTCAACAGCAGGTCCCGCGCCGCCAGCGCTTCGTGTACGCGCTTGCGTTCGGTGATGTCGATGCAGATCGCCAGGTGCCCGACCCACAGCCCCTGCTCGTCCAGGACTGGGGTGGCCAGCATGTTCACCGGCAGATGACTGCCATCCTTGCGCACCAGCGTCCACTCGCGCGCCTCATGCCCGCCGACTTCGCCGCCCTCCACCAGCATCGCCTGGCAGGTCGGGATGGCCTTGCCATAGCGGGCGCTCAGCTCCGCCGCACGGGTGACCAGCTCCCGGGGGAAATGCAGGTTTTCCAGCGTCATGTGGCCGATGACCTCGGCGCTGCCGTAGCCCAGCATCTGCTCCGCACCGGGATTGAATGTGTTGATTACACCGCGCAGGTCGGTGGCGATGATCGCCACTTGCGTCGCCGCGTTAAGCACCCCGCGCAACTGGCCATGGGTGCCCCGCAGTTCCTGCTCGCGCTCATGCAGCTCCTGAGTGCGCAACTCGACCATGCGCAAGGCCCGCTGACGCTGACTGACCAGCACATACAGCAGCGCACTGAGCAGCAGACTGAGCAAGCCACCCAGAATGACCACACTGCCGACCGACGAATGGTTAGCCTGCAAAAAAGCCTCGCTGGGCGAGATATCGACCTGATAGTCATGGTCGGCCATGCGCACCAGCCGCGTGGTCGACAGATCGCTGGGCGCCGGATCATTGGTCGACTCGAACAGCACCTCATGCTGGTCGTTGGTGGACAGATCGAGGATGCGCACCGAAAGGTAGTCATGAGGGGGATCCGGCAAACCGTCCGCCAGCAGCTGACGCATGCTGATGACGGCCATCACGTAGCCGTATGATCTGGGCTCGCCTTCGCGCAGCACCGGCGCCACCAACAATACGCCGCGGGCGTAAGCCGGCTCGATACCCACCAGATGCATTGGCTGCGACACTGCCAGGCCGCGAAGCTGGTCGGCGCGCTCCAGAGTGGTGCGGCGCAACGGTTGTGCCAGCAGGTCGTAACCCAACGGCGAGCCGAGCCGGCTCTGGGTCTGGCTGTACAACACCACCACGTATTCATCCCGGGCCGCGGCCAGTTGCAGCTCGCCGCGGGCATTGAGTTCGCGCACGCTGAAGGTGCTCAGGCCTTCGTCACGCACCCGCTGCTCGAACGCGGCGCGCTCGGCACCGCTCACCCGCAAGGCGAACGAATAGGCCTGGGTGCGCAGCAATAAAGGATGGGTGTAGCCGTCGAATTCGGCGCGGGACACCGATTCAGAGTTGGCGAAGAACCGGCGCAGGCCGTCGAGGCGTTGCTCCTGATCCTGAAAACGTTCTTCGATGCGGCTGTAGCGCTCATTGGCCAGCAATTGAAAACGCTGGCGCAACTGGCTGTGAAACTGATTGAGGGTGGCCCAGGCCAGCAGCCCCGTGAGAATCCCGCCGGCGAGCAATACCAGCAGCGCGACCAGCCAGGCCGAGACTTCTTCGCTGATGAAACCCAGGATCTTTGGGCGCACGGGGTGCAACGACATATGGGCCACTCACTACGCCAGTACTAGCGGGATAACCCCGTTGGCCGTGAGTGAGTTATAGCTATTAGCCACTAATTTGGCTAGCTCTGATGGGATCCAAGAGCCTTAAAAATCAAGGCTCTGTGGATCCAACTGCTCAGAGTGTCAACGGGCCGTGATTTTCCAGGCGCGGTGGATCTTGCCGTTGCGGGCGAAATCCGGGTCGATGGTGCTGGCGGTGATTTCCTCGACCGCGTAGCGCTCGGCCAGGTTGTCTTCCAGCTGGAACTTGCGGAAGTTGTTGGAGAAGTACAACACCCCGCCGCTGGCCAGGCGGGCCATGGCCAGGTCGATCAGTTGCACCTGGTCACGCTGCACGTCGAAGATCCCTTCCATGCGCTTGGAGTTGGAGAAGGTCGGCGGATCGATGAAGATCAGGTCGTACTCTTCCCGGCAGTTCTCCAGCCACGCCATCACATCGCCCTGCTCCAGACGGTTCTTGTCGGAGAAGCCATTGAGCGACAGGTTGCGGCGCGCCCAGTCGAGGTAGGTTTTCGACAAGTCGACACTGGTGGTGCTGCGCGCGCCGCCCTTGGCTGCGTGCACACTGGCGGTCGCGGTGTAGCAGAACAGGTTGAGGAAGCGCTTGCCGGCGGCCTCTTTCTGAATCCGCATGCGCATCGGCCGGTGATCGAGGAACAGCCCGGTGTCGAGGTAGTCGGTGAGGTTGACCAGCAACTTCACGCCACCCTCGGTCACTTCATTGAATTTGCCTTGGGCAGCCTGACGCTCGTACTGCTTGGTGCCGCTCTGCCGCTCGCGGCGCTTGACCACCACGCGGCTTTTGTCGATGTTCAGCGCCTGCGGAATGGCCGCCAGGGCGTCGAACATGCGGATCGAGGCTTTTTCCGGGTCGATCGACTTCGGCGCGGCGTATTCCTGGACGTGCACCCAGTCGTGATAGAGGTCGATGGCCATGGCGTATTCCGGCATGTCCGCATCGTAGACGCGGTAGCAGTCGATGCCTTCGCGCTTGACCCACTTGCCCATCGCCTTGAGATTCTTCTGCAGGCGGTTGGCAAACATCTGCCCGCCTTCGCTCAGGCGCGGCTGCTCGATCACAGGCGCCGGGGCCGGCGTCGGTTTGATCGGGTTGCCGTTCTTGTTGAACTTGCGCTCTTGCGGCTCGTTCGGCGTCTGATCGTAAGCGGCTTGCTCGCGCTCGGCCTGACGTTGCTCCGGGGTACGACGCTCGCCGGTGACGAACTGGTCCGGCAGCACTTTGATCAACAGCAGCTTGCATGGCAGCGCGCCGTTCCAGAACGAATACTGTTTGTGGCTGCGGATACCCATGCGCTTGCCCAGGTCCGGCGCGCCGGTGAACACCGCCGCTTCCCAGTTCAGGCAGGCCTGACGCAGACGCTCGCCAAGGTTCTGGTAGAGGTACAACAGGCTGGCTTCATCGCCCAGACGCTCGCCGTACGGCGGGTTGCAGATGACCAGGCCTTTCTGGTTCTGGTCCGGGCGCGGTTCGAAGGTGGCGACTTCGCCCTGATAGATCTTGATCCATTCGCTCAGGCCGGCGCGCTCGACGTTGTTGCGGCCCGGCTGAATCAGCCGTGGGTCGGCTTCATAACCACGGATCCACAGCGGCGGCTTGGCCAGACCGGCGGCGGCGCGTTCGACGGCTTCTTCATGCAGTTTTTTCCACAGCGCCGGTACGTGACCGAGCCAGGCGGTGAAGCCCCACTGTTCGCGACGCAGGTTCGGCGCCATGTCGGCGGCGATCATGCCGGCTTCGACCAGGAACGTGCCGACACCGCACATCGGGTCAGCCAGCGCCCCACCTTCGGCGGCAATGCGTGGCCAGCCGGAACGGATCAGGATCGCGGCCGCGAGGTTTTCCTTCAGCGGCGCAGCGCCCTGCTGCAAGCGATAACCGCGCTGGTGCAGGCTGTGACCGGAGAGGTCGAGGGACAGAATCGCTTCGCCGCGATCCAGGCGCAGATGAATGCGCAGGTCCGGGTTGAGCTTGTCGATGCTTGGACGGTCGCCCTGCGGGGTGCGCAGCTTGTCGACGATGGCGTCCTTGACCTTCAAGGCGCCGAAGTGGGTGTTGTCGATGCCCGAACCATGGCCGCTGAATTCCACGGCCAGGGTACCGTCGGCCAGCATGTGATCCTGCCAGTCGACGTCGAGTACGCCGTGGTACAGGTCTTCGGCGTCTTTCATCGGGAAGCGTTTGAGCACCAGCAGCACCCGGTTGGCCAGACGCGACCAGAGGCACAGGCGATAAGCGGTTTCCATGGTCGCCATGCCACGCACGGCGGAAGTGTGCTCGCGAGCTTCTTCAAGGCCAAGCCCGACGGCTTCCTCGATGAGCAGGCCTTCAAGGCCTTTGGGGCAAGTGAGGAAGAGTTCGAAACGGTCGGACATGGTTTTTCCAGAGCCTTTGGCTGATGAACCGGCAACGCATTGCCGATCCGGTTTTCAATCAGGCGCTTTTCTACAAGAGCGCCCGCGTGGCACGAAGGTGTGCCGTTCCATCCCCGCTGCTCGGGTTAAAAGAGCTTAGATGCCGGGACAGATAAAAAAGTTGATGCAACAAAATGACTCAAAGCAACCCTTCGTCGAATAGTACCCCAGAGTAAACGTGGGTCATTCTCACTAAAGGATTAACCTCATCATCCAGCGCGGGGCCGATCATACCGGGGTTTGGCCAACGAACACTGGATAAATACGCGGTTACTTATGGCAATAGCATCTTTTTCGTTACGTCCTTATGACAAAACGGTCATTCCATCGATGTGACTCATTGGTTAGAACTGGACACAGGTTGACGTCGCAACGGCGTCAACACCTTGGCTCGCCACGCCGGCAGCGAGCCGCCAACGGCAGAGTTTTTCTGCCAGACCTCAATTGAGGTCGACGCGACAAAAACAGTCAACAAGTGAGGGAAACACCCTATGAGAAGACTTAAGCGTGATCCGTTGGAAAGAGCATTTTTGCGCGGATATCAATATGGCGTTGGTGGCAAATCCCGTGAGCTTTGCCCATTTACTCTACCGTCGGTACGTCAAGCCTGGATCAACGGCTGGCGAGAAGGACGCGGCGACAACTGGGACGGTATGACCGGCACTGCGGGAATCCACAGACTCAACGAACTTCACGCCGTCGGCTGACACAGGGCACTTATTGCGACACGACAATCTGATTTCGTAACAACCTGATCACCATGCACGTCCTTCCCGGACGGCGGGCTACGGCCCAGGGGCTCCTTCGAGGAGCCCTTTTTTATGCCTGCCTTTCATGTCCGCCGATCAGCGCTTGGCGGCGATGGCGTCCACGGATTCGCGGATCAGCGCCGGGCCCTTGTAGATGAAGCCGGAGTAGATCTGCACCAGACTCGCGCCAGCAGCGATCTTCTCGGCCGCATGCTTGCCTTCGGTGATACCGCCCGCCGCGATGATCGGCAGTTTGCCACCCAGCTCGGACGCCAGCACTTTCACGGTGTGGGTGCTCTTTTCACGCACCGGCGCGCCGGACAGACCGCCCGCCTCGTCGCCGTGTTCCATGCCTTCGACGCCCACGCGGCTGAGGGTGGTGTTGGTGGCGATCACCGCGTCCATCCCGGTTTCGATCAGCGCCTGGGCGACTTGCGCGGTTTCTTCGTCGGTCATGTCCGGCGCGATCTTGATCGCCAGTGGTACATGTTTGCCGTGACGCAGGGCCAGTTCGGCGCGGCGCGTAGCCAGGTCCGCCAGCAATTGCTTGAGCGAATCGCCGAATTGCAGGCTGCGCAGGCCCGGGGTGTTCGGCGAGCTGACGTTGACCGTGACGTAGCTGGCGTGGGCGTAGACCTTGTCCAGGCAGATCAGGTAGTCATCCACCGCGCGCTCGACCGGGGTGTCGAAGTTCTTGCCGATGTTGATCCCCAGCACGCCCTTGTATTTGGCCGCCGCCACCCGCGCCAGCAGGTTATCCACACCGAGGTTGTTGAAACCCATGCGGTTGATGATCGCCTCGGCTTCCGGCAGGCGAAAAATCCGTGGTTTCGGGTTGCCCGGCTGCGGACGCGGGGTCACGGTGCCGATTTCGACAAAACCGAACCCCAGCTGGGCGAAGCCGTCGATGGCCGCGCCGTTCTTGTCCAGACCGGCCGCCAGACCCACAGGATTCGGGAACTGCAGGCCCATGACAGTCACCGGCAGCGACGCCGGCGCCTTGCACAGCAAGCCGTTGAGGCCCAAACGCCCGCCCGCGCCGATCAGATCCAGCGACAGATCGTGGGAGGTTTCCGGGGAAAGTTTGAACAACAGCTGACGGGCCAGGGTGTACATGGGCGGCTATGACTCGGGCGGCGAAAAGAGGCGGCGATTATAGCCGGGCATCGTCCCGCCGCGCGAGGCGCACGGGTAAATCGGTGCGCATGGCATATGCCTTGCACCTTCCTCGGCATCAGCCTGCAGGCCAATGGTGGCGTGCAGGCAAGGACAATGGCGTCGTCTCTCGGTTTTGCGCGGGCAAAGCCTGGGACGGCGTTTTTTTTGAGGGTGGCTTTCATGACTCAAACCTCCGCCGGGCCGCTGGCCTGGGTCAACGGCAGCGATGCCCCGGAAAAAAGCGCGATCAACCTGGGCTTCATGGCCCTGAGCGACTGCGCCTCGCTGGTGGTCGCGGCCACCCAGGGCTTTGCCCAGCCTTACGGCCTGACCCTGAACCTCAAGCGCCAGAGTTCCTGGGCCAACCTGCGGCACAATCTGGTCAGCGGCGAACTCGATGCCGCCCACAGCCTCTACGGCCTGATCTACGCGGTGCATCTGGGCATCGGCGGCGTCGCGCCGACCGACATGGCGGTGCTGATGGGCCTGAACCAGAACGGTCAGAGCCTCAACCTGTCCCACGGTTTGCAGGGCCTGGGCGTGACCGGTCCTGAAGCGTTGCACCACCATGTGCACCAAACCCGCGCAAAACTGACCTTCGCCCAGACCTTTCCGACCGGCACCCATGCCATGTGGCTGTATTACTGGCTGGCGAGCCAGGGCATTCATCCGTTGCAGGATGTCGACAGCGTGGTCGTGCCGCCGCCACAAATGGTTGCGCACCTGCAGGCCGGTCGCATCGACGGTTTCTGCGTCGGCGAGCCGTGGGCCGCCAGCGCCGTGCAACAGAATCTCGGCTTCACGCTGGCCACCAGCCAGACCATCTGGCCCGATCACCCGGAAAAAGTTCTCGGCTGCACCCGCGCCTTCGTCGAGCAATACCCCAACACCGCCCGCGCGCTGGTGATGGCGATCCTCGAAGCCAGCCGTTTCATCGAAGAGAGCCCGGAAAACCGCCGCAGCACCGCCCAGTTGCTGAGCGCAGCGGAATACCTCGACGCCCCGGTGTCCTGCATCGAACCGCGCTTTCTCGGCGACTACGACGACGGCCTGGGCAATCGCTGGCAGGACCCGCACGCCCTGCGCTTTCATGGCGATGGCGCGGTAAACCTGCCTTACCTGTCGGACGGCATGTGGTTCATGACCCAGTTCCGCCGCTGGGGTTTGCTGCGCGATGACCCGGATTACCTCGCCGTCGCCCGGCAGGTGCAACAACTGGAGATCTATCGCGACGCGGCGACTGCCGTGGGCGTCGCGGCCTGGGGCAAAGACATGCGCAGCAGCCAGTTGATCGACGGCAAGATCTGGGACGGCAGCGATCCGGCCGCCTATGCCCGGAGCTTCAAGCTCCACGCGCTGAGCGACAGCGCGCCCCTTCTCGCCCAGCGCTGACAGGAGACCGCGAACATGCTGCGCATTCTGCTGATCAACGACACCGCGAAAAAAGTCGGGCGCCTGAAAGCCGCGCTGACCGAGGCCGGTTTCGAGGTGATCGACGAGTCGGGCCTGACCATCGACCTGCCGGCGCGCGTCGAAACGGTGCGTCCGGACGTGATCCTGATCGATACCGAGTCACCGAGCCGCGATGTGATGGAACAAGTGGTGCTGGTCAGCCGCGACCAGCCCCGGCCGATCGTGATGTTCACCGACGAGCACGACCCCGGCGTGATGCGTCAGGCGATCAAGTCCGGGGTCAGTGCCTACATCGTCGAGGGCATTCACGCACAACGCCTGCAGCCGATTCTCGACGTGGCCATGGCCCGTTTCGAGAGCGATCAGGCCTTGCGCGCCCAGCTTCAGGCCCGCGACCAGCAACTGGCCGAACGCAAGCGCATCGAACTGGCCAAGGGGTTGCTGATGAAAATGAAGGATTGCAACGAAGAAGAGGCCTACACCCTGATGCGCCGCCAGGCCATGAGCCGCCAGCAGAAACTGATCCAGGTCGCCGAACAGATCATCGCGATGAGCGAGTTGCTTGGCTGAGCTGGCACAAATCTCGCTAAGCAATCCCTACAGGTAACCAACGGCGGTTGCCCCACCCACGACAAAGACGTCGCTCACCTTCTTCGCCCCTTTCGGCGATCCGGGTAGCGGCGTTTTTGCGTTTTGGCCCCATTGACCGGGGCCGGTGGTGCGGCCGTGGCGGCGCCCCACTGTGCTGGTTCTGATTCCTTCCCGAGATTCTCTACCGCTGAGGTGCGCGATGAATAAAAGCTTCTGGAAATCCGGCCACACCCCGACCCTGTTCGCGGCCTTCCTGTATTTCGATCTGAGTTTCATGGTCTGGTACCTGCTCGGCCCTCTGGCGGTACAAATCGCCGCTGACCTGCACCTGACCACCCAACAACGCGGCCTCGTGGTGGCCACGCCGATTCTGGCCGGCGCCGCGCTGCGCTTTGCGATGGGCATGCTTGCCGATCGCCTGTCGCCGAAAACCGCCGGGCTGATCGGCCAGGTGATCGTGATCTGCGCGCTGTTCGGCGCCTGGAAACTCGGCATCCACAGTTACGAGCAAGCCTTGTTGCTTGGCCTGTTCCTCGGCATGGCCGGCGCTTCATTCGCCGTGGCGCTGCCGCTGGCCTCGCAGTGGTATCCGCCGGAGCATCAGGGCAAGGCGATGGGCATTGCCGGCGCCGGCAACTCCGGCACCGTATTCGCGGCGCTGATCGCCCCGGTACTGGCAGCGGCGTTCGGCTGGAGCAACGTGTTCGGTTTCGCCCTGATTCCGCTGATCCTGACCCTGGTACTGTTTGCCTGGCTGGCGAAAAACGCGCCGGAGCGGCCAAAGGCCAAATCCATGGCTGACTACTTCAAAGCTCTGGGCGACCGCGACAGTTGGTGGTTCATGTTTTTCTACAGCGTCACCTTCGGCGGTTTCATCGGCCTGGCCAGCGCCCTGCCCGGTTACTTCAACGATCAATACGGCCTGAGCCCGGTCACCGCCGGTTACTACACAGCCGCCTGCGTGTTCGGTGGCAGCCTGATGCGACCGCTGGGCGGCGCGCTGGCTGACCGTTTCGGCGGGATTCGCACCTTGCTGGCGATGTACACGGTGGCGGCGGTCTGCATCGCAGCGGTCGGATTCAACCTGCCCAGTTCCTACGCGGCGCTGGCGCTTTTCGTCTGCACCATGCTCGGTCTTGGCGCGGGTAACGGCGCGGTGTTCCAACTGGTGCCACAGCGCTTTCGCCGGGAGATCGGCGTGATGACCGGGCTGATCGGCATGGCCGGCGGCATCGGCGGTTTTGCTTTGGCGGCGGGCATGGGCGCGATCAAACAGAGCACCGGCAGCTATCAACTGGCGCTGTGGTTGTTCGCCAGCCTTGGCGTTTTGGCGTGGTTCGGCCTGCATGGGGTCAAACGTCGCTGGAGAACCACCTGGGGTTCGGCGGCCGTGACCGCCGCCCGGGTCTGAGGCCCGCATGGCACTGCGACTGAGCTTCGCTGAAGCCAGCGCCACCGGCCCCCGCGCGGAGAATCAGGACGCCTTGCGCCTGGTCACTCCGGCCCCGGCGCTGGCCGCCAGCAAGGGTTTCCTGTTCGCCATCGCCGACGGCGTCAGCCAGTGCGCCGATGGCGGTCTGGCTGCGCGCTCGACCTTGCAGGCGTTGGCGCTGGACTACTACGCCACCCCGCAGACCTGGAGCGTGGCCCAGGCGCTGGATCGCCTGTTGCTCGCGCAAAATCGCTGGTTGCAAGCCAATGGCGGTGGCCAGCCGTTGCTCACCACCGTCAGCGCGCTGGTCCTGCGCGGCAGGCGCTTCACGCTGGCGCATGTGGGGGATTGCCGGGTCTATCGCTGGCATGCCGACACCCTCCAGCGCATCACCGAGGATCACGTCTGGGAACAACCGGGCATGCAGCACGTGCTCAAGCGCGCACTGGGGCTGGATCAGCATCTGGTGCTGGACTTTCTCGACGGCGAACTGCGTGAAGGCGAAAGCTTCGTGCTGCTCAGCGACGGTGTCTGGGCCGCGCTCGGCGACACGGCCATCGCCGGGATCCTGCGTGATCAACCGGATCTGCACAGTGCGGCACAAACGCTGGTCAACGCCGCGCATCTGGCCGGCGCCCAGGACAACGCCAGTGCCTTGCTGGTGCGGGTGGATGCCGTGGGGGAAGCGAGCATCGGCGATGCGCTGATTCAGTTGCAGCAATGGCCGCTGCCCCCGACGCTCAAACCGGGTCAGACCTTCGAGGGCTGGCAGGTGCAAGGCATCGTCGGCCAAAGCCAGCAATCGTTGCTGTATCGCGTCCTCGATGGCCAAGGCCAGGCGTGGCTGTTGAAGACCTTGCCCTCACGGCTGGCGGACGATACCCACGCAGGTCAGGCACTGCTGGCGGAGGAATGGTTTCTCAAACGCGTGGCCGGGCGACATTTCCCTGAAGTCCATAGCGCCAGTCAGCGTCAGCATTTGTACTACGTGATGCGTGAATATTCGGGAATCACCCTCGCGCAGTTGTTCGAGCGAGCCGGCCCACTACCGCTGGCTCAGTGGCAGGACCTGGCCGAACGCCTGTTGCGGGCCGTCGGCCTTCTGCATCGGCGGCAGATTCTGCACCGCGACATCAAACCGGAGAACCTGCTGCTGGGGGACGACGGCGAGTTGCGTTTGCTGGATTTCGGTCTGGCGTATTGCCCCGGTCTTTCGCAGGACACACCCTCGACGCTGCCGGGAACCCCGAGCTATATCGCACCGGAGTCCTTTCGAGGGGATGCGCCCGAGGCTCGTCAGGATCTGTATGCGGTGGGCGTAACCTTGTATTTCCTGCTCACCGGGCATTTTCCCTACGGAGAAGTCGAAGCCTTCCAGCGTCCGCGTTTCGGGCTGCCGGTGAGTGCGGCTCGTTATCGGCCGGATCTGCCGGAATGGCTGGCGCAGTGTCTGGAACGTGGTGTCTCGACTGACCCGCTGCAACGCTATGAAACCGCTGAAGAATGGCTGCTCACGCTGGAACAGGGTGAACGCCGCAGCCTGAATGTACGTCCTCGTCCCTTGCTCGAGCGGGAGCCGCTGAAGGTCTGGCGGACACTGGCGCTGCTGGCGCTACTGGGCAATCTGGTGCTGCTGTTTCTGTTGTTTCATGGCTGATCCGACGCTCCATTAGCGGGCAGACTGCTTCCATTCAGTGCAAAAACCACAATGAACATCTGGCCAATTCCAGTCCCACCCCAATGAATTCGTGTCTGAGCGCGAATTGGCACAACCACTGCATTAACGTTTCCAACTGACATAAAGCCCGACCTTCAACGACGAAGGCCAGGCTTCCCGAGAGAACGGGACAAGGACAAAGGCGTCCTCGCTAGGTAACTGGCGGGACGCCTTTTTTGTTTGCGCCATTTTGTCGAGCAAGGCCTGACTGCCCACAAGAGGCAAGCCCGATGCTCCCGGAGAACCTGATGAAAAAACTCAAACTGGTGATGATCGGCAACGGCATGGCCGGGGTCCGCACCCTGGAAGAACTGCTGAAACTGAGCAACGAGCTGTACGACATCACGGTCTTCGGCGCCGAACCGCACACCAACTACAACCGCATCCTGCTGTCGCCGGTGCTGGCCGGCGAACAGACCTTCGAAGAGATCGTGCTCAACGACCTCGACTGGTACCTGGAAAACGGCATCAAACTGCTGCTCAACCGCAAAGTGGTGGAGATCGACCGGGTCAAACGCCGTGTGATCGCCGAAGACGGCACCGAGGCCGAATACGATCGCTTGCTGATCGCCACCGGCTCGACCCCGTTCATTCTGCCGATCCCCGGCAACACCTTGCAGGGCGTGATCGGCTACCGCGACATCGCCGACACCCAGGCGATGATCGACACCGCCAAGACCCACAAGCACGCCGTGGTGATCGGCGGTGGCCTGCTCGGCCTCGAAGCGGCCAACGGCCTGATGCTGCGCGGCATGCACGTCACCGTGGTGCACCTGGGTGAATGGCTGCTGGAGCGGCAACTGGACAAGACCAGCGGCCAGCTCCTGCAAACCGCCCTCGAATCCCGCGGCCTGCACTTTCGCCTGTGCGAACAGACCCAGGCCCTGCACGACGCCGGCAACGGTCGCGTCGGCTCGGTGCAATTCAAGAACGGCGACATCATTCCTGCCGATCTGGTGGTCATGGCCGCTGGCATTCGCCCCAATACCGAACTCGCGGAAAAGGCCGGCATCCCGTGCAATCGCGGGATTCTGGTCAACGACACCCTGCAAACCTACGACCCGCGCATCTATGCCATCGGCGAATGCGCCAGCCATCGCGGCATCGCCTACGGCCTGGTCGCGCCGCTGTTCGAACAGGCCAAGGTCTGCGCCAACCACTTGGCGCAACTGGGTTTCGCCCGCTATCAGGGCTCGGTGACCTCGACCAAATTGAAGGTCACCGGCATCGACCTGTTTTCCGCCGGCGACTTCATGGGCGGCGAAGGCACCGAGACCATCACCCTCTCCGATCCGATCGGCGGGGTGTACAAAAAACTGGTGATCAAGGATGACGTGCTGGTCGGCGCCTGTCTGTACGGCGATACGGCGGATGGTGGTTGGTATTTCCGGCAGATTCGTGAGAATCACGACATTCGGCAGATCCGCGATCACCTGATGTTCGGCGGCTCTTCTTCTATGGAGCATGCTTTAGGCGATGTAGGACATCAGGGCCAGGACAAAGCCATGAGCATGGCCGACAACGCCGAAGTCTGCGGCTGCAACGGCGTGTGCAAGGGCACCATCGTCAAGGCGATTCAGGAACACGGCCTGTTCAGCGTCGACGAAGTGAAGAAACACACCAAGGCCGCCAGCTCCTGCGGCTCCTGCGCCGGGCTGGTCGAGCAGATCCTGATCAACACCGTCGGCGGCGCGGCGGACGTCAAACCGAAAAGCGAAAAAGCCATCTGCGGATGCAGCGACCTCAACCACGGCCAGATCCGCCAGGCCATTCGCGAACAGCATTTGCTGACCATCGCCGGCACCATGAGCTACCTCAACTGGCGCACCCCGAACGGTTGCGCCACTTGCCGCCCGGCGCTCAACTATTACCTGATTTCCACCTGGCCCGGCGAAGCCAAGGACGATCCACAGTCACGTCTGATCAACGAACGGGCCCACGCCAACATTCAGAAGGACGGCACCTATTCAGTGGTGCCACGGATGTGGGGCGGCGTGACCAACCCGTCGGAACTGCGGCGGATCGCCGACGTGGCGGACAAGTATCAGGTGCCGATGGTCAAGGTCACCGGCGGCCAGCGCATCGACCTGTTGGGGATCAAGAAGCAGGACCTGCCGGGGGTCTGGAAAGACCTCGACATGCCATCCGGCCACGCCTACGGCAAATCGATCCGAACCGTGAAAACCTGCGTCGGCAGCGAGTTCTGCCGCTTCGGCACGCAGAATTCGACCCAGTTGGGCATCGATCTTGAACATGACCTGTTCAACATGTGGTCGCCGCACAAAGTGAAGTTGGCGGTCTCCGGATGCCCACGCAACTGCTCGGAAGCGGGGATCAAGGACGTAGGCATCATCGGCGTCGATTCCGGCTGGGAGATGTACATCGGTGGCAACGGCGGGATCAAGACCGAAGTCGCCGAGTTCTTCGTCAAGCTCAAGACCGCCGAGGAAGTGCGCGAATACAACGGCGCGTTCCTGCAGCTGTACCGCGAGGAAGCCTTCTACCTCGAACGCACCGTGCACTACCTGCAACGGGTCGGCATGGAGCACATCAAGAAGGCCGTGCTGGAAGATCCCGAGCGCCGCAAGGCCCTGAACGAGCGCCTGCAATTCTCCCTGTCGTTCGAACAGGACCCTTGGAAAGAACGCCTCGCCCAACCGCAACTGAAGAAAGAATTCGACGTGATCCCCGTTAAAAACCTGGAGGTGCCGGCATGAACTGGCTCGATATCTGTGCCCTGGAAGAAATCAACGCCCTCGGTTCGCGGATCATCGCCGGGCCCAAAGGTGACATTGCGATCTTTCGCACAAGCGACGACGAAGTTTTCGCACTCGATGACCGCTGCCCGCACAAGGGCGGCCCGCTGTCCCAAGGCCTGATCTACGGCAAACGCGTGGCCTGCCCACTGCACAACTGGCAGATCGACCTGCAATCCGGCGAAGCCCAGGCGCCGGACGTCGGCTGCGCGCACCATCACCCGGCCCGTGTGGAAAACGGCCGTGTGCAACTGGCCCTGCGGGACGCCGTCTGATGAACCGCCAGACGACCGCCTCGACCTGCTGCTATTGCGGGGTCGGCTGCGGCGTGCTGATCGAGCATGACGGCGAGCGCATTCTCGGCGTCAGCGGCGATCCGGCGCATCCGGCCAACTTCGGCAAACTGTGTAGCAAAGGCTCAACCCTGCACCTGACCGGTGACCTCGCGGCCCGGGCGTTGTACCCGGAATTGCGCCTGGGCAAAGGCTTGGCGCGCAGTCGTTGCGACTGGGACACCGCGCTGGATCACGCCGCCAATGTGTTCGCCGACACCATCGCTAAACACGGCCCGGACAGCGTGGCGTTTTACATCTCCGGGCAGTTGCTGACCGAGGATTACTACGCGTTCAACAAACTGGCGCGGGCGCTGGTCGGCACCAATAACATCGATAGCAATTCGCGGTTGTGCATGTCTTCGGCGGTGGTTGGCTACAAGCGCAGCCTTGGTGCCGACGCACCACCGTGCAGCTATGAAGACCTGGAGCTGAGCGATTGCGTGATGATCGTCGGCAGTAACATGGCCTACGCCCATCCGGTACTGTTTCGCCGCCTCGAAGAGGCCAAATCCCGCCGCCCGCAGATGAAAGTCATCGTCATCGACCCTCGGCGCACCGACACTTGCGACCTCGCCGACCTGCATCTGGCGATTCTGCCGGGCACCGATGTCGCGTTGTTCCATGGGATTTTGCATCTGCTGTTGTGGGAAGACTGGATCGACCGCGACTTCATCAAGGCGCACACCGACGGGCTCGCCGAGCTGAAAAGCCTGGTGCGCGATTACACCCCGGCCATGGTTTCGCAGCTGTGCGGGATCAGTGTCGAGCAGCTGCAGCAATGCGCCGAATGGATCGGCACCGCGCCGAGTTTTCTGTCGCTGTGGTGCATGGGCCTGAACCAGTCAACCGCCGGCAGCGCGAAGAACAGCGCGCTGATCAATCTGCACCTGGCCACCGGGCAAATCGGTCGGCCAGGTGCGGGACCTTTCTCCCTGACCGGTCAGCCGAACGCCATGGGCGGGCGGGAAACCGGCAGCCTTTCCAACCTGTTGCCAGGCCATCGTGAAGTAACCAATCCAGAGCACCGCGCAGAAGTCGCGGCGTATTGGGGTGTGGATAAGCTGCCGGAAAACACCGGCCTCAGCGCCATCGAACTGTTCGAACAGGTGCGCAGCGGCCAGATCAAGGCGCTGTGGATTGCCTGCACCAACCCCGCACAATCGATGCCGGACCAGAACGCCGTCCGCGCGGCGCTGGAAGCCTGTCCGTTCGTGGTGTTGCAGGAGGCGTTTCGCACCACCGAAACCGCAACGTTTGCCGACCTGCTGTTGCCGGCAGCCAGTTGGGGCGAGAAAGAAGGCTCGGTGACCAACTCTGAGCGGCGGATTTCCCACGTCCGCAAAGCCATTGCCGCACCGGGTGAGGCGCGTCCGGACTGGGCGATCACCGTAGATTTCGCACAGCGCCTGGAGAAACGTCTGCGCCCGCAACAGCCGGGTCTGTTTGCTTTCGAGCAACCGGCGCAGTTGTTTGACGAGTACAAACAACTGACCCGGGGGCGCGATCTGGATCTATCGGGGATCAGCCATGGGTTGATTGATGAGCTGGGGCCACAGCAATGGCCCTTCCCCGCTGGCGCCCGCCAAGGTACAGCCCGGCTGTATGGCGACGGGATCTTTCCTACAGCGAACGGGCGGGCGCAGTTCGTTGCCGATCCCTATCGCGCCGCCAAGGAACAACGCGACGCACGTTTTCCCCTGACCCTGATCACCGGCCGACTGCGCGATCAATGGCACGGTATGAGCCGCACCGGCACGGCGGCGCAGTTGTTCGGTCATGTCAGCGAAGCAGTGTTGAGTCTGCATCCGGACGAATTGCGCCGTCATCGCTTGCAACCGGGGGATCTGGTGAGCCTGAAAAGTCGTCGTGGCGCAGTGGTCGTGGCGGTCGGCAGCGATGACAGCGTGCGTCCTGGTCAGGCGTTTCTGCCGATGCATTGGGGTGATCGTTTTCTCAAGGGCGGCGTGAACTGCCTGACGCTGCCCGCCTTCGACCCCCTGTCGAAACAACCTGAACTCAAGCACAGCGGGGTACGCCTGGAACCGGTGAATCTGCCCTGGCAACTGTTCGCACTGATCGAGGGGGATGTTCAGCGGCATTTTGAGGCGCTTCGTCCGCTGTGTGAGGCGTTTTCCTACGTCAGCCTCAGTCTGGTCGGTCGCGAGCGGCCGGCGCTGCTGATACGCACTGCCAGCGCCGCCGCACCCGATCCGCAATTGCTGCGCGAAATCGACCAGTGCCTGGCTCTGATCGACGGCCCGGTGCTGGCCTATGACGATCCGCGCCGGGCGATCGGCAAACGGGTACGCATCGAAAACGGGCGAATCACCGCGATCCGCCTCGCCGGCGAAACCCTTGCCCGACACTGGTTGCAAGGCCTGTGGCTGGAGGGCCGCGCAGACGAACAACTGCGGCGCTGGCTGCTGGCGCCAATGAGTGCGCCGCCGGGCAATGCCGGTGTGCAGAGCGTTGCCGACAAGACCCTGTGCAATTGCAAAAACGTCAGCCACAGCGCGGTCTGCGCCGGCATTCGAGAAGGTCTGGATCTGCAGGGTTTGAAAAACACACTGGGCTGCGGCACGCAATGTGGTTCCTGCGTCCCGGAAATCAAGCGTTTGCTGGCCGCCGAAACGCGGCCGGTCGCCGTCATCTGAAGAGGAAAACACCATGAACGCAAAAGTCTGGCTGGTGGGCGCAGGTCCTGGCGATCCTGAATTGCTGACGCTCAAAGCCGTACGTGCCTTGCGCGAAGCGGATGTGGTGCTGATCGACGATCTGGTCAACGACGCAGTGCTGGAACACTGCCCCGCCGCACGGATCATTCCAGTCGGCAAACGCGGCGGCTGTCGCTCGACGCCACAGGCGTTCATTCATCGGCTGATGCTGCGTTATGCGCGCCAGGGCAAATGCGTGGTGCGCCTCAAGGGCGGCGATCCCTGCATCTTCGGCCGTGGCGGCGAGGAAGCGCAGTGGCTGCGTGAGCGCGGGGTTGAAGTGGAGCTGGTCAATGGCATCACCGCCGGGCTGGCCGGGGCGACGCAGTGTGACATTCCGCTGACATTACGCGGCGTAGCGCGGGGGGTGACGCTGGTCACCGCGCACACTCAGGATGACAGTCAGGTGAACTGGCAGGCCCTGGCGCAGAGCGGCACGACGCTGGTGATCTACATGGGGGTGGCCAAGCTCAGCGAAATTCGTGAGCAGTTGCTGGCAGGCGGAATGGCGATGGAGACGCCGGTGGCGATGATCGAGAACGCATCCCTGCCACAACAACGTGAATGCCGGAGCGATCTGACGGGGATGGAGGAAGCAGCCTGCAGGTTCCAGCTCAAGAGCCCGGCCATTCTGGTGATTGGTGCAGTGGCGGCTTCTGCGGACCGATCCGGTTTGCTCGCCTGGCCCGCCAATCAGTCAGCCTGACCCTCTGGTTTTACCAAATCGCAGACAAAGAAAAGCCCGGCCTGAGCCGGGCTTTCCTCAAAGCAGCGAGCTAATTACTTAGCTTGAGCTTCAACCTGAGCTTCTACGCGACGGTTAACGGCGCGGCCAGCTTCGGTTTTGTTGTCAGCAACTGGACGGGTTTCGCCGTAGCCAATCGACTGAACGCGGGACGATTCAACACCGTACTGGTTAACCAGAACTTGCTTAACGGCGTTTGCACGACGCTCGGACAGTTTCTGGTTGTAAGCGTCAGGACCGACGGAGTCAGTGTGACCTTCAACAGTGGTGTGAGTCGATGGGTACTGCTTCATGAAGTCAGCCAGGTTCTTGATGTCAGCGTAGCTGTTTGGCTTGACGACCGACTTGTCGAAGTCGAACTTCACGTCCAGCTCTACACGAACAACTTCAGCAACTGCCGGGCAGCCATCAGCGTCAACAGTTACGTTGGCTGGGGTGTTCGGGCACTTGTCAACGTTGTCGCAAACGCCATCGTTGTCGCTGTCGGAGCAGACTTCAGCTGGTGCTGGAACTGGAGCAGCGGCAGGCTTGTTGCCGCCACCGAAGTTCACGCCCAGACCGATTACTGGAGCGTAGTTCCAGCGACCGTTGTCCAGTTTGTAGTCAGCGTCTACACCAGCACGGGCGTAGAAGTTTTCAGCGAAGTAGTACTTAACGCCAGCGCCAGCGTTCAGGTAGGTCGACTGGTCGCGACCGGTGTGGCCGTCAGCGGCTACGTTGGTCAGGCTGCCGTGCTTCACACCGCCAGCAACGTAAGGACGCAGAGCGTCACCAGCGTTGTTGAAGTGGTACTGAGCGATCAGGCCGAAGTTGTCGCCATCCAGCTTCTGGCTGCCAGTGCCGTCGTTCGAACGGGTGTGGTTGTTCTTGTCGTAGGTGAAGTTCAACGACACGTCGTCGGTCAAGAAGTAACCGATAGAGGCGCCTGGGTTGAAGCCGTCTTCGACATGGTTAACGCTGTCGTTGTACTGCTTCTTGTAGAACAGTTCGCCTTCAACTGCGCCTTGGCCTTGTGCCAGTGCGCCGAACGAAGTAGCGGCAATCAAAGAACCAATGGCCAAGCCCAAGGTGTTTTTCAGTTTCATCCGTTAAATCCCCATCTGGTGATTGTGAAGCAGTCCCGCAAACCGGGGGACAACTCGGCGGCAAGTCTATCAGAACTTGCCTACACGTAAGAGATATTTGCGCTGAACTAAGTTTCAGCAATGCCTGCAAATTTCTCACGCAATTTATCAAGAGCACGTTTGTACCGCATTTTTGTCGCACTCAAACCCATGTGCATGATGTCTGCGATCTCCTGAAATTCCAGCTCTGCGACAAAACGTAGCACCAGAATTTCACGGTCAATCGGGTTCACATACACCAGCCAGCGATCGAGTCCGCCCTTCTCCTCGGGTTTCGGCGCCTTTTCTTCGGACGCTTCCTCGAGGGGGTCAAGACTCAGTGCGTCCATCAAGCGACGCTTTCGCCGTTCCTTCCGATACTGTGTGATGCATTCGTTGTAGGTGATGCTATACAGCCACGTCTTGAACTTCGATTTGCCCTCGAAGTTCTTCAGGCCATACAGCACCTTCAACATCACTTCCTGACAGACATCGTCTGCGTCGCGATCGTTCCCAAGATATCGTGCACAGACGTTAAATAATGTCCGCTGGTAACGCCGCATCAGTTCTTCATAGGCGCGCGTCACGTGAAACAGCTCGGTATGCGAGCGCGCGACCAACTCCTCGTCAGAGAGCTCGCGGGGGTCGTAGCGCGTGGATAGCGTTTGGGCTTTATTCAAAACAAGTCGTGCCGACAGTCAGGTCAATGTCCACCGCTGCCAGCATCAGCTGGCATTTTGCGGCGGCATACATTAGCAGGGTTTGCCGGGTTAGCGGCTACTCACATGCTGTTCCAGCAGGATCCGATTGGAGAGAGAGACTAGCTCACCCTCATCGGTCAGCAATGTGGTTTTAACCGTGCCGATCTCTTCGATCTGACCTTCGACCTCGCCAACACGCACTTGTTGCCCAACCTGATACAACTCACGCACATAGATTCCCGCAAGAATCTGACCGGCAATTTCCCGGCTTCCCAGGCCCATGGCCAGCGCAACCGCCAGACCAACGGTAATCAATACGATGACGATCACATGGTTCAGCAGGTCGGTCTTGACCTCAAGCTGACTGATCGCGACCGAGATACTGATGATGATCACCAGGCCCTGGGCAATTCGCCCAAGTCCTGAAGCGTAGTCCAGTCCTACGCCTTCTGCCGCACCGCGCACCAGTCCGTTGGCCAGTTGCGCCAGCAATACACCCACCAGCAGCACCAGCGCGGCGCCGAAAACTTTTGGCACATACAGCGCCAACATGTCCAGCGTAGCTGAAACTCGCTCAAGTCCAAGGGATTCTGCCGCAGAAACCAGGAAAATCAGCAGAACAAACCAATAGACGATTTTTCCGATCAGGGTCGAGATCGGCACTTGCAGTCCCGCACGGGACATCAGTTTGGTCAGGCCGGTGCCGCCCATCAAGCGGTCGAGGCCGAGTTTGGCGAGCAGCTTGGACAGCAATGTGTCCAGCAACTTGGCCACCACGAAGCCCAACAGCAGCACCACCAGTGCGCCGAACAGGTTCGGGATGAAATTAGCGACTTTGGTCCACAACGCTGTCATTGCCGTGACGAGGCTCTGAGTCCAGAGATCAAGTTCCATATTCAATCAGCCTTATCAGCAGTGCGAGCGGTAGGTTTACGGAGACGGGAAACCGGCGCGACATGAGCCGAGCCGTTGTTCAGGGCGATCATCAGCGCAGGCAGCCAGCGGCCCAGCAGGCTGAACAGATCACCGGCGCCGACCTGGCGGTTGGCGGTTTTGAGTACGCGGCCCAGGCAGGCATCGTCGTCGCGGCCGGACGGCGAGGCGTTGAGCATGTCGCGCAAAGACTGTTCAAACGGATCGTGCATACGCACCTCTCGTGATGTCTGTGAAAGACGCGGGCAAATTTGGTCGGGTCACATGGCCCATCGTCAAACCCAGCGCAATCGGCGGAACAACCACCATTGTCCGAGCGCCACCAGGACCATCAGCAGGCATGCCACCAGGAAGCCGTAAGGGCTTCCGGAAAGTGGAATTCCACCGACATTGATCCCCAGCAGGCCGGTGAGAAAACTCATCGGCAAGAAGATCCCGGTGATGATCCCGAAGCGGTACATGGTGCGATTCATGCGCACGCTCAAACGCCGGTCTTCGGTGTCCAGCACAAGCCCCACGCGCTCTCGGGTCAATTCGAGCTCTTCGAGGTAGCGGGTCAGGCTGTTGTTCAATTCGTTCCAATAGTCCGCGTCGTCATCGACGAACCATGGCAGTTTTATTCGCGTCAGCTGTCCGAAAATATCGCGCTGCGGTGCGAGAAAACGCTTCAGTCCGGCGGCTCGACGACGGATGTGCAAAACCGCTCCGTGCTCGGGGGTATACCGTTCGTCGGCGTCCAGCTTTTCTTCCTCTTCATCGACCACTTCCGAGAGGCAAGTGACCAGATCCTGCACCTTGTTGGTGAGATATTGCGCAAGATAAAGAATGAGTTCGGACGACGTTTTCGGGCCCTTGCCCTCCCCCAGCATCGCCAGCAGTTCATCCGTGGCGCGCAATGGGCGCAAACGCAGGGAAATCACACGCTGGGCCGAAGCGAAAATCCGTACCGAGACCATGTCTTCCGGCTCGGCCCCAGGATTGAGGTTGACCCCGCGCAAAAACAGCAGCAACTCGGAATCGGGCAGCGGCAACAGCCGTGGACGGGTGTTCTCTTCCAGCAGCAGATCGCAGGTGAATTCGTTCAGTCCGCTGGACTTGCGCAGCCAGGTCTGGGTCTGCGGGTGACTGCGATCCCAGTGCAGCCACAGGCTTTCATGGGCCTGCAGCTGCAAATCGTCGAGTTCAGTCCGGGCTATCGAACGCGCACCGCCTTTACCATCCAGCACCAGGGCATGCACCAGCCCCCATTGCGCGTTTTCTTCCTCGAACATCCTCACCCCAGTGCTTGCCGCGATTTATTCAGGCATCTTCAGCGGGCTCGGCGAGATAATCACGCCGTTGTTGTCCGCATAGATGTATTGGCCCGGATGAAACGTAACGCCCGCAAACGTCACCGGCACGTTGAGGTCGCCGATACCCCGCTTGTCGGTCTTCATCGGGTGGCTGGCCAGTGCCTGCACGCCGAGATCGGTCTGGGCGATGACGTCCACATCACGGATGCAGCCGTAGATGACCAGCCCTTCCCAACCGTTTTTCGAGGCTTTCTCGGCGAGCATGTCGCCCAGCAGCGCACGCCGCAGGGAACCGCCGCCATCGACCACCAGCACCTTGCCGTTGCCCTTGAGTTCAACCTGTTCCTTGACCAGCGAGTTGTCTTCGAAGCACTTGATGGTCACGATTTCGCCGCCGAAGGAATCACGGCCACCGAAATTGCTGAACATCGGTTCCAGCACCTGCACCAGCTCCGGATAGGCGTCGCACAGGTCAGGCGTGAGGTAATGGTTCATCGAATAACTCCTGTAACAAGGAAGACGATCAAGGATGTCGCACTCTTTTGAAACGAGATCCGACGGTCGCTGTTTACCTTAGTCCATGCAATGGTCGCTGAGTGAACCTGAACACAGGCTGAAACGTAATAGCGAAACAGCCACCAAATGTGACCGGAACCGTCCAATGCGTCATATCTTAGCCGCAAGCCGACCCGAACGAAATGCCCTTTTCAGAGCCCTCCGCTCATCCTGCCGCCGCCAGATCCATCTTTTCGCCAAGTAATGGCGTGTGCTGGTCAGCCAGCCAGCGCGCCACCAGTGGCCAGACTTCGGCCTGGGCGGCCTTGCTCACCAACATTTCGACATGACCGAAATTTTCGCTGAAGCCCTGTTCACGACCCAGATTGATAAATTGCTTGTGCTCGGAGCCGACCTGATCGAACAACTTGCGGCAGGCCCAGGCCGGATCCTGATGATCCCCGACCGCCGTCACGGCCAACACCGGCACCTTGACATCGGCGAGCCCCGCCCACCAATCCTTGTCCTTGTCCCCGAAACGCCCGAACAGGCCATACCAGCGCATGCTTTCCAGCGCGAGGCCGATCGGCTCGTCTTCCGGGCCACGCTTGAGACGCGAGCCGGACAACTGGGCAAAACGCTTGAGAATGAAACGCCCGCTCCATTCCACCGGCGGAATTTTCAGCGGCCAGTAGGTACGACTGACCTGCGTGCCGAAAAACGCTGCCGACGCTACGGCCGGTTCGCCGAGGTATTCGCCGCCCAGGGCAGCCGCGAGCGTAATGCCGCCCAGCGAATGACCGATCCAGTGCGGGATCTGCCCGCTCTGTTCACGCACGAACGCGGCGATGGCCGGCAAATCGTAACGGGCGTAATCGGCGACGCGGTTGCGGCGATAGTCCTCGTTGCGCTGGGACATGCCGTGGCCGCGCATTTCCGGGATCCATACATCGAACCCCAGACGCGTCAGATAAGCGCCCAGCCCCAGACCTTTCGGGGAGAACCAGAAGCGCCGGTTGGAGAAGCTGCCGTGCAGCAAGATCACCGGCACGCCGCGTGTCGCCGGTTCATCGGCCATGCCGAGACGGGTCACCGCGATTTCCACGGACCAGTCAGGGCTGTTGCCCGGCTTCAAACGGTAGATGTCTTCGCTCAGATCACCGCGTCGTTCAGCGCTGATCAGGGCGACAGGAAATAGGTTGCTGCTGCTTTGCATAATGCTCTTGCACAAAAAAGGGCGGCATCCGGAGAGCTCGCCCTACTTCAATCTTAAAGCCCCGGCCCGGGTCAACGGGCCGGGGCTTCATTCACGGTTTATTCCGCCGCCTGGCCTTCGGCAAGGAAGAACCAGGTTTCCAGCACGGTGTCCGGGTTCAACGATACGCTTTCGATGCCCTGCTCCATCAGCCACTTGGCGAGGTCCGGGTGGTCCGAAGGGCCCTGACCGCAGATGCCGATGTACTTGCCGGCCTTGTTGCACGCGGCAATCGCGTTGGCCAGCAGCTTCTTGACTGCCGGATTACGCTCGTCGAACAGGTGCGCGATGATCCCGGAGTCACGGTCCAGGCCCAGTGTCAGCTGGGTCAGGTCGTTGGAACCGATCGAGAAACCGTCGAAGAATTCGAGGAACTCTTCAGCCAGGATCGCGTTGGATGGCAGTTCGCACATCATGATCACGCGCAGGCCGTTGTCGCCGCGCTTCAGGCCGTTTTCGGCCAGCAGATCGACCACCTGGCTGGCTTCGCCCAGCGTACGGACGAACGGCACCATGATTTCGACGTTGGTCAGGCCCATCTCGTTGCGCACGCGTTTCAGCGCACGGCACTCGAGTTCGAAGCAGTCACGGAACGATTCGCTGATGTAACGCGAAGCGCCACGGAAGCCCAGCATCGGGTTTTCTTCTTCCGGCTCGTACAGCTTGCCGCCGATCAGGTTGGCGTATTCGTTGGACTTGAAGTCCGACAGACGCACGATGACCTTCTTCGGCGCGAACGCAGCGGCCAGGGTACTGATGCCTTCAACCAGTTTCTCGACATAGAAACCGACCGGATCGTCGTAACCGGCGATGCGCTTGTCGACGCTTTCCTTGATGTCCTGCGGCAGGCCGTCGTAGTTCAACAGCGCTTTCGGGTGGACGCCGATCATGCGGTTGATGATGAATTCCAGACGGGCCAGGCCCACACCGGCGTTCGGCAGCTGCGCGAAGTCGAAGGCGCGGTCCGGGTTGCCGACGTTCATCATGATCTTGAACGGCAGCTCCGGCATGGCGTCCACGGAGTTTTTCTTGATGTCGAAGCCCAGTTCGCCTTCGAAGATGTAACCGGTGTCGCCTTCGGCGCAGGACACGGTCACGCCCTGGCCATCCTTCAGCAGCTGGGTGGCGTTGCCGCAACCGACGACAGCCGGAATACCCAGTTCACGGGCGATGATCGCCGCGTGGCAGGTACGGCCGCCACGGTTGGTGACGATGGCGCTGGCGCGCTTCATCACCGGTTCCCAGTCCGGGTCGGTCATGTCGGAGACCAGCACGTCGCCCGGCTGGACCTTGTCCATTTCGGAGACGTCCTTGATGATCCGCACCTTGCCGGCGCCGATGCGCTGACCGATGGCACGGCCTTCCACAAGCACGGTGCCGGTTTCTTTCAGCAGGTAACGTTCCATGACGTTGGCCTGGGTGCGGCTCTTCACGGTTTCCGGACGGGCCTGCACGATGTACAGCTTGCCGTCGTCACCGTCCTTGGCCCATTCGATGTCCATCGGGCAGCCGTAGTGCTTCTCGATGATCATCGCCTGCTTGGCCAGCTCGCTGACTTCGGCGTCGGTCAGGCAGAAACGCCCGCGCTCGGCCTTGTCGACATCAACGGTTTTCACCGAACGACCGGCCTTGGCCTCGTCGCCGTAGATCATCTTGATGGCCTTGCTGCCCAGGTTGCGGCGCAGGATCGCCGGGCGACCGGCCGCAAGCGTGCCCTTGTGGACATAGAATTCGTCCGGGTTCACCGCGCCTTGTACGACGGTTTCGCCCAGGCCGTAGGCGCCGGTGATGAACACCACGTCACGGAAGCCGGATTCAGTATCGAGGGTGAACATCACGCCGGCGGTGCCGGTTTCCGAACGCACCATGCGCTGCACGCCGGCCGACAGGGCGACCAGTTTGTGGTCGAAGCCCTGGTGCACGCGGTAGGAAATGGCGCGGTCGTTGAACAGGGAAGCGAACACTTCCTTGGCCGCACGGATGACGTTTTCCACGCCACGGATGTTCAGGAAGGTTTCCTGCTGACCGGCGAACGAGGCGTCCGGCAGGTCTTCGGCGGTGGCGGAGGAACGCACGGCCACCGCCACATCGGGATTGCCGGCCGACAGCGCGGCGAACGCGGTGCGGATCTCGGTGTTCAGTTTTTCAGGGAATTCGGCTTCCATGATCCATTGGCGGATCTGGGCGCCGGTCTTGGCCAGCGCGTTGACGTCATCGACGTCCAGGGCGTCGAGAGCCTTGTGGATCTGGTCGTTGAGGCCGCTCAGCTCGAGAAAGTCGCGATAGGCCTGCGCCGTGGTGGCGAAACCGCCGGGGACCGACACACCGGCACCGGCCAGGTTGCTGATCATCTCGCCCAGGGATGCGTTCTTGCCCCCCACATGCTCAACATCGTGTTTGCCGAGCTTATCGAGGGAAACTACGTACTCTACCAAGGTGATCTCTCCACTAACTGTGTTGGAAAAGCTCAGAAACCGGCGGCTCGGGGGAGCATCGGCCGGTTGTATGGCCTGGACCTGGAAAATAAGTGAGAATGCGGGCCGATGGCGGCCGGCAAATCGCGCCTATCATATCCAGAAATACTCATTAGCTTAAGGCCCAAGGTGCAAATGAAACGATCTGCTTTCTTTATCTCCGATGGCACCGGCATTACTGCCGAAACCCTGGGTCAAAGCCTTCTGGCGCAGTTCGAAAACATTACCTTCACCAAGCTCACGCGGCCCTACATCGACAACGCGGACAAAGCGCGGGCCATGGTACAACAAATCAACAAAGCCGCTGAAACCGATGGTTTCCGGCCGATTATCTTCGACACCATCGTCAATCAGGACATCCGTGAGATTCTCGCAACCTCCAATGGTTTCATGATCGACATTTTCTCGACGTTCCTCGCCCCGCTCGAACAGGAACTGACCGAGCACTCTTCCTACACCGTCGGCAAATCCCATTCGATCGGCCACAACTCCAACTACATGGAGCGGATCGAGGCGGTGAACTTCGCCCTCGATAACGACGACGGCGCCCGCACCCACTATTACGACAAGGCCGACCTGATACTAGTGGGCGTGTCGCGTTGTGGTAAGACGCCGACGTGTCTGTACATGGCGATGCAGTTCGGCATCCGCGCGGCCAACTACCCGCTGACCGAAGACGACATGGAACGCCTGCAATTGCCAACCGCCCTGCGCGCCCACCAGCACAAGCTGTTCGGTCTGACCATCGACCCGGACCGCCTTACCGCGATCCGCAACGAGCGCAAGCCCAACAGCCGCTATTCGAGCTACGCCCAGTGCGAATTCGAAGTGCGCGAAGTGGAGAACCTGTTCCGCCGCGAAAACATCCCGCACATCAACTCCACGCATTTTTCCGTGGAAGAGATTTCGGCGAAGATCCTGGTGGAAAAAGGCGTGGAGCGGCGTTTCAAGTAACCCCGACGCGCCCAACCTGTCCGCAGGCTGAATGAAGTATCACAAGCTCGCCTGCGGGCCGTGTTTTTTACGCCTTTGTAACATTCCGAAATATACAATCCGCGCAAGTTGCGTATCCGGCCACAAACCGGATGCGCCAACCCTCTCGGCCCGCTGAATTCAACGGGCCCGCAGCATCCAGCCTCCCCATTGAAGTCAAGGAATGAGCGTCCGTTCATTCCCGGGTGCGCCGTGCAGACTGAAGCTACGTTCAGACTGCCGCGCCTCCATTCAGAGCACTGCAGGAATCACTGCTTATGAATAAGGTGTTCCGTCACTACATACCGGCCTCGACCCGACGTCTGCTGCCCAATCGCTGGGACTTGATCGCCCTGCCGCTGGTGATCGGCTTCCTGCTGTTTTTCTCGATCGGCGCCCGGGAAACCTGGGCCCCGATCGGCACGCTGCAAAGTGAAGTGGTCTCACTCGACCCGAGCCATTTGCCGGAATACGCCATGCGCACCACCCTGCGCATGCTCGCGGCGATGGTGGCGTCACTGGTGTTCACCCTGCTCTACGGCACCTTGGCGGCCAAAAGCCGACGCGCCGAAAAACTCCTGGTGCCGGTGCTGGATATCCTGCAATCGGTGCCGGTGCTGGGTTACATCTCCTTCACCGTGACCTTCTTTCTGTTGCTGTTTCCCGGCCGGGTACTGGGCGCGGAATTCGCCGCGATCTTTGCCATTTTCACCAGCCAGGCCTGGAACATGACGTTCAGCTTCTATCAGTCGCTGCGCATGCTGCCGCGGGATCTGGTGGAGGTCTCGACCAACCTGCAACTGTCCGGCTGGCAGAAATTCTGGAAGCTCGACGTACCCTTTGCGATGCCCGGGCTGGTCTGGAACATGATGATGAGCATGTCCGGCGGCTGGTTCTTCGTGGTGGCCTCCGAAGCGATCACCGTCGGCGACCAGACCATCACCCTGCCCGGGATCGGTTCGTTCCTCGCCCTGGCCATCGCGCAAAAAGACATGCACGCCGTGGGCTACGTCATCCTGACGATGATCGTGGTCATCCTGATCTATGACCAGTTTCTGTTCCGCCCGCTGGTGGACTGGGCCGACAAGTTCCGCATGGAGAACACCGCCTCGCAGACCGCTGCGCCGGAGTCCTGGGTGCTGAATCTGATTCAGCGCACCCGGATGATCCAGCGCATTTTGCGCCCCATCAGTCGCGCCACCAGCCGCCTCGGCAACATGCGCCTGAACCTGCCGCGTTCGGCGCGCAAGGTCATGACTTCGCAAAGCCCCGCCACCACCAAGGCCATCGACTGGATCTGGGGCTCGTTTATCGCGCTGCTGACCGCGTATGCGCTGTACCACATCGTGCTGTATGTCGGCACCGAGGTGACGTTCGCAGAAGTCGGGCATGTGTTGCTGTTGGGGCTGTTCACTCTGTTGCGAGTGGCCGGGCTGATCTTCATCGCCTCGCTGATCTGGGTGCCGCTGGGCGTGATGATCGGTCTGCGCCCGGCACTGGCGGAAAAGATCCAGCCGCTGGCGCAGTTTCTCGCGGCGTTTCCGGCAAACCTGTTGTTCCCGGTATTCGTCATCGTGATCCTGCGCTACCAGTTGAACCCGGACATCTGGCTGAGCCCGCTGATCGTGCTCGGGACGCAGTGGTACATCCTGTTCAACGTGATCGCCGGGGCCAGCGCCTTCCCCAATGACTTCAAGGAAGCCGCCGCCAACTTCCGCATTCGCGGCTGGCTGTGGTGGCGCAAGGTGATGCTGCCAGGGATCTTCCCGTATTACGTGACCGGCGCCATCACCGCTTCGGGCGGCGCATGGAACGCCAGCATCGTCTCCGAATTCGTTTCCTGGGGGCAGGACAAAGTCGTCGCCCACGGCCTCGGCGCCTACATCGCGCAAACCACTGCCGCCGGCGACTTCCCGAAAATCACCCTCGGCGTGGTGGTGATGTCGTTCTTTGTCGTGGCCTTCAATCGCGTGGTCTGGCGACCGATGTACGCCATGGCCGAAAACAAACTTCGCCTGAACTGACGGGATTCGATGTGATGAATACCTATACCGAACACACGGGTGCCACACCCGAAATCTACTCGCTCACCGACGTCAACCGAGTGTTCGGCAAGGGCAAGGACGAGCTGCAGGTGCTCAGCGGGATCAACCTGGCCCTGCACGAAGGCGAAATAGTCGGCATGCTTGGCCGCTCCGGCTCGGGCAAGTCCACCCTGCTGCGGATCATCGCGGGCCTGATCGAGCCCTCGTCCGGGGAAGTGCTGTACAACGGCAAGCCGCTGGACGGCCCGGCCGAAGGCGTGGCCATGGTGTTCCAGACCTTTGCCCTGTTCCCGTGGCTGACGGTGCTGGAAAACGTCGAGGCCGGCCTGCAGGCCTTGCAGGTCGAACGCAAAGAAGCACGCAAGCGAGCGCTGGCGGCCATCGACCTGATCGGCCTGGACGGTTTCGAAAACGCCTACCCTCGCGAACTGTCCGGCGGCATGCGCCAGCGCGTGGGGTTCGCTCGCGGGCTGGTGGTCAACCCGACGCTGCTGTTGATGGACGAACCCTTCTCGGCGCTGGACGTGCTGACCGCCGAAACCTTGAGAAACGATCTGCTGGACCTGTGGAGCGGCAAGCAACTGCCGATCAAATCGATCCTGATCGTGACCCACAACATCGAAGAAGCGGTACTGATGTGCGACCGCATTCTGGTGCTGTCGTCCAACCCGGGGCGGCTGGTGGCGGAAATCAAGGTGCCCTTCGCCCATCCGCGCAATCGCCTGGATCCGGTGTTCCGGCAAATGGTCGATGACATCTACGCGCAGATGACCGACCGCCGCAGCACCGACGCTGGCACCGGCAAACCCGAACTGAAGATCAGCAGCCCGCTGCAGGAAGTATCCACCAACCTGATGGCAGGCCTGATCGAAACCCTGGCGGCCGAGCCCTACAACGGTCACGCCGGCCTGCCCACCGTGGCCGAACGTCGCTTGCTGGAAGTGGACGACCTGTTTCCGGTGGCCGAAATGCTCGAATACCTGGGCTTCGCCGAACTCAAAGGCGCGGATATCACCCTGACCGAGGCCGGGAAACTGTTCGCCGACTACAGCACCCAGGCACGCAAGACCCTGTTTGCCGAACATCTGATCCGCTACATACCGCTGGCCGCGCGGATCCGTCAGGTATTGCTGGAGCGCAACGGCCACCGGGCGCCACGGGTGCGTTTCGAGCAGGAACTGGAAGATTCGCTGACCGAGGCCTTCGTCGAGAAAAACCTGGAAATCGTGATTGCCTGGGGTCGCTACGCCGAGATTTTCTCCTACGACGACAACACGGAGACCTTCAGCCTGGAAGATGTCGAGGGCAGCCTGTAGCCCTCGACAATCCCGGCGATTCAGATCACGAACAAGTCGACAAAGCGGTTCACCGGCGTCGCCTCTAGCCGCACCTGATCCTTGCACAGCGCAAGGATCTCGGCGCCGCGCTGGCCGGTAAAACGCGTGGCCAGGTTCGCCCTGAACTTGTCCTCCAGCAACGGAATGCCCTCGGCCCTGCGCCGACGGTGACCGATCGGGTACTCCACCACCACATTTTCGGTGCTGGAACCGTCCTTGAAAAACACCTGCACCGCATTGGCAATCGAGCGTTTGTCGGGCTCGAGATATTCGCGGGTGAAACGCGGATCTTCGACGATGACCATTTTTTCGCGCAGCACATCGATGATTGGATGGGCCCTGTGGAAATCGTCCTCGTACTGCTCGGCCACCAGATTGCCGAACGCCAGCGGCACGGCGGTCATGTACTGGAGGCAGTGATCGCGATCGGCGGCGTTGGCCAGCGGCCCGACCTTGGAAATGATGCGGATCGCCGACTCATGGGTGGTGATGACAATCCGGTCGATCTCATGCAGACGATTGCGCACCTGCGGATGCAGGGTCACAGCGGCTTCGCAGGCGGTCTGCGCGTGGAACTCGGCGGGGAAGCTGATCTTGAACAGCACGTTTTCCATCACGTAACTGCCGAACGGCCGCGAGAAGCTGAAGGCGCGCTTGCCTTCGGGCTTGAGTGCCAGATCGTTGTTGGTGTGGCTGAACAGCACGTCGTAGAAACCCCACTGCTTTGCCGTCAGCACACCGGGAATTCCCATTTCACCGCGCAGGGCGATGTCGGCAAGGCGCACGCCGCGACTTGAGGCATCCCCCGCCGCCCAGGATTTGCGCGAACCGGCATTTGGCGCATGCCGGTAAGTGCGCAACGCCTGACCATCGGCAAACGCATGGGACAACGCCGACAACAACTGCTCGCGATTGGCGCCCATGAGTTTGGCGACAACGGCTGTCGAAGCCACTTTCACCAGAATCACATGGTCGAGGCCTACGCGGTTAAAGGAGTTTTCCAGGGCGATCACGCCCTGAATCTCGTGGGCCATGATCATCGCTTCGAGCACATCGCGCACGGTCAACGGCGCTTCGCCATTGGCCAGACGCTTTTGTGCCAAGTGATCGGCCACCGCGAGAATCCCGCCGAGGTTGTCCGATGGATGCCCCCATTCGGCGGCGAGCCAGGTGTCGTTGTAATCGAGCCAGCGTACGATGCAGCCGATGTCCCACGCGGCCTTTACCGGATCCAGGCGATAGGATGTGCCCGGCACTCGGGCGCCGAACGGCACGACGGTGCCTTCTACGATGGGGCCCAGGTGCTTGGTGCATTCGGGAAAACGCAGGGCCAGCAGTCCGCAGCCCAGCGTGTCCATCAGGCAGTTGCGGGCGGTGTCGAGGGCTTCGGCGGATTCGATTTTGCAGGTGAGGACGTAATCGGCGATGTCCTGCAGGACATCGTCGTAGTCGGGGCGGTTGTTCAGGTCGACGTTGGCGCTCATTGCGGTTCTCCTGGGTGGGGAATGATGAGTGGTGGGGTCTTCCTCAGGGGCCTGGCTGGTTTGTTGAATGCAGGTCTGGGGTGCCTGCTCGTTGTGTGTTTCTTCAGTTAGTAAAGCCCCTCACCCTAGCCCTCTCCCGCAGGGAGAGGGGACCGAATGGGGGATGTTCAAAAGCTACGCCGACCTGAAAGTGCTTTGCCGAATCCATAATCGCCACGCTTTTTCAGGTCGATGTATCCCGCAAGACACCTCGGTCAGCCCCCTCTCCCTCCGGGAGAGGGCTGGGGTGAGGGTAGGCTTTTGATCTTAAAAAGAGTCGCCTGGTACGCGAACGAAACCTTCCATCAGGACGCGGGCACTACGGCTCATAATCGCTTTCTTCACAACCCATTCGCCGTTTTCAAGGCTGGCCTCAGCCCCCACGCGCAGGGTTCCGGACGGATGCCCGAACCGCACCGCATTACGCTCAACACCACCAGCCGCCAGATTCACCAACGTGCCAGAGATAGCCGCCGCCGTACCAATCGCCACCGCCGCCGTGCCCATCATCGCGTGGTGCAACTTGCCCATCGACAACGCCCGCACCAGCAAATCCACATCCCCGGCCGCAATCGCCTTGCCACTGGATGCCACGTAATCCGCAGGTTTGGCGACAAACGCAATCTTAGGCGTGTGCTGCCGCTTGGCCGCTTCATCCAGATTGGAAATCAGCCCCATGCGCAAAGCACCGTAGGCACGAATCGTCTCGAACATCTGCAACGCTTTCGGGTCGCTGTTGATCGCGCTCTGCAGTTCGGTGCCGGTGTAACCGATGTCTTCGGCGTTGACGAAGATCGTCGGGATACCCGCGTTGATCATGGTCGCCTTGAACGTACCGACGCCCGGCACTTCCAGCTCGTCGACCAGGTTGCCGGTGGGGAACATCGAGCCACCGCCGCCCTCTTCTTCCGCTGCCGGGTCCATGAACTCGACCTGGACTTCGGCGGCCGGAAAAGTCACGCCGTCGAGTTCGAAATCACCGGTTTCCTGCACTTCGCCGTTAGTGATCGGCACGTGGGCAATGATGGTCTTGCCGATGTTGGCCTGCCACACGCGAACCACCGCCACGCCGTTGTGCGGAATGCGGCTGGCGTCCACCAGACCGTTGCTGATGGCGAACGAACCGACCGCCGCCGACAGGTTGCCGCAGTTGCCGCTCCAGTCCACGAACGGCTTGTCGATGGACACCTGACCGAACAGGTAATCGACGTCGTGATCGGCCTTGATGCTTTTCGACAGGATCACGGTTTTGCTGGTGCTCGACGTGGCACCGCCCATGCCGTCGATCTGCTTGTCGTACGGGTCGGGGCTGCCGATGACCCGCAGCAACAGCGCATCACGGGTCGGACCGGGAATCTGCGCGGCTTCGGGCAGATCCTTGAGGCTGAAAAACACGCCTTTGCTGGTGCCGCCGCGCATGTAGGTGGCGGGAATTCTTATTTGCGGTGCGTGAGCCATGGTGCTCCTTATCAGCAAACGCGGGTCAACCGACCCGCGTTCGCACTACGTGATTTAAACGGCAACCGCCGACTCTTCGAGGAAGTCCTGGGCGAAGCGTTGCAACACGCCGCCGGCCTCGTAGATCGACACTTCCTCGGCGGTGTCGAGGCGGCAGGTCACCGGCACGTCGACGCGTTCGCCGTTTTTGCGATGGATCACCAGCGTCAGGTCGGCGCGCGGGGTGCGCTCGCCGATCACGTCGTAGGTTTCGCTGCCGTCGATGCCCAATGTCTTGCGGTCGGTGCCCGGTTTGAATTCCAGCGGCAACACGCCCATGCCCACCAGGTTGGTGCGGTGAATGCGTTCGAAACCTTCGGCGGCGATCGCTTCCACGCCCGCCAGCCGCACGCCCTTGGCCGCCCAGTCCCGGGACGAGCCCTGGCCGTAGTCGGCGCCGGCGATGATGATCAGCGGCTGCTTGCGCTCCATGTAGGTTTCGATGGCTTCCCACATGCGCATCACTTTGCCTTCCGGCTCGACACGGGCCAGCGAGCCCTGCTTGACCTTGCCGTTTTCCACGACCATTTCGTTGAACAGTTTCGGGTTGGCGAAGGTCGCGCGCTGCGCGGTCAGGTGGTCACCACGGTGGGTCGCGTAAGAGTTGAAGTCCTCTTCCGGCAGGCCCATTTTCGCCAGGTATTCGCCGGCGGCGCTGTCGAGCATGATCGCGTTCGACGGCGACAGGTGATCGGTGGTGATGTTGTCCGGCAGCACCGCCAGCGGGCGCATGCCCTTGAGCGGACGCGCCCCGGCCAGCGCGCCTTCCCAGTACGGCGGACGACGGATGTAGGTGCTCATCTCGCGCCAGTCGTACAGCGGCGCGACTTTCGGGCCGGTGTCTTCATGAATGGCGAACATCGGGATGTAGACCTGACGGAACTGCTCGGGCTTGACCGAGGATTTCACTACGGCGTCGATTTCTTCGTCGCTCGGCCAGATGTCTTTCAGGCGAATTTCCTTGCCGTCGACCACGCCCAGCACATCTTTCTCGATGTCGAAACGAATGGTGCCGGCAATCGCGTAGGCCACCACCAGCGGCGGCGAAGCGAGGAATGCCTGCTTGGCGTACGGGTGAATCCGACCGTCGAAGTTGCGGTTGCCGGACAGCACAGCGGTGGCGTACAGGTCGCGGTCGATGATCTCTTGCTGAATCACCGGATCCAGCGCACCGGACATGCCGTTGCAGGTGGTGCAGGCGAAGGCGACGACGCCGAAACCGAGTTGCTCCAGCTCCGTGGTCAGCCCCGCTTCATCGAGGTACAGCGCCACGGTTTTCGAACCCGGCGCCAGCGACGACTTGACCCACGGCTTACGCGTCAGCCCGAGCTTGTTGGCGTTGCGCGCCAGCAGGCCGGCAGCGATCACGTTGCGCGGGTTGCTGGTGTTGGTGCAACTGGTGATGGCGGCGATGATCACCGCGCCGTCGGGCATTTGCCCCGGGACGTCTTCCCACTGGCCGGCGATGCCTTTGGCCGCCAGATCCGACACCGCCACGCGGGCGTGCGGATTGCTCGGGCCGGCCATGTTGCGCACCACCGAAGACAGGTCAAAGGTCAGGCCGCGCTCGTATTGCGCGCCTTTCAGGCTGTCGGCCCACAGACCGATCTGTTTGGCGTACTGCTCGACGAGCTGCACTTGCTGATCTTCACGACCGGTAAGTTTCAGGTAGTCGATGGTTTGTTGGTCGATGTAGAACATCGCCGCCGTAGCGCCGTATTCCGGAGCCATGTTGGAGATGGTCGCGCGGTCGCCGAGGGTCAGCGCGGAAGCACCTTCGCCGAAGAACTCCAACCATGCGCCGACCACTTTCTGTTTGCGCAGGTACTCGGTCAGCGCCAGCACCATGTCGGTGGCGGTGATGCCCGGTTGCAGCTTGCCGGTCAGTTCGACGCCGACGCTTTCCGGCAGACGCATCCACGACGCGCGGCCGAGCATCACGCTTTCAGCTTCGAGGCCACCGACACCAATGGCGATCACGCCCAGCGCATCGACGTGCGGGGTGTGGCTGTCGGTGCCGACGCAGGTATCCGGGAACGCCACGCCGTCGCGCACCTGGATCACCGGAGACATTTTCTCCAGGTTGATCTGGTGCATGATGCCGTTGCCCGGCGGGATCACGTCGACGTTCTTGAACGCCTTCTTGGTCCAGTTGATGAAGTGGAAACGGTCTTCGTTGCGACGGTCTTCGATGGCGCGGTTCTTCTCGAACGCCTGCTTGTCAAAACCGCCCGCCTCGACCGCCAGCGAGTGGTCGACGATCAGTTGGGTCGGCACTACCGGGTTGACCTGCGCCGGGTCGCCGCCCTGCCGGGCAATCGCGTCACGCAGGCCGGCCAGATCCACCAGCGCGGTCTGGCCGAGAATGTCGTGGCACACCACGCGGGCCGGGAACCACGGGAAGTCGAGGTCGCGTTTGCGCTCGATCAGTTGTTTCAGGGAATCGTTGAGCGTCGCCGGGTCGCAGCGACGCACGAGGTTTTCCGCCAGCACGCGAGAGGTGTACGGCAGGGTGTCGTAGCTGCCGGGCTGGATCCCATCGACCGCCGCGCGGACGTCGAAATAATCCAGCGGCGTGCCGGGCAGGTTCTTGCGAAATTCTGTGTTCATCGGTCAGGACTCGGTCACGGTGATAACAAGAGGTGAGCGCTACCTCGGTATTGAAATCAACTCGGTCAACTGTGGGAGCGGGCTTGCTCGCGAATGCGGCGTGTCAGTCGACATATCATTGACTGACACGCCGCATTCGCGAGCAAGCCCGCTCCCACATTGGTTCCCGGTTTATCCAGTCAACAACGCGGCAGCGCCACCATTCAGCGACGTTCGATGGGCACGAACTTGCGCTGTTCGACGCCGGTGTACTCGGCGCTTGGACGGATGATGCGGTTGTTGGCGCGCTGTTCGAACACGTGCGCCGCCCAGCCGGTCAGGCGCGAGCAGACGAAGATCGGGGTGAACAGCTTGGTCGGGATGCCCATGAAGTGGTACGCCGAGGCATGGTAGAAGTCGGCGTTGGGGAACAGTTTCTTTTGCTCCCACATGGTTTTGTCGATGGCTTCCGAGACCGCGAACAAGACCTTGTCGCCCACTTCGTCGGCGAGTTTTTTCGACCAGCCCTTGATCACCTCGTTGCGCGGATCGCTGTCCTTATAGATCGCGTGGCCGAAGCCCATGATCTTGTCCTTGCGCTCGAGCATGCCGAGGGTGCCCTTGATCGCCTCTTCCGGCGACGAGAAGCGCTCGATCATTTCCATCGCCGCTTCGTTGGCGCCGCCGTGCAGCGGGCCGCGCAGCGAGCCGATGGCCGCCGTGACGCAGGAATACAGATCGGACAGGGTCGAAGCGCACACCCGAGCGGTGAAGGTCGAAGCATTGAATTCGTGTTCGGCGTAGAGGATCAGCGACACGTTCATGACTTTGACATGCAGTTCGCTCGGTTTCCTGTCGTGCAGCAGGTGCAGGAAGTGGCCGCCGATGGACTGCTCGTCCGTCACGCAATTGATGCGTTTGCCGTCGTGACTGAAGCGATACCAGTAGCACATGATCGCCGGGAACGCGGCCAGCAGGCGGTCGGTCTTGTCGCGTTGCTCGGAGAAGTCCTTCTCCGGCTCGATGTTGCCCAGGAACGAGCAACCGGTACGCATCACGTCCATCGGGTGGGCGTCGGCGGGGATGCGTTCCAGCACTTCTTTCAGCGCTTGCGGCAGGTCGCGCAGCTTGCTCAGTTTTGCTTGATAGCCGGCGAGCTGTGCCTGGGTCGGCAGCTCTCCGTAAAGCAGCAGGTAGGCCACTTCTTCAAATTGTGCGTCTGCCGCCAGTTCGCGCACGTCGTAGCCGCGATAGGTCAGCCCGGCACCGGCCTGGCCCACGGTGGACAGTGCGGTTTGCCCGGCGACCTGGCCCCGGAGCCCGGCGCCACTGAGTACTTTTGCTTCGGCCATTGTTGTCTCCAATCTTGAATTTATTAGGGAGTACGGTTGCGGCTTACTTCTTCGCCGCAAACAACGCGTCGAGCTTCTGCTCGAAGGTGTGGTAATCGATGCGATCGTAGAGCTCCATGCGAGTCTGCATGGTGTCGATGACATTCTGCTGAGTGCCGTCGCGGCGGATCGCGGTGTAGACGTTTTCTGCAGCCTTGTTCATCGCGCGGAACGCCGACAGCGGGTACAGCACCAGCGACACATCCGCGCCAGCCAGTTGCTCGGTGGTGTACAGCGGCGTAGAGCCGAACTCGGTGATGTTGGCCAGGATCGGCGCTTTCACCCGACTGGCGAACAGCTTGTACATCTCAAGTTCAGTGATGGCTTCCGGGAAGATCATGTCGGCGCCGGCCTCGATGCACGCGGCGGCGCGATCCAGTGCCGATTCCAGGCCCTCAACGGCCAGCGCGTCGGTGCGGGCCATGATCACGAAACTGTCGTCGGTACGGGCATCGACGGCAGCCTTGATGCGGTCGACCATTTCCTGCTGGGTCACGATCTCTTTGTTCGGACGGTGGCCGCAGCGCTTGGCGCCAACCTGGTCTTCGATGTGAATCGCTGCCGCGCCGAACTTGATCATCGATTTGACGGTGCGGGCCACGTTGAACGCCGAGGCGCCGAAACCGGTGTCCACGTCCACCAACAGCGGCAGGTCGCAGACGTCGGTGATGCGGCGCACGTCGGTCAGCACGTCATCCAGGCCGGTGATGCCCAGGTCCGGCACGCCGAGGGAGCCGGCAGCCACCCCGCCACCTGACAGGTAGATCGCCTTGAAACCGGCGCGCTTGGCCAGCAACGCGTGGTTGGCGTTGATTGCTCCGACCACTTGCAGCGGATGTTCGCTGGCGACCGCATCGCGGAAACGCTGGCCTGGAGTGCTCTTGTTGGAACTCATGACTCACCTCGTTCAGTGGCTGTCTTATTGTCGGCGCCGTCCTGGTAGTGACGGGCGATGTTGCGTTTCGAGGCGCCGATGTGACGGCGCATCAACAATTCCGCGAGCTCGCCGTCACGGTCGGCGATGGCATCGAGAATCCGGTGGTGTTCGGCAAAGGCCTGGCGCGGGCGGTTGGGCGTGGTGGAAAACTGGATGCGGTACATGCGCACCAGTTGATACAGCTCGCCGCAGAGCATCTGGGTCAGGGTGCGGTTGCCGCTGCCCTGGATGATCCGGTAGTGAAAGTCGAAATCGCCTTCCTGCTGGTAGTAGCCGACGCCGGCCTGAAATGCCGCATCGCGCTCATGGGTTTCCAGCACCCGGCGCAGTTCGTCGATTTCTTCGACACTCATGCGTTCGGCCGCCAGACGGCAGGCCATGCCTTCGAGGGATTCGCGGATTTCGTAGAGTTCGAGCAGTTCGGCGTGGCTCAACGACACCACCCGTGCGCCGACATGCGGCACGCGCACCAACAGGCGCTGGCCTTCCAGACGATGAATCGCCTCGCGCAGCGGCCCGCGGCTGATGCCGTAGGTGCGCGCCAGCTCCGGCTCGGAGATCTTGCTGCCCGGAGCGATCTCGCCTTTGACGATGGCGGCCTGGATACGCCGGAAGACGTTTTCGGACAGGGTTTCCGAATCGTCGCCGCTGATAACGGGGGGATCGAGTTGATCCAGCATATTGTCGACACCTTTAAATCCAATGCGGCAAAAACTAGCGAATCAGCCCATCCCAGTCAAAGGATAAATGGATATTGTCGACAATCGTCTAATAACCCTCAGGATCAACCCCAAGGGTTATAGACCCGCTCGGGCGCTGGCGCCATAAAACCACCGTGCTAGAATGCCGCCCGCATTTGCCAGTCACTTGCACGGCTTGTCATAAAAAGCTGATAGGCACACGAAGGCGCGCGCAGACAGGATCTCCTGATGCCGTGGCCCTGAACCGAGAACGGACCGCTGCTCACCAGGATTTATGAGACTCAAGCCCTTCCCCACCTTTTTCTATCTGTTTTGCCTGCCCAGCCTGGCTGTGGCGGGGGAAAAGACTGTGTACGGCCTCAACGAATACGCTGCCCTCGACGGGATCAACCTGGAAGTGGCGGCTAAACTCGACACCGGGGCGAAAACCGCTTCCCTGAGTGCCCGCGACATCAAACGCTTCAAGCGCAACGGCGAATCCTGGGTGCGTTTCTACCTGGCCATCGACGCCGCGCATTCGCACCCGATCGAACGGCCGCTGGCCCGGGTCAGCAAGATCAAGCGCCGCGCCGGCGACTACGATCCGGAAGAAGGCAAGAAGTACACCGCGCGCCCGGTGATCGAGCTGGATATCTGTATGGGTTCAGCAATGCGCAGCATCGAAGTGAACCTGACCGACCGCAGTGCGTTCCAATATCCGCTTTTGATCGGCTCCGAGGCGCTGAAACGCTTCGATGCGCTGGTCGATCCCAGTCTTAAATACGCTGCCGGCAAACCCGCCTGCGCCATCGCCGCTCATACCGCCGAGTAATTTCCATGCGTTCTCTAACCTTCCACCTGAAAATCCTGATCACCATCCTGGTGCTCCTGGGCGTTTCGGTTACGGCCTATCAGATTTTCGTGCTTGGCATCCCGGTGACCGAAGACGCCACCGACGACTTGTGGAACATCGACGCCAAGGTCGAGTTCGTCGCCAGCACCAAGGATCCGGTCAAGATCCAGATGTTCGTGCCGCCCCTGAGCCGCGATTACGTCAGCCTCAATGAAAGCTTCATCTCCAACAATTACGGCGTGGCGGTCAACCGTGTCGACGGCAACCGCAAGGTCACCTGGTCGGCACGCCGGGCCAAGGGCAACCAGACCCTGTATTACCGCCTGGTACTGACCAAGCGTTACACCGCCGAGAAAACCAAGGTCAAAGGCCCGACTTTCCGCGACAGCATGGCCATCGAAGGCCCGGAAAAAATCGCCGCCGAAGCCCTGCTCGCCCCGATCCGCCAGCACTCGGCCGACGTCGAGACCTTCATTGGCGAAGCGATCAAACGTGTCAACAATACCAACGACGACAACGTGAAACTGCTGCTGGCTGGCGACCCATCGACGGCCCACAAGGCAAAAATCGTTGAGCTGCTGCTGTCCATCGCCCACGTTCCTGTCGAGAAAGTCCACACCATTCGCCTCGTCGCCGATCAGCCACAAACCCCTGAACTGTGGCTGCGCAGCTTCAACGGCAACGACTGGCTGTACTTCAATCCGGAAACCGGCGAACAAGGTCTGCCGACCGACCGCCTGCTATGGTGGACCGGCGACGAAAACCTGATCACCGTCGACGGCGCGAAGAAGGCCAACGTGACCTTCAGCCTGAACAACAGCGAGATGAACGCGATTCGTCTGGCCAAGCTGACCGACGAAAACACCGACGCCAACTTCCTCGAATACTCGCTGTACGGCTTGCCGCTGCAAACCCAGCAGACGTTCATGATCATGGTGATGATCCCGATCGGCGTGCTGGTGATCCTGATTCTGCGCAACCTGGTCGGCCTGCAGACCCTTGGCACGTTCACTCCGGTGCTGATCGCCCTGGCCTTCCGCGAGACGCAGCTGGGCTTCGGCATACTGCTGTTTACCGTGATCACGGCGCTTGGGCTGTCACTGCGTTCGTACCTGGAACACTTGAAACTGCAAATGCTGCCCCGTCTGTCGGTGGTGTTGACCTTCGTGGTGGTGCTGATCGCGGCGATCAGCCTGTTCAGCCACAAGCTCGGTCTGGAACGCGGCCTGTCGGTGGCGCTGTTCCCGATGGTGATTCTGACCATGACCATCGAACGCCTGTCGATCACCTGGGAAGAACGCGGCGCCAGCCACGCTCTGAAAGTGGCGATCGGCACGCTGTTCGCAGCGTCCCTGGCCCACCTGATCATGACCGTTCCGGAGCTGGTGTACTTCGTGTTCACCTTCCCGGCGATCCTGCTGATCCTGGTGGGCTTCATGCTGGCCATGGGTCGCTATCGCGGTTATCGCCTGACCGAACTGGTGCGCTTCAAGGCCTTCCTGAAGAAGGCTGACGCCTGATGTTCGGTTTCTGGAAGACCTGGAAGGCCCTGGAAGCCCGGGGCATCATGGGCATCAATCGACGTAACGCGGACTACGTGCTCAAGTACAACAAGCGCAGCCTGTACCCGATCGTCGATGACAAGATCATCACCAAGGAACGCGCGATCAAGGCCGGTATTCATGTGCCGGAACTGTACGGCGTGATTTCCACAGAGAAGGAAATCGACAACCTCGACGAGATCATCGGCGGGCGCAACGACTTCGTGATCAAGCCGGCCCAGGGCGCCGGTGGTGACGGCATCATCGTCATCGCCGACCGTTTCGAAGGTCGCTATCGCACCGTATCGGGCAAGATCCTCACCCACGAGGAGCTGGAGCACCATATCTCCAGCATCCTGACCGGCCTGTATTCACTCGGTGGTCACCGCGACCGGGCACTGATCGAGTATCGGGTGACCCCGGACCAGATCTTCAAGAGCATCAGCTACGAAGGCGTGCCGGACATCCGCATCATCGTGCTGATGGGCTACCCGGTAATGGCCATGCTGCGCCTGCCGACCCGTCAGTCCGGTGGCAAGGCCAACCTGCACCAGGGCGCCATCGGCGTCGGTGTCGATCTGGCCACTGGCCTGACATTGCGTGGCACCTGGCTGAACAACATCATCGCCAAACACCCGGACACCACCAACGCGGTGGACGGCGTGCAACTGCCCTACTGGGACGGTTTCATGAAGCTTGCCGCCGGTTGCTATGAACTGTGTGGCCTGGGTTACATCGGCGTGGACATGGTGCTGGATCAGGAAAAGGGCCCGCTGATTCTCGAACTCAATGCGCGACCGGGGCTGAATATCCAGATTGCCAATGACTGCGGCCTGACTGCACGTACCCATGCGGTGGAAGCGCATCTGGAGGATCTCAAGACACGTGGCGTGACAGAGTCGGCTGAAGAGCGGGTGGCGTTTGCTCAGGCGTTGTTTGGGCATATTCCGGCGGTCGAGGGCTAAGTCGCACTACCTGCCACCAATCTGCCAATCCCCGACATCCCCTCTAGGAGCAATTCCCGGAGGGGACTACAATCCCCACCCCGCCTTGATGGCCGATCTGCCCCGCCCATGTTGACCTGTTCCGTACACCCGCTGCCCTACCGCGCCAACCCCGCCGACTATTTTGCGGCCGTCCGCCATGCGCCCGGCGCCGTGCTGCTCGACAGCGGCCGGCCGAGTGCCGACCGTGGCCGTTATGACCTGCTCAGTGCCTGGCCGCTGGAACAGCTGGCGGTATTGCCGGACGAGCGCGGCGACGATTTCCTGCAACGTCTGCGGGACAATCTGACCCGGCTGGGCGAAGCACAATTGCCCGACGGGTACGAATTGCCCTTCGCCGGCGGCCTGATCGGCTACCTGAGCTACGACTTCGGTCGGCATCTGGAAAACCTGCCGAGCCAGGCCCGGGATGACCTGCAATTGCCCGATGCGCGTTTTGGTCTGTACGACTGGGCACTGATCAGCGATCACCAATCGGCCACCAGCCAACTGGTGTTTCACCCCTCGGTCAGCGCCAGCGAAAAACAACGGCTGATCACTGTGTTCAGCCAACCAGTGAACACCGAACCGGCCCCGTTCAAGCTGAACAGCCCGATGGCGGCTGATCTTTCGGCCGACGAATACCGTCAGGCGCTCGAACGCATTCATCAATACATCCAGGCCGGCGACTGCTATCAGGTCAACTTCGCCCAGCGTTTCCGCGCACCCTGCGAAGGCGACCCATGGCTGGCCTACTGCAAATTGCGTGAGGCCTGCCCGACGCCGTTTTCCGGATTCCAGAGCCTTCCTGACGGCAATGCAGTGCTGAGCCTCTCCCCCGAGCGCTTCGTCAAAGTCAGCCAGCGCCAGGTGGAAACCCGTCCGATCAAAGGCACTCGCCCCCGTGGCGCGACCCCGGCCGAAGACGCAGCCAACGCCGCCGAACTGCTGGCCAGTCCCAAGGATCGCGCGGAAAACCTGATGATCGTCGACCTGCTGCGCAATGACCTGGGCCGCACCTGCCGTATCGGCTCGGTGCGAGTGCCAGAGCTGTTCAGCCTGGAAAGCTATCCGAACGTGCATCATCTGGTCAGCAGCGTGACCGGTGAACTGGCGGAAGATCGCGACGCCCTGGACCTGATCGCCGGCAGCTTCCCCGGCGGCTCGATCACCGGCGCACCGAAGATCCGCGCGATGCAGATCATCGACGAACTGGAACAGACCCGCCGTGGTTTGTATTGCGGTTCGTTGCTGTATCTGGATGTTCGCGGCGAGATGGACAGCTCCATCGCCATTCGCAGTCTGCTGGTGAAGGATGGACAGGTGTGCTGCTGGGGCGGCGGCGGGATCGTCGCCGACTCGGACTGGGAAGCGGAGTATCAGGAGTCGATTACCAAGGTCAGGGTTCTGCTCGAAACCTTGCAGAACCTCTGACGTGTGTGGCGAGGGCATTTGCGCCCTCGTCACAGAATGACTTAAAGGCTCAAATCGCGATTCGAAGCTTTGAGGAATTCCTGTTTCAACTCGGCAAAGCTGTGCACCGCCGGAAACTGCGGGAACTCGCGGATCACGTTATCCGGCGCATGGAACAGAATCCCCGCATCCGCCTCGCCCAGCATGCTGGTGTCGTTGTAGGAATCCCCCGCCGCAATCACCCGGTAATACAGGCTCTTGAAAGCCAGGACCGACTGACGCTTCGGATCTTTCTGACGCAACTGATAGCCCGTGACCCGCCCGCTTTCGTCAGTGATCAGGCGGTGACAGAGCAAGGTCGGAAAACCCAGCTGACGCATCAGCGGCTGGGAAAACTCGTAGAAGGTGTCCGACAGAATCACCACCTGAAACCGCTCGCGCAGCCAGTTGACGAACTCTACCGCGCCGTCCAGCGGCTTGAGGGTCGCGATCACTTCCTGGATGTCCGAAAGCTTCAGGCCATGCTCGTCGAGGATGCGCAGGCGCTGCTTCATCAGCACGTCGTAGTCGGGAATGTCCCGGGTGGTGGCCTTGAGCGATTCGATTCCGGTTTTTTCGGCGAAGGCGATCCAGATTTCCGGTACCAGCACCCCTTCAAGATCAAGACAGGCGATTTCCACAAGACACTCCCGTTTGTAATGTTTATTGAGTCGAGCGAGCCCGCACTCTAGCCGCTCGACCTGGAGCGCGCAACGCAGAGGCCGCCCCGACGGGCGTTGCTTTTTGTTACCATCGCCGCCATATAGAGCGCCCAGCGCCACCGACCTGTAGGAAGCCGCCCTGATGAGCCCAACGTTCGACGTCGTGGAACTCGCCACGACCTATGCCAACAAATCCGCGCAGGACATCCTCAAGCTCGCGTTCGCCGAGTTCGGCGACGACCTGTGGATATCTTTCAGCGGCGCCGAGGATGTGGTGCTGGTGGACATGGCCTGGAAGCTGAACAAGAACGTCAAGGTGTTCAGTCTCGACACCGGCCGCCTGCATCCGGAAACCTACCGATTCATCGATCAGGTGCGCGAGCACTACAAGATCGATATCGAACTGGTCTCGCCGGACTACACCAAACTTGAACCGTTCGTGAAGGAAAAAGGCCTGTTCAGCTTCTACAAGGACGGCCATGGCGAATGCTGCGGCATCCGCAAGATCGAGCCGCTGCGCCGCAAGCTGTCAGGTGTCAAAGCCTGGGCTACCGGCCAGCGCCGCGATCAAAGCCCTGGCACCCGCAGCGCCGTGGCGGTGATGGAAATCGATACAGCGTTCTCCACCCCGGAGCGCACCCTGTACAAGTTCAACCCGCTGGCGCAGATGACCAGCGAGGAAATCTGGGGCTACATCCGCATGCTGGAGCTGCCGTACAACAGCCTGCATGAGCGCGGCTTCATCAGCATCGGCTGCGAACCGTGCACCCGCCCTGTCCTGCCGAACCAGCACGAACGCGAAGGTCGCTGGTGGTGGGAAGAAGCGACCCAGAAAGAATGCGGGCTGCATGCGGGGAATATCATCAGCAAGGCGTAAATTCCCAGCCCCGATGATGCGACTGTGGGAACAAATCAGCTCCCACAGTGTTCTCTACCCGCCTTGAAAAATGTGTACACACGAATGTCACCATCAGTGCCATTTATGTGTGCACTTTTCGTTTCTGCGCCCTGAAAAGTTACATCACGCTCCAGAAACGAATCCTCCCGGCGCCCGCCAAAATCCCTCCCGAAAAATAAATACCTGTTCGAACGGTCAATTTATATCGCCTGAGTTTCAGCGACTTGGCGCCATTCAATAACTTTTAGAAATCAGCGAGGGTTTGCATAGATCGATAACTGGCACAGATCTGGCTTATGTGCATACATGTTTTGTATACAAATCTGCAAAACATGAACCCACACTTCGATCCGCCAGCCTGAAGCGCCCTATCCCGTACAGGCTGCAGATGCCCCTAACCTGTGATGTTTCACCGCCCCGACGAAGATCTGCCGAGCCTGAGCGCTCATGCACAGTCATCGTGGCCCGAACATCAGGAGCCTGCCGGAATGCGTACGAGTCTCTCGAACAACACCATCGCGCTGAATCAGCCCTCCTCCTCAACCCTCGACCACACCGTGCCTCGTGACGGTATCGCCGAGTCGCTGCAACTGAGCCAGCGTCTACACAACAGTGACCTCGCGCCGACCAGGGTCGAAGGACGGCGCTGGGGCAAATACAGCATCTTTGCCCTGTGGACCAACGATGTGCACAACATCGCCAACTATTCATTTGCCATCGGCCTCTACGCCCTGGGTCTGGGCGGCTGGCAGATTCTGCTGTCGCTGGGGATCGGCGCGGCGCTGGTGTATTTCTTCATGAACCTGTCGGGCTACATGGGCCAGAAGACCGGGGTACCGTTTCCCGTCATCAGCCGGATCAGTTTCGGCATTCACGGGGCGCAGATTCCTGCGTTGATCCGGGCGGTTATCGCCATCGCCTGGTTCGGCATTCAGACGTACCTGGCGTCGGTGGTGTTTCGGGTGTTGCTCACGGCGATTCATCCGGGATTCGCCGACTACGACCACAACTCGATCCTCGGCCTGTCGAGCCTGGGCTGGGTGTGTTTCGTGGCGATCTGGTTTGTGCAGCTGGCGATCCTCGCCTACGGCATGGAAATGGTCCGCCGCTACGAAGCGTTCGCCGGGCCGGTAATTCTGCTGACCGTCGCCTGCCTCGCCGCGTGGATGTACACCCAGGCCAACGCGACCATCGCTTGGTCGATTCGCGAACCGCTGACCGGCGGCGAGATGTGGCGCAACATCTTTGCCGGTGGCGCCTTGTGGCTGGCGATTTACGGCACGCTGATCCTCAACTTCTGCGACTTCGCCCGCTCTTCGCCGTGCCGCAAAACCATCAAGATCGGAAACTTCTGGGGCCTGCCGGTAAATATTCTGGTGTTCGCCGGAATCACCGTCCTGCTGTGCGGTGCGCAATTTCAGATCAACGGCCGGATCATCGAAAGTCCGACCGAGATCATCGCCTCGATACCCAACACGTTCTTTCTGGTACTCGGCTGCCTGGCGTTCCTGATCGTCACCGTGGCGGTGAACATCATGGCCAACTTCGTCGCCCCGGCCTTCGTGCTGAGCAACCTGGCGCCGAAATACCTGACCTTCCGCCGCGCCGGGCTGATCAGCGCCACCATTGCCGTGCTGATCCTGCCGTGGAATCTCTACAACAGCCCGCTGGTGATCGTGTATTTCCTGTCCGGCCTCGGCGCCCTGCTTGGCCCGTTGTACGGCGTGATCATGGTCGACTACTGGCTCATCCGCAAAGGCCGGATCCACGTGCCGCAGCTGTACAGCGAAGACCCGAACGGCGCGTATTTCTACAGCCGTGGCGTCAATCTGCGCGCGGTGGCGGCGTTCATTCCGGCCGCGCTGATCGCGATCGTCCTCGCACTGGTACCGGGCTTCCACAGCGTTTCGCCCTTCTCCTGGCTGATCGGTGCCGGCATTGCCGGGATGCTCTACCTGATCATCGCCAAACGCCAGCCGCACTACGCCGACGTGGACGGTGAATCCATCGCCGTCGACAACGTCAGCCACTGATTTTTTTGGCGGCCCTTCGCGGGGCCGCAGAACCAACCGTAATAAGGACTTCCCATGCGAATTCTCGTGGTCAACGTCAACACCACCGAATCCATCACCCAGGCCATCGCCCGTTCGGCGCAGGCTGTCGCCTCCCCGGGCACGGAAATCGTCGGCCTGACGCCGCATTTCGGCGCCGATTCCGTCGAGGGCAATTTCGAAAGCTATCTGGCCGCCATCGCCGTGATGGACCGGGTGATGTCCTACGACCAGCCGTTCGACGCAGTGATCCAGGCCGGCTACGGTGAACACGGTCGCGAAGGTTTGCAGGAATTGCTCAACGTGCCGGTGGTGGACATCACCGACGCGGCGGCCAGCACCGCGATGTTTCTCGGCCACGCCTATTCGGTGGTCACCACGCTGGATCGCACCGTACCGTTAATTGAGGATCGGCTGAAACTGTCCGGCCTCTGGGATCGTTGTGCCTCAGTGCGCGCCAGTGGACTTGCGGTTCTGGAGCTGGAACATGAACCGCAGCGGGCGCTGGAGGCGATCGTGCACCAGGCCGAACTGGCGGTGACCCAGGACAAAGCCGAAGTGATTTGCCTGGGTTGCGGCGGCATGGCCGGGCTCGATGAAAAAATCCGTCAGCGTACCGGCGTGCCGGTGATCGATGGCGTCACCGCTGCCGTCACGATCGCCGAATCCCTCGTGCGCCTGGGGCTGTCGACGTCCAAGGTGCGCACGTATGCGACGCCGCGCCCGAAAACCATCACCGGCTGGCCAGCACGTTTTGCGCGTTGAACCGTTCTGCGAGATCCCGCGTTGAAAACTGCTCGATGATGAAATCAACGAACGCCCGGGTCTTGCCCGGCAGCAGTTTGTGCTCGGCGTAATAAATGGAGATGTTGCCGTCGTCGACGTACCAGTCAGGCAGGACCCGCTGCAACGTTCCCGCCTCCAGATAGCCGACGGCAAACGGCATGCTCACCAACGCAATCCCCAACCCCTGCGCCGCCGTGGCGCAGGCGGCTTCGGAGTCGCTCATCGTCATTCGTGCCTTGAGGGTCAGCGGGCTGTGTTGTCGGGTGCGATGGGTCAACTGCCAGGAGCGCACACGACCGGTTTGCGGTGAGCGGATCAGGATACCGTCGTGCAACTTGAGGTCGTCCGGCTCGCTGATCGGCGAGTACCGATCCAGATAATCCTTGGAAGCCACCAACACCCGATGCGCCGGCGTCAGCCTGCGCGCAACCACGCCCTGGGGCAGTTCGAAACCACCGCCAATCGCCGCATCGAAACCCTGGCCGATCAGATCGACCTGGCGGTTATCGAAGTGCCAGTCCGGATTGATCGCCGGAAACCTTTTCAGGAACTCTCCCAGCAACGGCACGATGTACAAGCGGCCGAACACCGTGCCCATGCTGACCTTCAGCGTGCCCGCCGGTTGACCGCCGGCGCTGGCCAGATTGCTCACGGCATTCTGGATGGTGGTCAGACTTGCGCTGACCTCACTCAGAAACAATTGACCCGCTTCCGTCAGGGTCAACCGACGGGTGCTACGCTGGAACAGCCTCACGCCGAGGCGCGCTTCCAGTTTCGCCACGCTTTTGCCCACGGCGGCCGGTGTCAGGCTCAGGCGTCGCGCGGCCTCGGCAAAGCTGCCGACTTCGGCGCTGCGCACGAAGCATTCGATACTGCTGAAGGTTTCCATGGCCGCCACTCTAAACTTCTGGTTTACACAGACTATAGCAACCACGGTCTACTCGCCTGGTGGCGAGGGGCAGATACTCGACACCACACCAAGGCAGCCTGCCTTGAAATTTCTGGAGATCGAACATGACCACTCAACACCTCAGCGGTAAAGTCGCTCTGATTCAAGGCGGCTCTCGCGGCATCGGTGCCGCCATCGTCAAACGCCTGGCTGCTGAAGGCGCCGCGGTTGCCTTTACCTACGTCAGCTCCGCCGCCAAGGCTGAAGAACTGCAAAACAGCATCACCGCCACCGGCGGCAAAGCCCTGGCGATCAAGGCCGACAGTGCAGACGCCAGCGCCATCCGTCACGCCGTAAGCGCCACTGTCGAAACCTTTGGCCGCCTCGATATCCTGGTCAACAACGCCGGTGTGCTGGCCGTCGCGCCGCTGGAAGATTTCAAGCTGGAAGACTTCGACCAGACCCTGGCAATCAACGTGCGCAGCGTGTTCATTGCCAGCCAGGAAGCCGCCAAACACATGGGCGAAGGCTCACGCATCATCAACATCGGCAGCACCAACGCCGACCGCATGCCCTTCGCCGGTGGTAGCGTGTATGCGATGAGCAAGTCCGCACTGGTCGGCCTGACCAAAGGCCTGGCCCGCGACCTCGGCCCACGCGGCATCACCATCAACAACGTGCAACCTGGCCCGGTCGATACCGACATGAACCCGGCTCATGGCGAGTTCGCCGACAGCCTGATCCCTTTGATGGCGGTCGGTCGTTACGGCAAAGCCGAGGAAATCGCCAGCTTCGTCGCCTACCTTGCAGGCCCGGAAGCCGGTTACATCACCGGTGCCAGCCTGACCATCGACGGTGGTTTCGGCGCCTGATTGTTTCGTGTGATCGAAAAACGCCGCCCCTCTGTTAAAGGAGGGGCGGCGTTTTTATGTCGGCGGTTTGATCAGGCCCAATCCAGCGCCGGCAATCCGCAGGCACTCGGTGTGAAGGTTTTCAACGTACGAAGAATCCCGTCGGCGTGTGCGTATTTTTCATCGGCCATGGCGGCATCGGGAATGGCGATGGCGGTCATGCCGGCTGCTTTCGCGGCTGTCACGCCGAACGGTGAGTCTTCGAACACCAGGCAATCTTCCGGTGCCACACCCAGGCGGCGAGCGGCGGTGAGGAAAATGTCCGGTGCAGGCTTGGCAGCGCCGACTTCCGGATCGTCGGCGGTGACGATGAAGTCGAACAACGCAAACCAGTCGCGGTGCAACGTGGTTTTCTGACCGAACGACTGGCGCGACGAACTGGTGCCGACGGCAATCGGAATGTTGTGCGCTTTGAGGTGGCGGATCAGTTCCTCGGCACCCGGCATCGCTTGCGCGGTGGGAAAGCGCTCGCGCATCAGCGGCTCGCGAATCACCAGAAACTCTTCGGCGGTGATCGGCAGGTCCAGCGCTTCGACCACGTAGCGCGCCAGATCGCCGGCACCGCGACCGATGATGTTCTGCTTGATGCTCCAGTCGAACGTGCGTCCGTAACGTTCGGCAATCAGCGAGGTGACCTCGGTGTAAATGCCCTCGGTGTCCAGCAGCAAACCGTCCATGTCGAAAATCACGGCCTTGATCGGGCCGAACGCCTTCAGCGGTGCATTCATCATCGGATCCGTTATCAAAGATATCCCGGGCGGCGTGGGTAGCGCCGCTGCTCGGATCTGATTAATGGGTTCAGCAGCATAGCGAGCCCAGCCGAGGTTGAGCAACGGGGAATGTCGGTTGTCCGCCGAACGTTGCCAGGCACATTTAGAGAATCGCCCTACAGACATCGCCTACTTGCCCGACTTCTTTCCTGTTTGATCCCCCGCAAAGTTTCGCGCCATTCCCTTGATGCGCGCGAGTGACTGCGAATGCTTCCATCCGATCGACTCCTGACCCTGAACAACAGCATTGGTTTGCTGGTGGTCGCTGCGCTGAACCCTGACCAGCCCGACGCCGAAACGCTGTTTCAGGAGTTCCGCCTCTGCCTCAACAACTATGAAAGCTGGGCCGAGCAGTTCTGGACAGGCACCGCGCTGGATGTCGATCAGGTGTTCGAGGTCGGTAACGATGTGCGGCTCAGTGCACCCGTGGCCAGCCGAAAGCCCATCAGTTCCTCCGTGGCCATGTGTTCCGCCACTGGCTCCATGACGCTGGTGCACATGTTCGAAGCAGCGCGCTTCGTTCCGATCGGCGACACGCCGGTGACCCTGGAACCGGTCATTTCCGATGTCGATGGTGTCCTGAAGTTCGGCGAACCGCTGCATTACACCATCGGCCCCAGTGGCATTCTCAAGGTCGACGATTGCGACCGGGGCCAGCGTTATCGCATCACCTTCTTTCCCGATGTTTCCAACGCGCATATCCAGGCGTTGTATGCCTCGTATCAGGGCCTTATCGATGGCCTGGAAGGCTGGCTGCGCGAGGAATGGAAAGGATTTCAACCGCAGTGGACGGAGTTTTCCAGCGCCGGTTTCACCGAGCGTTACGGTCAGTTGCAGCAGGCCGACTGGCGCGGTTTCGAAACGGCCCTGAATGGTGTCTGGGATGACGTGAAGCAACTGTTTGCCCTGCTCGCCGACTTGCAGGCCAACAGCGAAAAGCTTCTGCAATACCTTTCCGCTGTTGAACTGGATGCCCTGCTCACCGCGTCGTCCGAGGCCATCGCCAATGGTCTGCTGATGCTCAGCGATGAGCCGTTGTTGTTCATTTATCTGGCGGCCTTTACCAGTTGGCTGAAGATGCTGCCGCCGCACTTTCTGGCCGAGGTGGTGGCTGAGGTCAGGGCCGAACTGCTGGTCGGCTTTCTGTTGATGTGTGTGTCGGGTGGCATGGGTGTGCCGCTGCGGTTGAGCACAAAGGTATTGGGCAAGGTCAAGTCGCCGCGTGCGCGGGAATGGCTGGCGGCGTCGGCGTTGCGGCTGGCAGAGCTGACCTCGGCGCCCGATCTGACCCGACATGCGAGCGCTTTGAAACCGCTGATGGTCAATGCACGCCCGGCGCCGCTGCGCCCGACACCGGCCATTCCGCTGGAAGTCCGCACGGCGGATACGCTGGTGCTGACGGTGCCCAATCCGGCGCCCATTGCCCGTGACAAGTCCCACGCCATGACGCGCATGGAACGGCATGAGCCTCGGGATGATGCTTCGGAGCAGGCTAAAAACCCCAACGGCGCCAGCGCCGATTGTGCGCCGCGGACCTGTACCAACGGCTGTCCGGTGTCGATGGTCACCGGTGAGGAGTTGCTGACGCTGACCGACGGCGTGCTCGACGGGCTGTTGCCGTTCGAGTTCAGCCGCTTGTATCGCACCAGTGCAGCCGAGATCGATGTCGGGCTGGGGTTTGGCTGGAGTCATTCGCTGGCGCATCGGCTGGAGGTCGATGGTGCTTCGGTGGTCTGGGTTGACCATGAGAACCGGCGCACGCGGTTTCCATTGCCGAGCGTCGAGCGGCCGGCGATTCACAACAGTTTGTCGCGGGCGGCGACTTTTCTCGGGGACGAGCCGGAGGAACTGATCGTCGCGCTGGCGGGGGACGCGGCGCGGTTTTATCACTTTCGGGCTGGACGTCTTACCGCTGTCAGCGATGCCTATGCGAATCGTCTGACGGTGCATCGGGATCATTCCGACCGGATTCAGCGCCTGGATAACGGGGCCGGTCGTTCGCTGCTGCTGCGTTACGAGCGGGCGCATCTGGTCG